>CAJTSP010000039.1 GCA_910578965.1 uncultured Oscillospiraceae bacterium
GGGTTCAGAACGTCGTGAGACAGTTCGGTCCCTATCTGTCGTGGGCGCAGGATATTTGATGGGATCTGTCCCTAGTACGAGAGGACCGGGATGGACGCACCTCTGGTGCACCAGTTGTCACGCCAGTGGCATAGCTGGGCAGCTATGTGCGGATCGGATAAACGCTGAAAGCATCTAAGCGTGAAGCCGGCCCAAAGATAAGATATCCCACTGAGTAATCAGGTAAGACCCCTTGAAGACTACAAGGTTGATAGGCACAAGGTGTAAGCATGGCGACATGTTCAGCCAGCGTGTACTAATAGGTCGAGGGCTTGACCACAAATCTTGCAAAGAGGTACTTTATTTGCCAGCAGGGTTGCTATTCAGTTTTGAGGGTGCTTGTGTAGAGCACACTCACAAGAGAATATGTAAAGGCTTAGTGCGAAGGCGCAAAGCCCGCGCATATGGCCGGTGCCGATGACGCAGAGGTTCCACCTGTTCCCATTCCGAACACAGTAGTTAAGCTCTGTTGTGCCGAAGATACTTGGTTGGAGACGACCCGGGAAAATAGGTAGGTGCCGGCTTTTCTCTTTATCCCGGGGGTAAAAGCCCGGGGCAGGCGTCTTTTGGCAGGGGCATATGCGCCCTTGCCGGGGGATGCGGGGGGAGCGCAGCGCAAGGGGGGAGGCAGAAGCCCGCCCCGCGGCTGCGCCCCATATGCGGCCCGTTGGTCAAGCGGTCAAGACGGCGGCCTCTCACGCCGCAAACGGGAGTTCGATTCTCCCACGGGTCACCATTATTGCCCCCTGCCTATGGCATATCCCCTTCCCCTCCGGGCCCGACGGCATTTGCCGGTTTTGCCGGCGGTACCTGGGTGTGCGCCCTTGGCCGGGCAGGACGCACGGGGGAGTGCTTGGCATGGGGCCAGGTATGCCAGGGAAATGCCCCAAAACCCGCGCCACACAGGGGCCTGCGCACGTCGCGGCCCCAAGATACCCACCCTTGGCTCAGTTGTTGGTAGGCCGGGCAGGCCGCGCTTGGGCGAGGCTTTAGGCGAGTGGCCGGCCTAAGGCGGATGCAAAAGCCTGCAAATCCGCAAAACACAAGGGTTTATGCACACCGCAGACCCGAAATAGGCGCTCTTAGCTCAGTTGGTAGGCCAACTGTGGCAAGGTATATCCCAAATTTGGGTAAAAAAACAAGGGCAACCAAGCGTACTAAAGCGAGAGCAAAAACGCTGGAAACCCGCTCCACACAAGGGTTTACGCATATCGCAGACCCCAAATATGCACTCTTAGCTCAGTTGGTAGAGCAGCTGACTCTTAATCAGCGGGCCCAGGGTTCGAGTCCCTGAGAGTGCACCATATTGGAAGGGGCTTGCGCTCCATTCAAAAGCCCCGGTCTTGAGACCGGGGCTTTCTCATGCCGCTTCGCTGCCCTTTGCCGCCCTGCCAAACCCTGCCGCGCAGGCTTTTTGGGGCCCGGCCCCCCTTTTGGGTTGCCATACCCGGTGCCAGCCGTTTCCCCGCAGGCCCTTGTTTTACGGGCTTCTGCGCAGCCGTTTGGGCCGTCTGCTTTGGCCCTTTTGCCCGGCTCCTTTGCAGGGCCCCGCTGCGTGCCCGTTTTTACATGGCGGTTCCTGCTTTGCAGCTTCCGCCGGGCGGCTGCGGGCGCCGGCTTGACGGATAGAAAAGGGGGCGATCCTTTATTGCCTGCGTCTAAAGAGGGGGGGCAAAAAGGGGACAGGCTTTGAAAAAGAAGGGAAGAATTCCAAAAAGGAGGGAAAGGGAATGCTGCTAAAGGATATGGCGGCCGGACAGGCCTGCATCGTGGAATCAATCGACCTGCCCTTTCAGATGGAGCGCCGCCTGGAGGCGCTGGGCATGACCCGGCAGACCCGTATTTCGGTTATCAACCGCAAGGGGCAGGGCATCCTCATCATCAAGCTGCGGGGCGCCCGCTTTGCGCTGGGCTGCCAGATCACAGGCCGCATTACGGTGCGAAAGGCAGGTGAGGGCGCATGAACCGGGATAGGCATCCAGGCGGCGACCTGACCATTGGCTTTATCGGCAACCCCAACTGCGGAAAAACCACCCTTTTTAACGCCTACACCGGCGCCAACCTCAAGGTGGCCAACTGGCCCGGCGTTACGGTAGAAAAGGTGGAGGGGGCCATCCGGGACCACAATCTCAGCATCCGGCTGGTAGATTTGCCTGGTACCTACAGCCTGACCTCCTACACGATGGAGGAAATTGTCTCGCGGCAGTTTATCCTCAGCGATGAGGTGGACGTGATCATCAACGTGGTGGACGCCTCTACCATGGAGCGCAGCCTCTATTTGACCCTGCAGCTACTCGAGCTGGGCAAGCCGGTGGTAGTGGCGCTCAATATGATGGACATTGTCGAAAAGCGCGGTATGGAGATCGACCTGCACCGCCTGCCCGAGATGCTGGGGGTGCCGGTGATCCCGGTGTCGGCCCGCAAGCGCGCCGGGCTGGATTCGCTTTTGCATGCGGCGGCCCACCATAAAGACCGGCCGGACCCCGATCGCCTTGTGCATGAGCATCGTTACCAAAGCCACCATGCCCACGACCACCACGAGGAATATGCCATGGTTTATTCGGACGAGATCGAGGACCGGATCGACCAGGTTATCCCTGAGCTTATGCGGCTGGCCCCCGGCCTTGCCAACCCCCGCTGGCACGCCATCAAGCTGCTGGAGCAGGATAAGGAGGTCTGCCAGGCCTACCCGGACTTGCTGCCGGATCTTGCCGGGGAGGACTATGAGTCCCGGATCATCAACGAAAAATACGGCTTTATCGACGAGATCATCGACGAGGTGCTGCTGCACAAGCAGCGGCAGGACGCCTTTACCGAAAAGCTGGACGGCGTTTTGACCCACCGCATTTTTGGCATCCCGGTTTTTTTGGGCATTATGGCGCTGGTGTTCTTTCTCACCTTTGCGGTGGGCGATTGGATCAAGGGGTACTTTGAGCAGGCTGTCGACTGGCTTTCGGCAGCCGCCCAGAACGGCCTTGCCGCTCTGGGGGTGGGGGAGCTCCTGCGCTCGCTGGTGATCGACGGGGTGATTGGCGGGGTGGGCACCATCATCACCTTTTTGCCCAACATCTTTATCCTCTTTCTCGCGCTGGCCTTTTTGGAGGACAGCGGCTATATGGCCCGGGTGGCCTATGTAATGGAGGGGCTGATGAGCCGGCTGGGCCTCTCGGGCAAGGCGTTCATCCCCATGCTGCTGGGCTTTGGCTGCACCGTGCCGGCCCTGATGGCCTCCCGTGCGCTCGAGAGCAGGCGGGACCGGTATAAGGTGATGCTGGTTACCCCCTTTATGAGCTGCAATGCCCGGCTTACCATCTATATCCTGTTTTCCGAGATGTTTTTTGGCCGCTGGGCCATGTTGGCAGCCTACTCGATGTACATCATCGGCATTTTGGTGGCGGCGCTGGTGTCGGTGGCGCTGCACCTGCTGGACCGCAAGCGCACCGTCAACTACCTCCTGATCGAGCTGCCCGAGTACAAGATGCCGGACGCCCGCACGGTGGGCATCTACGTGTGGGACAAGGTCAAGGATTACCTGGGCAAGGCCGGTACCACCATCTTTGTGGCCACCCTGCTCATCTGGGGGCTGCTCAACTTTGGCCCCAGGGGCTATGCCGCCGACCTGTCCGCCGGGTTTGGCGCGATCATCGGCCGCTGGATGGTGCCCCTGTTCGCTCCCATCGGGCTGGGCTTCTGGCAGATCACGGTCGCCCTCATTGCCGGCATCTCGGCCAAGGAGGTGGTGGTGTCGAGCTGCGCGGTGCTGTTTGGCATCGTCAACGCCAACTCCCCCGCCGGCATGGCCGAATTTTCCCGGGTGCTGGCCGGCATCGGCTTTGGCCCGCTCAACGCCTTCTGCCTGATGGTGTTCTGCCTGCTCTATGTGCCCTGCGCCGCTACCCTCGCCACCATCCGCAGGGAATCCGGTGGCTGGGGGTGGGCGGGCTTTGTAGCCGTGTTCCAGATCGTGGTGGCCTGGCTGGTGACCTTTTTGGTTTACCGCATTGGGCTGTGCATCGTGTAATGGGAAATATCCGGCGGCCCCCCCTAAAGCATCCTTTTTGACCGATATGCGTATGGGGCGCGCCGCGCTGACCAAAAGGAGCCTGCCATGCTTGCAAACGGCGTGATTCTGGCGCTGCTGCTGGGCTATGCGGCCTGGGCTGTCCGGCGGATGCTGCGCCGCCGCGGCGGCGCAGGGCCGGGCTGCGGCGGCTGTTCCGGCTGCGGTGGGTGCAGTGGCTGTGCCAAGGGCCGGGCCGCCGCGCCCTCCCCAAAGAGGGACGGCTCCGCCCCGCCCGGAGCGGATTGACCCGCCCCCGGCAAGGCGGTTGGCCTTCGCGGGCGGCCCAAAGCAGAAAAAGGAGCGCCCGGCAAACCCATTGCCGGGCGCTCCTTGGCTTTACCGTACCGTTAGCTGCCCTCCCTCGGTGTCCACCGTGAGGGTGCTGCCGGCATGGCGGCCACCCCTTAAAATTTCGCGGGCAATCAGGGTCTCAACCCTGGCCTGCAAAAACCTCTTGAGCGGCCGTGCGCCGTACACCGGGTCGTAGCCTTGTTCAATAACAAGGGCCTTGGCTGCGTCGGTCACCGCAAGGCCCAACTGCTGGCCGGCCATCCGGCGGCGCAGGTCGGATAGCTGCAGCTCTACGATGCTGCCGATCTCATCCTTGGTGAGCGGCTTATAATAGACGATCTCGTCCAGCCGGTTGAGAAACTCCGGCCGGAACTGTCGGCGCAAAAGCCCGTCCACATCGGCGCGGGCGGCGTCTGAGATGCGGCCGTCCTCAATCCCGTCCAAAATCTGGGCGCTGCCCAGGTTGCTGGTCAGGATCAGGATGGTGTTCTTAAAGTCCACCGTGCGGCCCTGGCTGTCGGTGATACGGCCGTCGTCCAGCACCTGCAAAAGGATGTTGAAGACGTCCGGGTGGGCCTTTTCTACCTCGTCAAACAGCACTACGCTGTAGGGGTGGCGGCGCACCGCCTCGGTAAGCTGGCCGCCCTCCTCGTAGCCCACATAGCCCGGAGGGGCCCCGATCAGCCGGCTGACGCTGAACTTCTCCATATACTCGGTCATATCGATCCGCACAAGGTTCTTTTCGTCGTCAAACAGGCACTCGGCCAGCGCCTTGGCCAGTTCGGTTTTGCCCACGCCGGTGGGGCCAAGGAACAAAAAGCTGCCGATGGGGCGGTTTGGGTCCGCGATGCCGGCCCGGCTGCGCAGGATGGCCTCGGCCACCTTTTCCACCGCCTCGTTTTGGCCGATCACCCGCTTGTGCAGGGTGCCCTCCAGTGCCAGCAGCTTTTCCCGCTCGCCCTCTACCAGCTTTTCCACCGGGATGCCGGACCAGCGGGAGACGATCCGCGCGATCTCGTCCTCGGTAACCTTGTCGCGCAGGAGGCTGTTGGTGCTGCTTTGGGACGCTTCGGCTGCCTTTTCGGCCTCGGCGAGCTGCTTTTGCAGCTCGGGCAGCCGGCCGTATTTCAGCTCGGCGGCCTTGTCAAGGTCATACTCCCGCTCGGCCTTCTCGATGGCGGCGTTGGTAGCCTCCAACTGTTCGCGCAGCCCACGCAGCCTGCCGATGCCGTCCTTTTCGTTCTCCCAGCGGGCTTTCATGGCGTTAAATTCGTCCCGCATGCCGGCCAGCTCCTGCTGAACCGTATCCAGCCGGTCCCGGCTCATGGGGTCGGTCTCCTTGGCCAGCGCAGCTTGGGCGATCTCGTGCTGCATAATCTTGCGGCGCAGGTCGTCCAGCTCGGCCGGCATGCTGTCCAGCTCGGTCTTGACCATCGCGCAGGCCTCGTCCACCAGATCGATGGCCTTGTCCGGCAAAAACCGGTCGCTGATGTACCGGTCGGACAGGGTGGCCGCGGCAATCAGCGCGCCGTCCTGGATTTTTACCCCATGGAACACCTCGTACCGTTCTTTAAGCCCCCGCAGGATGCCGATGGTGTCCTCCACGGTAGGCTCCTCCACCTGTACCGGCTGGAACCGCCGTTCAAGCGCCGGGTCCTTTTCAATATATTTGCGGTACTCGTCCAGGGTGGTGGCCCCAATGCAATGCAGTTCGCCCCTTGCCAGCATCGGCTTTAAGAGGTTTCCCGCATCCATCGCGCCGTCGGTTTTGCCCGCCCCCACAATGGTGTGCAGCTCGTCAATAAAGAGGATGATCTGCCCCTCGCTCTTTTTTACCTCGTTAAGCACGCTTTTCAGCCGTTCCTCAAACTCGCCCCGGTACTTGGCCCCGGCTACCAGCGCGCCCATATCCAGGCTGAACACCTTGCGGTCCTTGAGGTTTTCGGGCACGTCCCCCCGCACGATCCGCTGGGCCAGCCCCTCGGCAATGGCGGTTTTGCCTACTCCCGGCTCACCGATCAGGCAGGGGTTGTTCTTGCGCTTGCGGCTCAAGATACGGATCACGTTGCGGATCTCGGCGTCCCGGCCGATTACCGGGTCCAGCTTTTGTTTGCGGGCAAGCCCTACCAGCTCCTGGCCGTACTTTTCCAGCACGTCATAGGTGTCCTCCGGGTGGTCGCTGGTCACCCGCTGGCTGCCCCGTACCTCGGCCAGAGCCTTTAAAAAGGCCGCCTTGTCAACCCCAAACTGCTTTGCCAGCGCCGCCGGCGCGCCGCCGTTTTCCAAAAGGGCCAAAAACAGGTGCTCCACGCTTACATATTCGTCCTTCATCGCCTGAGCCTCGCGTTCGGCGGCGCGCAGCACCGCGTCGGTGGCCTGGGAGATATAGACCTTGTCCGGCTCCCGGCCCGGGCCGCTCACCCGCGGGAGGGCGGCAACTTTTTCTTCGGCCGCACGGGCAAAGGCGGCGGGGTCGGCCCCCATCCGGTGCAAAAGCTGCGGGATCAGCCCGTTTTCCTGCGCACAGAGCGCGGCCAGCAGATGCTCGGGCGCAACCTGCTGGTTTTGGTATTCCACGGCGAGGCTCTGCGCTGCCTGCAATGCCTCCATGGTTTTTTGGGTGAATTGATTGGCGTTCATACGAAAAGCCTCCTTTTTAGCAAATAAATGTGTAAAGTGCTTAAAAACAAGCCTGTAAAGCGTTTTTGTCGCCCTACCTTCCCTCAAAACATCCCAAAATAAGGGCTTGGTGAGGACGATAAGAAAGGAAGAATGTTTTAGCACTCTATGCATTTGACTGCTAATATTGTATCCTTCTTTGTGGCCCCTGTCAATACCCTAGGCGAAAAATTTGCGGGCCGGGGGCCGATGTGGTACAATAAAGCTATATATAGTATCCATTGGGCGGGGGGCCTTCATGCGGCGGCCGGTATTTCGCGCCGGCTGCTTGGCTGGCCTATCCATACGGGCTGCGAGGGACGGAGGGCGGCTGCCCTGCCCCTTTGGCCCCAGGCCCGGTGCAAAGGCCCGTGTGCCGGGCCTCCAAAAAGAATAAGCACCGAAAGGATGGACGAACATGAACCGGGATACCCTCTGCATCCAGGGCGGCTATGCGCCCAAAAACGGCGAGCCGCGCCAGTTGCCCATCATCCAGAGCACCACCTTCCAGTACGCTACCGGCGAGGAGATGGCCAAGCTGTTTGACCTTGAGGCCAGCGGCTATTTTTACACCCGGCTGCAAAACCCCACCAACGACGCGGTGGCCGCCAAGATCTGCGCCCTCGAGGGGGGCAGCGCGGCCATGCTCACGGCCAGCGGGCAGGCGGCCACCTTTTATTCGGTCTTCAACCTGGCCTCCTGCGGCGACCATATCGTTTCCAGCGCCAGCATCTACGGCGGCAGCTACAACCTGTTTGCGGTTACCATGAAGCGGATGGGCATCGAGTTCACCTTTGTGGACCCGGACTGTACCCCCGAGGAGCTCAACGCGGCCTTCCGGCCCAATACCAAGGCGGTGTTTGGCGAGACGATCGCTAACCCGGCCCTGACCGTGCTGGACATCGAAAAGTTTGCCGCGGCGGCCCACGCGCACGGGGTGCCGCTGATTGTGGACAACACCTTTGCCACCCCCATCAACTGCCGGCCCTTCGAGTGGGGGGCGGACATCGTCACCCATTCCACCACCAAGTATATGGACGGGCACGGCGCGGGGGTTGGCGGGGCGATTGTGGATTCGGGCAAATTTGACTGGACAAAATACCCGGACAAGTTCCCCGGCCTGTGCACCCCGGACGAGAGCTACCACGGGGTGACCTACACCGAGCGGTTTGGCCTTGAGGGGGCCTACATCACCAAGGCCACCGCCCAGCTCATGCGGGACCTTGGCTCGATCCAGAGCCCGCAGAACGCTTTTTTGCTGAATCTGGGGCTGGAAAGCCTGCATGTGCGCATGAAGCGCCACTGCGAGAACGGCCAGGCGGTAGCCGAATTCCTGCAGGGGCATCCCAAGGTGGCCTGGGTCAACTACTGCGGGCTGCCGGGCAACAGGTACCATGCCCTGGCCCAAAAGTACCTGCCGGGCGGTAGCTGCGGGGTGGTGAGCTTTGGGGTGGCGGGCGGCCGCGAGGGCGCGGCCCGGTTTATGAAGGAGCTGCGCCTGGGCGCCATCGAGACCCATGTGGCCGACGCCCGCACCTGCTGTTTGCACCCGGCCTCCACCACCCACCGCCAGATGAGCGACGCCGAGCTGGCCGCTGCCGGGGTGAGCCCGGACCTTGTGCGGATGTCCTGCGGGCTGGAGTCTGCCGAGGACCTCATTGCCGACATTGCCCAGGCGTTGGACAAGGTGTAAAGCGCGGGCCGGCCAAGCGGTTCCGCACCCTTTGGCATGTCCCTACAAAAAGCAAAAAACGTAAGGAGCAGAGCGTTCCATGCCGCTTATTATCCCTCAGGGGCTACCCGCCTATGCCGCCCTCGGCAGCGAAAATGTATTTGTGATGCACGAGGAACGCGCCCAGAGCCAGGAAATCCGCCCGCTGCGCATCCTCATCCTCAACCTCATGCCCACCAAGATCGCTACCGAGACCCAGTTGGCCCGTATGCTGGCCAACAGCCCGTTGCAGGTGGAGCTTACCCTTTTGCATACCGCCACCCACGAGGCAGGCCATGTGCCGGGCGAGCATCTGGCCGCCTTTTACAAAACCTTTGAGCAGGTGCGCGGCCAGCGGTTCGACGGCATGATTATCACCGGCGCGCCGGTGGAAAGCCTGGGTTTTGAAGAGGTGGATTACTGGCCCGAGCTCTGCCGGATCTTTGAGTTCAGCAAAATTAGCGTTTATTCTACCCTGCACGTATGCTGGGGGGCACAGGCGGCGCTTTATTACCACTACGGCATCCCAAAGCGCCCGTTGCCCCAAAAGCTGTTTGGGGTATTTACGCACGAGGTGACCCGGCCCTCAAACCCCTTGGTGCGCGGCTTTGACGAGGCGTTTTGCGCCCCGCATTCGCGCCATACCCAAAGCGACCCTAACGCCATTGCGGCCTGCGCCGCCCTGCGGCTGCTGGCAGGCTCGGCCGAGGCCGGGCCCTACCTTTTGAGCACCGAAAACGGCCGCCAGATTTTTGTAACCGGCCACCCCGAATACGACCGCTTTACCCTTGACGCCGAATATCGGCGCGACCTTGCCCGCGGCCTGCCCATCGCCCCGCCCAAAAACTATTATCCCGGCGGCGACCCCGCCCGCCGGCCGGTTTTTTCCTGGAGGAGCCACGCCTACCTGCTCTACGCCAACTGGCTCAATTACTATGTGTACCAGTCTACCCCATACGACCTGGGCGAGCTGGCGGGGCTGTAAAAGCCAAAATGCGCCCGCCGGCAAGGGCTGTTTTGCCGGCGGGCCTGCGTAAAGGCCGGCCGGCAGGGCTGCAAAAAACACCCCCGGAGAAGCCGTTTCTCCGGGGGCAGATTATTATCCGGTATCCGGGCCGGCGGGGAGAGCATGGGTTATTCGCCGCCCTTGCGCCAGCCCTCGGGGCCGGGGTCCCAGGTGCTTTGCGATATGATGTACCGCGGCCGGGCCTTGGCCTCGAGGTAGGTTTTGCCAACATATTCGCCGATCACCCCAAGGCAAAGCAACTGGATACCGCCCATAAAGCAGACGATGCACACGGTGCTGGCCCAGCCCTGCACCGTGCCGCCGGTGATGGAATCCGCCACCGCCCACAGCACCCCGATAAAGCTCAGCAGCGAAACCAGCAGCCCCAGCCCGGTGATCATGCGGATCGGCTTTACCGAAAGGCTGGTAATCCCATCCATGGCCAGCGCCAGCATCTTTTTTAAGGGGTAGTGGCTCTCGCCCGCCATCCGCTCGGCCCGGTCGTAGTAGACGCTCGTGCTCTTAAAGCCTACCAGCGGCACCATGCCCCGCAAAAAGATGTTTACCTCGCGGTAGTTCGAAAATTCCTCCAGCACCCGGCTGCTCAGAAGGCGGTAGTCGGCGTGGTTGAACACCACCTGCGCTCCCATCCAGTTCAGCAGCCTGTAAAAGCTCTCAGCGGTAAACCGCTTAAAAAAGGTGTCGGTATCCCGCCTTTTGCGTACCCCATATACCACCTCGCAGCCGTCCAGGTAGGCGTCGACCATCCCGTCCATCGCACCAATGTCGTCCTGGCCGTCACAATCGATGCTGATGGTCGCATCACAGCGGCTGCGCGCGGCCATCAGCCCGGCCAGCAACGCGTTTTGGTGCCCCCGGTTGCGCGAAAGGCAGATGCCCTCATAGTGCTGGTCCTGCACCGCCAGCCGCTGGATGATCGCCCAGGTATCGTCTTTTGAGCCGTCGTTTACAAACAGCACCCGGCTGGCCGGGCTTACCTTGCCCGCGGCGGCAAGCTCCAGCAGCTTTTTCAAAAACAGCCCGCTGGTAATGGGCAGTACCTCCTGCTCGTTGTAGCAGGGAACCACAATGTATAATACAGGCAGCATGCGTGGCCTCTCTTTCAAACATAGTACCTGCCCGGGGCGGCGGGACAAATGGTATCCGGGCGCTTTGCTTCGCCCCGCCGCCTGCGGGGCGGCCCGCAAAAAACGCCATCCGGGCCGCCTTGCAGGATCGCTCTTATTATAGTAAAATAAACGGGGCGTTGCAAGGGCCAAAAGGGCTCGCCGCCCCGCAGGAGGAAACAACGGATGAAAAGATGGATCAGCCTTTTATGCGCATGCGCGTGCATCCTGGCCGTTCTGGCGGCCGGCTGCGGCGCGCCCGCGCCCGGCGTGCAGGGCGCCGCTTCCGGCAGCGGGGCCGCCGGGGCCGCAAGCCAGCCGGGCCCGGATATGCCGGCCGCAAGCCAGCCGGCCGCCCAGCCACTCAGCCGGCCGGTGCGGCTGGGAGCGCTGCGGGGCCCCACGGCCATGGGGATGGTCCGGCTTATGCAGGACGCCGAAACCGGCGCGTCTGCCGGCCGGTACGAGTTCCAGATTTCCGGCGCGGCGGACGAGCTGGTGCCGCTGCTCATCAAGGGTGAGCTGGACGCGGCCGCCCTGCCTGCAAACCTCGCGGCTACCCTGGCAGCCAAGGCCGGCCTCCAGGTGGCGGCCGTCAACACGCTGGGGGTGCTCTATGTTGTCGCCACCGGCCCCGGCATCGGCAGCTTTGAGGACCTGCGCGGCAAAACCGTCCTGTCCACCGGCAAGGGGACGACCCCAGAGTATGTGCTGGGCTACCTGATGGAGCAGAATGGCATCGGGCCGGACGAGATAACGGTGGAGTACAAGAGCGAGGCCGCCGAGGTACTGGCCGCGCTGGGCCAGGGCGAGGGCGACGCCGCGGTGCTGCCCCAGCCCTATGTGGCCGCCGCGCAGCAAAAGCTTTCGGTGCGGGTGGTGCTGGACCTTACCGAGGAATGGGAAAAGGCCAGCCCCGATTCGGCCCTCGTTACCGGCGTGTTGGCTGTGCGGCGCGAGTTTGCGCAGCAATATCCCGAGGCCCTGCGCCAGTTGCTGGCCGAGTATGAGCAGAGCGTCGGTTGGGTGGCAGCCAATCCCGCCGAGGCCGCCCCCCTTATCGAGAGCTACGGCATTACCCCCAGTGCCGCCATTGCCGAGCAGGCCCTGCCCGCCTGCAACATCGTTTGGCTGAGCGGCGCCGAGATGAAGCAGAAGCTCAGCGGTTATCTGGCTGTGCTGTATGGGCAGGATCCCGCCTCGGTGGGCGGTTCGCTGCCCGGGGACGATTTTTACTATGGGGCGTAAGCCGGGGCCCTGGGCCGGCCGCGCGGCGGTGGTGGCCTTTTGGTTGCTGGCCTGGCAACTGGCTGCGCTGGCCGTAGGGCAGGAGCTCCTGCTGCCCGGCCCGGCCCAAACCGTTTGGCAGCTTGCCCGCCTGATGTGCAGCGCAGACTTTTGGCAAAGGGCGGCCTTTACTGCCCTGCGGGTATTGGGCGGGTTTATCCTGGGCGGCTGTGCGGGCAGCGCCCTGGCCGTGCCGGCTGCCTTTTGCCCGGTTGTCCGGCGGCTGTTAGCTGTGCCGGTGCAGCTTATCAAGGCCGCGCCGGTGGCAAGCTTTATCATCCTGGCCCTGCTGTGGGTGCGCAGTCGCTGGCTCTCGCTGCTTATCAGCGGCCTGATGGCGCTGCCCATCCTCTATACCGCCCTGCTCGAGGGCATTTTGCAGGCGGACGGCGCTTTGCGCGAGATGGCCCGGGTTTTCCGGCTTGCGCCGATGGCTGCGCTGCGGGCGGTCTGGCTGCCCGAGGTGCTGCCCTACCTTGCCCAGGGCATGCGGCTCGCCCTGGGCCTTTGCTGGAAAAGCGGGGTTGCGGCCGAGATTATCGGCCTGCCGCGCGGCGGGCTTGGCGAAGCCTTTTATGCGGCCAAGCTGGCCCTCGCCACCGGCGAGCTGTTTGCCTGGACGGCGGCGGTGCTGGCGTTCAGCGCCTTGTGCGAGCGGGCGCTTACGCGGCTGCTTGCGTCGGCCGCCGGCTGCCTCTGCGCGCCGCAGCCAGGCGCAGGGCTGCAAAAAAGGGGGCGCGCCGTATGACCGTTGCCCTCAAAAACCTCTGCAAGAGCTATGGGGCTCTGCCGGTTCTGGCCGGGGTAAATGCCGAGCTTACCGGGCACACGGTGCTCTGGGGCCCCTCCGGCTGCGGCAAAACCACCCTTGCCCGCATTTTATGGGGGCTGGAAATGCCGGATGCCGGCGAGGCGGTGCTTTCCGCCGGGCCGGAGGCTGGGCCCGAAGCAGCCGGCAAAGTTCAGGGGGCTGGTAGAGCCGGGATGCCCGGCATGTTTGGAGCGTCCGGTGGCAGGCCCGCCAAATGGGCCGGGGCGTTCCGCCTGCGGCGGCAGGCCCGCCGCCCGGCTGCCGGGCTTTGGCTTGCCGCCGTTTTTCAGGACGAGCGGCTCTGCGGGCAGCTTACGGCAGTGGAAAACGCCGCCCTCGCCTGCCCGGCGGGCACCCCGCATGAAATGATCGCCGCCGAATTTGAAAAGCTTGGCATGGCCGGCGCGGCCCTCACCACTCCGGCAGCCCTGCTCTCGGGCGGGCAGAGGCGGCGCACGGCGCTGGTGCGGGCGGCGCTGGCCGGCGCGCCGGGCGCCGTGTTGGACGAGCCCTTCCATGGGCTGGATGCCGAGGCCCGCGTCGCCGCCATGGCCTATATCCGGCAGGCCTTTGCGGGCAGGTTTTTGCTTGTCGCCACCCACGACGAGGCCGAGGCGGCCTTTTTTGGTCCCCGGCGGCTTATCCTGCCGCTGCTGGCCCCTTCTGGGGCCGGCCAGGGACGGCGCGGCTGATGCGGCGGCGTTCCATAAGCAAGCAGGGCGCTCTGGCCGGATGGCCCGGCCCGAATTTGCCGTGCGGCCGGCAGGCCGGGCCGGAATACGCAAGGAACGCGCCCCTTTTGGAAGGGACGCGTTCCTTATTGAGAAAGCGCGCCTGGAGACCCGGGCCATCGGCAGGGTATATGTAAGCCTTTAGCCCCGCAAGGAAACGGCGGTCAGCAGGTCTTGCGAGGGCGGCGGCGGCTCGGCGCGGAAATGGTCGTAGCAGTACTGGAGGATCGCATTGCGCTTTACCAGCCCGATAAAGCTCTTTTTGTCGTCGATCACCGGCACAAAGTTCTGGGTCATGGCGGCATCCACCAGCTCGTCCATGGTGGTGGTTACCGGCACCGGCTTATAATCCCGCTTGTGGTGGATCACCGATACCGGGATTTCCTCGGCCGTCTCGATCGAAAGCCCCACCATCCCCTTGATGCCCCAGAGCAGGTCCCCCTCGGTGATGGTACCTACATATTCGCCCGCGCGGTTTAGTACCGGGATGGAGGAATAGCGGTGGTGCTCCATCTTTTCCAGGGCCTGCCGCAGGGTGAAATCGTCGTAAATAAAGGCGACATCCTGTTTGGGGGTTAAAAAAAACAGCAGATTCATCGCATTGTCTCCTTTGCGGGCGGCGGGTGTTGGCGCCAGGCGGGCAAAATGCCGCGTATGCCCAAAATACCGGCTTGCGCTTTGCTTTTTGACAGCCTGCTTGCTTGGCCGCCCGTTTGTTGCTGCACCCAGTATAACAGATTTTTATGAAAAAGATATGAAATCGGTGCATATATAACGCGTAAAAATCAGAAATTTTGTGTAAATCGACACCCCACGCCCCATACGGCGGGGAGGATGCAGGCCGCGGGCGGATAGGCCGGCGCAGGGGCCTACCCGTAGCCAAAGGGAGGCGGGCATCCCGGCCAGATGCCCCGCCGGCCGGCGGCAGTACTTGTTGAAGGCCGCCGCTTTGTGGTACAATGGGATTGCTGGCAAGCGGGGCTCCGCAAAAAATGAGGGCGGTTTAGACGGGATAAAAAGCACAGGCAAGGCCCTCTGCCTGAACGGGCGTTTTTGTAAAATTTGCCGGGGCGGGGCGCCGGGGCTTTTTAAGGGTGCGGCCCTGCCGACGGGCCCGTAGCGGCCGTGCCTGTTGTTTGGGGGGGCGGGCCCCGTGCCTCCCAAACCAGCGAGGTATCCCCGGGGCCATGCGCTTTTTGGCAAATCGTTTTTTGGTTAAAAAAGGGGGACAAGCCCATGACTCATCCCCGCATGCGCAGGCTTCTGCCGGCGCTGGCGCTGCTTTCCTGTCTTGCTTTGCCCGGCTGCGCGGGCAGCCCCGCGCCCTCTTCCGCGGCCCCGTCCGCGCCGACCCAGGCCCCGGTGCCCGGGCAGCCCGCGGCCGAGCCGGGATTTTTGACCTTAGGGTATCTGCCGGCGGAGGGCTTTAACCCGTACCTCGTCAACTCTCAGCTTGTGGTGCAAAATGCCGGCCTGCTGTTTGAGAAGCTGGTGGAGATCACCCCCGATATGGAGCTGGACTACCGGCTGGCCCAGGCGGTGGAATGCATCGGCAGCCAGGTGGTGGTACACCTGCGGGGCGGCTGCTTTTTTGCGGACGGTACCCCTGTGCGCCCCGAGGATGCCCTGGCCAGCCTGGATGCCGCCCGCGCCAGCGCCTGCTACGGCGGGCGGTTTGCCAACATCGAAAAGGCCGAGCTGCAAAACGGCGCGCTGGTCATCACCCTTACCCGGCCGGATTCCCTCTTTGCTTATCTCTGCGACATCCCGGTGCTCAAGGAGAGCGAGGTAGCCCTGCCCCAACCCACGGCAAGCGGGCGGTATACCTACGGGGCCGAGGGGGAGCTCGTGCGCAGCGCCCGCGCGCCCTTCCCCGAGGAAGGCCCCGAGTGCATCCGGCTTGTCCAGGTGGGCGGGTACGATGCGATGGTCTCCGGCCTTGCGGTGGGTGCGCTCAACCTCTACGCGGCAGCCGACGGCATCGACGCGGTGTCCAGCATCGCCAGCCGGCAGAGCTTTTACCGCACCAACAACCTGGTGTATCTCGGGGTCAACGCGGTGCGCGAGGAGCCCGGCGCGGCGGCCGCGCTGCTCGGCTCCGGGCGGGGCCGGGCGCTGCTCAGCCGCCTGATCGACCGGCGGGTGCTGGCCGAAAAATGCTTTTACGGCCGCGCCTATCCGGCTACCGGTGCCATCAACGGCTTTTACACCTGCGTCAAGGGCAGCCAGTTGATCCTGGCCGAGCAGGACGCCGCCGGCGCCGAGGAGGAGTTTTTGGCGCTGGGCTATACGCGGGATGCGGTTTCGGGCTATTACCAGGATGCCGAAGGCCGCCCGCTGCGGCTCTCGCTGCTGGTATACAGCGGCAGCACCTACAAGCGGTATGCGGCCAGCCAGCTTGCCGAGCAGCTTGCCGCACAGGGGGTGTACCTTGAGATCAACGACCCGGACGATTTTGGCGCTTACCTTGAGCAGGTGCAGGCCGGGCAATTTGACCTGTACATTGGCGAGGTAAAGTTGTATAATAATATGGATATCAGCCCGTTTTTGGAGGGAGGGGCGGTCAGCGTGGGCATCCGGCAAAGCGAGGCGCTCACCCTCAGCTATGAGGCTTTCCGCGCCAATATGAGCGCGGCCGGCGCGTTTGAGCAGCAGTTTGCCGCCGAGATGCCCTGGGTGCCGCTGGTCTGGCGCAGCGGCACGGTGGTGTCCGGCCGGGCGGTCAGCGGGCTGTCGGCCTCCATCAGCAATTTGTTTTATTCGCTCAGGGAGCTTGCCGTCGCGCCCTGATGCGCCGGCCCCTGGGCCAAACCCCAATATAAAGGAGTGATGCAGTGTGATCACCTATGCAAATCCAATGGGCTCGGTCAGCTTTACCTCCGGCTTTTTTGCCGAGCTGGTGGGCCAGGCGGCCCGGGGCTGCTATGGCGTGGCCGATCTTTCGCCGGCCCCCACGGCCGAAAACCTCAAGAGCATTGTTATGCACGGGGGCCTTGCCGAAAAAGGGGTCAAGGTTACCCAAAAAAGCAGCAGCCTGTGCATCGAGCTGCATATCAAGGTGGGCTATGGGGTGAATATATCCACCATCGTGCACAGCATTACCCATCGGGTCAAGCACGAGGTCGAGTATGCTACAGGGCTTAAGGTGGCGCGGATCGACGTCTCGGTGGACGACATCGCAACAGAGTAACGCGGTAACCCGGGCAGGCGCGCCCCCGCACCGCCCCCATAGGGGGGCCTGCCGGGCGGCCGCCTTCCTGCCGCTGCATACCGCACGCCGCCGGGGCGGTCGTGTGATCTTTGAGTAGAGGTGGAACAAACCATGATTACAGGTAAAATTCTGCGCGACGCCATTCTTTCCGGGTCCAACAACATTGCCAATCAGCGCGCGCGGGTGGACGAGCTGAATGTTTTCCCGGTGCCGGACGGCGACACCGGCACCAACATGGGCATGACGGTGGACGCCGCCGCCCGAGAATTGGCCGCCCTGCCGGACGACTGCACGGTGGGCGAGGCCGCCAAAACCGCCGCCTCGGCCATGCTGCGGGGCGCGCGGGGCAACTCGGGCGTCATTACCAGCCTGCTTTTCCGCGGCTTTGCCAAGGCGCTGGAGGGCAAGCGCACCGCCGAAGCAGCCGACCTTGTCGCGGCGCTGCAAAAGGGAGTTGAGGGGGCGTACAAGGCGGTGATGAAGCCCACCGAGGGCACCATGCTCACGGTGGCCCGTGTTGCCAGCGAGGAGGCTGCGGCCAGCGGCCTGGCCGATACCACCGAGCTGTGGCAGTTGGTGCTGGCGGCGGCCGGCCGTGCCCTTGCCAACACGCCCGAGCAGTTGCCGGTACTCAAAAAGGCCGGCGTGGTGGATGCGGGCGGCCAGGGGCTTGTCATCATCTTTGAGGGCATGCAGGCCGTTTTTGAGGGGGGCGCGGTGATCCCCTGCGAGGAGGCCGCTACCCGCAATACCGCAAAGCTCAGCTCCAGCGCGGCGGGCAAGGGGGTTTTTGCCGACGACCTGATGAAGGTGGAGGACATCAAAAACGGCTACTGCACCCAGTTCTTGGTCAATAAAAACGAGGGGGTCAGCAGCGCCAAGCTGCGTGCCTTCTGCGAGTCCAACGGCGACAGCGTGGTGGTGATCGAGGACGATGATGTCATCAACTGCCATGTCCACACAGCCGACCCCGGCAGGATCCTCAGCCATGCCATTCAGTACGGCTATCTGACCAATTTCAAGATCGAGAACATGCACGAGCAGTTCCTAGCCCGGCAAAAGCAGGGCAAGGGGCTGGAAAAGCAAAAGGAAGCCGAGGCCAGCAGCGCTTCCTCCGAGTTCATCTATGCGGCGGTGGACCCCGAGCGGGACTATGGCTTTGTGGCGGTAGCCGCCGGCGAGGGGCTGCATGCCGCCTTTACGGACCTGGGGGTGGACGCGGTGGTGAGCGGCGGGCAGACCATGAACCCCAGCACCGAGGATATTGTTTCGGCGGTGCAGAGCGTGCCGGCGGGGACCGTTTTTGTGCTGCCCAACAACAAAAATATCATTATGGCAGCCGAACAGGCCCAAAAGATTGCCGACCGCCGGGTGGTGGTGCTGCCCACCCGCACGGTGCCGCAGGGCATTACCGCCATGCTCAATTTCGACCCGGAGGCCACGGTGGACAACAACACCATCGGTATGATGCAGGCGGCGGATAAGGTTGCTACCGGCCTTGTTACCTTTGCGGCCCGCAACAGCGATTTCGACGGCCGTAAGATCAAAAAGGGCGAGATTATGGCGCTGGAAAACGGCAAGATTGTCAGCGTAGGCACCGACATCACCAAAACCGCCTACCGCCTGGCCCGCAGTATGGCCAAAAAGGATACCAGCTTTATCACGGTGATTTCGGGCTGTGACGTGAGCCCCGAGGAGGCGGCGCGCACCACCGAGCTTGTCCGCGCCAAGGTGGGCGGCGACATCGAGGTGTCCCACATCAACGGCGGCCAGCCGGTGTACTATTATATGATCAGCGTGGAGTAAGCGGCCGGGCAGACCGGTTGCCGGAACGGGCAGCGGGCGGGGAAACCCGCCCGCT
Organism: uncultured Oscillospiraceae bacterium; assembly: GCA_910578965.1. Taxonomy (GTDB): domain Bacteria; phylum Bacillota; class Clostridia; order Oscillospirales; family Ruminococcaceae; genus UBA7177. The sequence continues at coordinate 18,797 of CAJTSP010000039.1, forward strand.
GATTTTCGGTATCGGGGCGTTTGGGCAGGGGTACCTCTGCCGCCGGCTGGGCAACCGGCGGCGGGCAAAGGGCTTAGGGCGGCCCGGCAAACGGCGACGGGGGGCAGAGGATGGAGCGGGAATCAGGGACAGCGAGGTGCGGGCTTGCGTGCTGCCCGTGCTCGGAGGGGAAAATTTCTCTTTGCTCAAGGCGGTTTTTCCTGTAATAAAAAACCAGGCAAAAAGGGGGGCAAGGCCGTGGAGCTGGACGCACCGGTGCAGTACCTGCGCGGGGTAGGCCCCAAGCTGGCCGGGCGGTTTGCGCGCCTTGGCATAGGCACGGTTGGCCAGCTCCTTGCCCACTATCCCCGCCGCTATATCGACTATACCCATCCCTATGCCCTGGCTGAGGCCCCGTTTGATACCGACTGTGTTGTTGAGGCCGAGGTGTATTCCAAAAGCGGGCCTACACGGCTGGCTGGCGGGCGTACCATGCACCGGGCCCTGGCGGGGGACGGCAATGCCCTCTTGTCCGTCACCTGGTTTAATAACCCGTATGCCGCAAGCCGGCTCCGGATAGGCGGGCGGTATTTTTT
>CAJTSP010000040.1 GCA_910578965.1 uncultured Oscillospiraceae bacterium
GGCTTTGCCCTTATCATACCCCGCGGGGGCGGTTGCGTCCACCAACTGCCGCGCAAGAATGGGTTGCGGGCATCTTTTTGCAAAAAGCGCCGGGGCAAATAATCAGAACACCCGGTAGCCGCCGCAGCTTGGGCAGCTTTTGCCAAAAGTTCCTGCCTCTATTGATGGCAGGGCCGCAAACAACCTGTATTATACTTTTTCTTTGTGCAATTCCCATTTGCGGGGGCATGGGGGCCGCGGCCCCCATATCGGCCCTTACGTCCCCGGGGGCGGGGGCATAGCGCAAAAAGTCGCCGACCGCGGCCCCCTATCAGCCCTTACGCCTCCTCCTCGGGCAGGGCCCACTCCTGGGGCCGCAGCTCGTGCAGGCCGGTTTGGTCCAGCCGCAAGACGCGGGTGCAGACCTCGGCCAGGTACAGCCGGTCGTGCGAGACGCTGATGATGCCGCCGGGGAACCCCGCCAGCGCCCGCCGGATCACCGGCGCCGAGAGGGGCGAAAAATTGCGGGTGGGCTCGTCCAGCAGCAAAAGGTTCGCGCCCCGCAACACCATGCCCAAAAACAAAAGCTTTGCCCGCTGCCCGCCCGAGAGCATGGCCGCCGGGTGCTCCATCTCCTCGGCCTTATATTTCATGCTGCCCAAAAGGGTGCGGGCCCGGGTAATTTCTTCCCTGCTGCCGCCCGGGGCCAGCAGCTCCACCGGGGTGGCGTTGTGCACCAGCGCGTCGCCGTAATCCTGCGGCATATAGGCCGCGCGCAGGTCGGCACGGGGCAAAAGCAGGCCGGCCAGCTCCTTGAGCAGGGTGGATTTGCCCGCCCCGTTGGCCCCCACTATGCCAATGTGCTCCGGCCCGGTTACCCAAAGCCGCAGGTTTTGCGCCAGCACCGGCCCGGCCGGCCCGCCGCCCGCCACAAGGGCCGGCTGCTGGTACCGCAACACGGTTTTGCCCGCCGGCAGCACGGCGCGCTGGGCATCAAAGGCGGCAAAAATGGCCTCCTCCCATTCCGGCAGGGCGGTAAGCCCGGCTTCTTCTTTGGCAAAGCGGCGGCCGGTTGCCAGCACCGAGTGCATCTTTTTTTTGAGCAGCCGGCCGCCGTGGGGGTCCTGCCGGGTAATGGTGTTTTGCTGGTGCTCTACCTTATCCCGTATCCGGCGGTACCGCTCAAGCTTTGCGTCCAGCTCGGCCCGCTCCCTGCGGGCAGCCTGCCCCTGCCGGGCAAAGCCCTGCTGCCGCTCGCAGGCATACCGCTCATAGCCCATTTTCGCCACCGATGCCCGCGGTACCGTGCGCCGCCGTAGCCGCTCCAGATGGATGACCTGGTTGGCGGTGCGGGCCAGCAGGGCTTCGTCATGTGAAACATAGAGCACCGGCGCCGGGCAGGCCAGCAAAAACCCCTCCAGCCAGCCCAGGGCCGCAAGGTCGAGGTCATTGGAGGGCTCGTCCAGCAGCAAGAGGTCGGGCTGGCCCAGTAGCAGCAGGGCCAGCCGCAGCCGCACCCGCTCCCCGCCCGAAAGGCTGCTTACCGGCCGGCTGTCCCAAAAAATCTTCGGCGGCAGGCCTGCCTGCCGCGCGGCCCCGGCCTGAGCCTTGGGCGCGGCCTCGGCAAAGCCGGGCGCCTGGGCGCAGAATTGCCAGAGGGGCAACGCCAGCTCTCCAGGCGAGAGCTCCTGCGACAGATACCCCTTGCGCAGCCCACCGCCCAAAATTCGGCCGCTCCACTCGGCATAGCCCTCGATCAGGGCGGGATCATACAGCAGCTTTAACAGGGTGGATTTCCCGTTGCCCTCCTCCCCAATCACCGCGGCCCGCGCGCCGCCTGCCAGGGTAAACGAAAGCCCTTCGATCAGGGGTGTAAGGTCTTTTTTATGCAGGATCGACAAATTTTTAACTTGCAGCATCGCCGTGCGCCTCCTTTGCTCTGGGGGGGCGGGGCCGAAAAAGCCGGCAAAAAAGCCCGCCCTCCCCCTAAGCGGCGGGAAGGCGGGCTGTACGGCAAAAAAGCGAGCACAAAAAGGGGGGGCGCGCGGCGAAAAGGGCCAAACGGCCCCAACGGGGCAGGGGGAACCCCTGCGGATGCGCCGCCCTGTGCCGGCCGCCCGGCGCCGGCAAACGCCGTACCGGGGGCTGCGCTGGGCCGGATAAGCCGCTCTTCACGCCGCGAAAACACCGGGAACCGGGCCATGCCGCCCGTCCCGAAAACCCTTCTTTTGGCCGTGAAGTTTCGGCTTATTTGCGCATCTTTTCACCCTATTCTATGCCGGTTTGGGAGCATCCTGGCTCCAAACGCAGTATACCAGCCGGCGCGCCGCGTGTCAAGCCCGGCGCGCCGGGCTGCGCGCTATTTTTTGCTGTCGTACAGCTTTTTGCTGCGTACGGCCTTTTCCATCGGCAGGCCGGTATCATAATCCAACTGGCGAGGCTCATACTCCTCGTTTTCGCGCTGGCGGGTAAAGGCGTCGTTTTCCCACAGAGGCCGTTTGCCCGCGCGCCAGGGCCGGCAGGCCCACTGGTAGCCCCGGTAGGGGTCGCGGGTGGCGTTCATCTGTTCCAGCAGCGCGTCGTGCAGCCGGTCGCGGGCCGCGGCATGCCCGGCGCTGCCAATAAGGTTGCGCACCTCGGCGGGGTCGGTTTGCAGGTCGTACAACTCGTCGGTGTCGCACAGGTGCAGCACCAGCTTATACCGCCCGTCGGTAACGCCGCGCATCATCTGCAGCCCGCCAAAGCCGTCGTGGTCCACCTCGTAGCGGGTAAACTCGGTGTAGACGTACTCGTTGACCCGCTGGCTGGGGTCGTAGATCTGGCGCAGCATGCTTTTTCCCTCCAGCAGCCGGGGGATGGGCAGGCCCATGTATTCCAGCACGGTGGGCAGGATGTCGATGTGGGAGGCCGGGGCGCTGACCGTCTGCCCTGCCGCCCCACCCCGCACGATGAGCGGGACGTTGGCGATCTCCTTATACATGGCGGCGTTCTTCATCTGCAAGCGGTGGTTGCCCAGCATGTCCCCGTGGTCGGAGGTAAACAGCACCATCGCGTCGGCAAAATCCCGGTCGATCACCTCAAGCAGCCGGCCCACCTGCGCGTCCATAAAGCTGTTGGCTCCCAAAAAAAGGCTCAGCCCGCCGCCGCAGGTGCGCAAGGTTTCGGGGGCGGCGGCGGCGTCCGGGCCGGCCCAGAGGGTTTGCATCAGCGGCTTTTGGGATAGGTCGTCGGCATAATTGGGGCTGGGAGGCATTTGGGTGTCGCGGTACATGGTGTTGTAGGGCGGCGGGCAGATGCAGGGGCCGTGGGGCTCGTCGTAGGAGACGGTCAGAAAGAAATCGGTATCCCGGTTTGCCTGCAAAAAGCGCAGCGCCCGGTCGGTGCAGCGCCCGGCGTAGGTTTTGTCGGCGGTCCAGTCCGGGTCAAAGGCGGTGGCGCTACGGCGGCTGCGCATCCGGTCCTGTTCGGAGAGCTCGCTCAGATAGCAGCGCATATCGTACCAGTACTCGGGGTCGAAGCCCTCGGGGCAGCGGCCGAGGCCAAAATAATCGCCCCCGTCCAGATGCCATTTGCCGATGTATCCGCAGTGGACGCCGGCGTCGGCCAGCCGCTGGCCGATGGTTTTTACATTGTCGCCCAATGGCAGCGAGTTGGCCACCACCCCGTTGGAATGCGGGAACAGCCCGGTAAAGATGGCGCTACGGGCCGGCCCGCAGACGGGCTGGCAGCTATAGGCATTATCGTAGCGGACCCCTTGGGCGCAGAGCCGGTCGAGGTTGGGAGTGTGCATGGCCGGGTTGCCGTAGCAGCCGAGCATATCGGTGCGCACGGTGTCGGCTATAAGAAGGATAAACTGCCGGTTCACATCGTTCCTCCCCCGGGGCCGCGTTCAGCGGTCCCGCTTTTTGTGTGCGCTGCCGGGCAGGCTTTTTGCTCTGCCGGCCCCGCTTTTTTTGTATAAACTTTTTACGCCAGGGTGAAGCGGCAGGTATGCCGCAGGGCCGGCGCGGCGCGCAGATGCAGCAGGTAGGCCGTACGGTCCGGGCCGGGCCCGTGGGGCGGGTACCGCTCCTCGTGCAAAGCGGCGCTGAACTGCGCAGGGTCAAAATGCAGGGTAAGGCTGGCCCCCTGCCGGGCAAACACCGCCTTGCCCGGCCCAAGGCGGATGGGCGTTTGGGATACAAACACCTCGGTGACCGGCCGCGGCTGCGCAAAGCACAGGGTGTCCTCCAGCGTCAGCTCCCCCGCGGCCTTGTTGTGGACGAGGGTGCGCAGGTAGCTCTTTAGAACCTCGCAGGGGTAGCAGCCGGCCAGCTCCATACGGAGGGTATCCCGTTCGGCGCAGAGCTCCGCCTGCACATCGCGGCAGGCGTACTGCGCGCCAAATGCCTGCTCGCAGCCGGCCGGCAGGGCTACATTGTGGCTGCGGGAAGCATTGACGAAAATTTCGTACCGGCGCGGGCCAAAATACGCGGCGTCGTACCGGCCGGCCCCAAGGTCGCACAAAAGGGGCAGGCCGTTTTTGCATAAAATAAACGAGCCGCAGTCGTTGTGGTTATGGCTCTCGCCGTTGTGGCCGGCCTTGGCGGCAAGGGCAAGGCCGGGGGTGCACGAGAGGAGCCACTGGGCGTTTGGCAAAAAGGCCGAGCGTACCGCCGGCAGGCCAAAGCGGGTGTTTTCCCGGTACCACAAAAGGTCCCGCAAAGCAAGGCAGTAGCGGTAGCAGCCGTCCCCCAGCAGGCCGGCGGCCTCCTCGGCCGACGGCAGGGCCGCGCCCGCAAAGCGATTTTGCAGCCAGCAGGAAAGCCCCATGCGGAAGCTCCCCTGGCCGCTGCCGTCGGCAAAGCTCACCGTGCTGCCGCTGCTTGCCAAATAGTAGTGCTGCTGGCTTTGGGCAATGGCCTGTACCTTGGGCAGGGCCATCAGGTCCAGCGCGCCGGAGGTGCGTTTGGCCAGAAGGTCGGCAAAGCAGGTGAAAAAGCCAAAGCCGTAGCTCCAGTAATCCACCCCTTCTACCGAGACTCCGTCGTCGCCAAAGCTGCCGAGATAGACCTGCATGCAGGACAGGCACCGGTGCAAAAGGCTCGCCAGCCGCGCGCGGTCGCTCACAAGATGCAAAGCAGCCCCCCCAATGGCCCCGCCGCAGACGGCGCTCCAGTTGTTGTACATGCCCTCAAACCGGAAAAACCGCCGTCCGTCCAAAAAGGGGGCAAACACCCGCCGCTCAACCTGGGCTTCCGCCTGCCGCACCACCATATCGTCCAGCTTATCCCGGCAGAGGGCGAGCATCTCGGCGAGGGCAAAGGCTGTTTCGCAGGCAAAAAGGTCCAACTGCCCGGCATACTCTTCAAAGGGCAGCGGCTCGTCCCCCGGGCCCAAAAAATGGGCCGGCACACACCAAAACGGCTCGGCGCAGATGGCCCAGACGGTATCCTCGAGCGCCTCCCTCCAGGCGGGCCAGCCGGGGTTTTCCGGCGCAAGCCAAAGCAGCAGCGAAAACACCAACAGCCTGCCCCGGCGCTCAAAATACGGCTCCTGCCAGCCTTCACGGTCGCCCGTCTCCCAGTACCGGCAAAAGAGGCGGTAGGGCAGCGCCGGCAGCGGGGTATCCAGATACTCCTGCGCGCGGCGGCACAGTACTTCGAGCTGGGCGGTGCGCCAGGGGCCCAGGGGCTCTGCGGCAAACCGCGCAAGCTCCGGCCCCAGCAGCGGGGCGTCTGCGCCCGCCAGCGCACGGTAAATTTCGGCCTTATTCCACATTGCCGTCCCTCCCGCAGCTTTTTTGGTATTCGGTGGGGGTCATGCCTACATGGCGTTTGAATACCCGGGAAAAATAATAGGCATTTTCAAACCCCATCCGGTAGGATATTTCATACATACGGTAGCGCCTCTGCCGGATGAGCTCGCAGGCGCGTTCCATCTTGACCTGGTTGATGTAATCGACCAGGTTCTGGTTGTACAGCTTTTTGAAAAGGGACGAAAGATACCCCGGCGAGATACAGACATAATCGGCCACATCCTGCAGCATGATGCGTTTTTCCACATTATCCCGCACGTATTGCCGGGCCTTCTCGATGAGGGCCGAGCGCCCAAAGGAATACTGCTCCAGGTGGCTGAGCAGCTCGTTGAGAAGCTGCTCCAACCAATGCACCACCTGCCCCCGGGTGGCCAGCCGCTCGATCTCGTGCGGGCCCTGGCCGCCTAAGGGGCTGTCGGGCCCAAGGGCCTTTTCTACCGCGGCGCTCACCTCGCCGCACAGCCAGATTGCCTGGCTTTTTTCGTGCGGGATGTCCTGGATGCGCCCAATGGCCCGGCTTAGCAGCGAGGATACCCCGGCGGCGTTTTTGGCCTGCAGCTCGGCAACCAGCCGCCCGGCAAGGCCGGTGAGCCCCAGGGGCTGGTAGGCGGGGGGCTGCAGGTTGCCAAACAGCACCCGCCCCTGGCTGGTGAGGTAATAGTGCTCCCGCAGCAAAAAGAGCTGGCGGCGGCACTCGGCAAGCTGGGCCCGGCCGCTGAAAAAATCGGTGCCCAGCACCCGGGGGCAGGCCTGCACAATGGTGGAGCTGGCCGTTTCCAGCTTGGCCGAAAAGGCCAGGAGCTTTTCCTGCCAGGCGCTTTGGGTGATGCCCCAGCAGAGCATAAAGAGGCTCTGGTACTGCTTGTCCGGGCAAAAGAGCGAGCACTGGGCAAAGAGGTTTTGCGCCAGCTTGCCGGCCACCTCCTGCTCCCAGCGGAACATCCGCTCTAAATCCTGCGCGGCAGCCGGGCCTATGTCTGAAACCAAAGAAAACCGCAGCGGGATGTAGGCCATGCCCCAGCCGTCCAGGATATGGTGGCTGGCCAGCACCGCAGCGGTCTCCTCCATCCGGGCTCCAGCCGGGGCCTGCACCACCCGCAGAATCGCGCTGTCCAGCAATTGGCGGCTGCTCTCGGCAAGGTAGGAATCGGCCATTTCGGCCTTGGCCAGCAGTCTGCGCCGGTCCCTCTCGGCAATGGCGCGGGCCAGGCTTTTCTCCAGCGTTTCGGCGCTGAGCTGGCTTTTGAGCAGGTAGTCCACCGCCGCAAACCGCAGGGACTCGCGCGCAAGGTCAAAATCCGGGTGGTTGGTGAGCATGATAAAGACGGTAGCGGGGCTTTCGGCCGCCGCCAGGGACAAAAGCTCGGTGCCGGAGAGCACCGGCATCGAGATGTCGCAGATGACGATGTCCGGCTGCAACTGCCGGATCTTTTCCAACGCCTGCTGGCCGTTGCGGGCGGTATCGGCAACCTGGCAGCCGTGCTGCTGCCAATCGATCAAAAACTTGATGCCGGAAAGGATGAGGGGCTCGTCGTCTACCAGCAATACCTGATACATCTGTTACACCTCTTTCGGGAACCTCACCGTCACGCGGGTGTATTCCCCCAAAACGCTTTCCACCGCAAGGCCGTATTGCTTGCCGTAGGTAAGCTGCAGGCGCTTATGTACATTGGCCACCCCGATGCCGTTCATGGAGGAACGGTCGTGCTGGCGCTCGGCGGTGAGCAGGGTGGGCAGCACCTCGGGAGGGATGCCCGCGCCGTTGTCCTCCACACACAGCAGCAGGTCGCCGCCCTCCTCCCGGCCGGAAAGGGTGATGGCGCCGCACTCGCCGGTGGGCTCGATGCCGTGGAAGATGGCGTTTTCCACCAAGGGCTGAAGGGTAAGCTTAACAATGCGGTAGCCCAACAGCTCGGGCGGCACCTTATTGACAAATGCAAAGGTTTCCATATAGCGCACGCTCTGGATGGCGATGTAATCGTCCAGCAGGGCCAGCTCCTCCTTTAAAGGGATGCGGGCCTGGGTGCCCTTTGCAATGTTTTTGAGCAGGTTTACAAGGCTGCACAGCATGCTGGCGATGCCGGGGCATTTTTGGATCACCGCCATCCAGCGGATGGAGTCCAGCGTATTGTACAAAAAATGGGGGTTGACCTGGCTTTGCAAAAGGGCGATTTCGATGTTCTGCCGCTGCTGGTACATGCTCTCGGTTTCCTTGAGCAGGTGGTGGATGCTCATGGTCATCTCGTTGACCGTATGGCCGATCTCGCCAATCTCGTCCCGGGCGCGCTCGATCTCGGGGTCGTAAGAGAAATCGTTGGTGCTGATGCGCTGCAGCCGGGCTTTGAGCCGCTGGATCGGCTTGGTAAAATATGCAGACAGCAAAAACGCCAGGACGACTGCCAGCAAAAAGCCGGTGAGAAGGATCACAAGGGTCATATATAAGGTACGCAGCCGCTCCTGGTCCGGCTCGTCGGCCCGTGTGGCGATGCAGAGGGCCATCCCCCCGGCAGAGAGAGGGACGCTCTCCAGCTTCCACCGCCGGCCGCCGGCCAGCAGGGCCCCGCCCTGCAGCTCCTCGGGTGCAAGCCTCTGCGGCAGCCCGGCAGAGCACTCGCTCAAAAACCCGCCGTCCGGCCCAAGCAGAAAGACATTGTTGACCGCAGTATACGGCACGAGCAGGTCGGTAAAGATATCGAGGCCGAGCTCCAGATACGCAAACCCGCGCCCGGTTGGGATGCCATTATACCGCAGGGGGCAAAGCAGCGCAAAAACCAGGCGGCCCTTCTGGATAGATTCGCAGACGCCGGCCGTATAAGGGCTGGCAAAGCCGTTTTCGGCCGCCTGCCGCAGGATGTCCGAATCCAGGAGCGCCTGCGTGTCGGAAAGCCGGCCGTACTGCCGGCCGGACGCCTGGATCAGCCGGCCGTCGGCAGTCATGACCATAAACTTGTCCACATAGCTCTCGCCCGGGCAGGAACGCAGATATGCATTGAGGCGGGACTGCGCGCTAAGCATGGCCGAGGTAACCGGCACGCCATGGGTCATAGCCTCGCCGATTTCCCGGTCGTTGGCCGCCAGCAGGATCAGGGAGCAAAAGTCGGAGATATATTTGTCCATCTGCTCCTGCATGGTGGTGAGGTAAAGCCGCTGGATATGCGCGCTTTTTTCTTCTACAAGGTCGCTGAGATAGCCGTAGAGCACCAGCGAGCAGACAAGGCTCACCGACAAAACGCAGGCCAGCGTGGCGGCAATCAATTTGAACTTGATGCTGTGCAGCCCCTTCATGGCCGGCCCCTCCCCCAAAAGCACAGGAAAACAGGAAAAATATAGCATTATTTTTTCTTATGATACTGCATCCTGTGACAATCTTCAATTCGGGAGGCGGCGTCCTGGTAAAATTTTACTCTTTTGAAAAATAGTATTAGTTTGGTTACAAAAGGTTGCATAACACACAAAAAAAATACCACACAATCCGGTTTTTCTGCGTTTACCCTCCAAAGATACGGCTGATATAATAAAAGCACAACAGCACGCGGCGCTAAGCCGCTGCAGCCAAAACCCGGCTTAAAGATTAACAAAGGAGAGAGATACCTATGCGATTCAAACGGTTTACGGCAGTCTTCGTTGCCTGCATCCTGGCCTGCAGCCTGCTGGCCGGCTGCGGCGGCGGCGCTTCCTCGGCGCCCGCGGCCTCCACCCCGGCGGCGGGCTCTACCCCCTCCGGCGGCGATGCGGCCCCCGAGCAGGTAACCATCCAGGTAGCCACCTGGGACTACAGCTCCAACCCCAGCGTTTCGAACGCCGTTGCGGCCTTTGAGACCGCCCATCCCGAGATCAAGGTTGAGGTCATCGACATCCCCTCGGCCGACTACAACACCAAGCTGAGCGTGATGCTCAACGGCGGCGACGGCCTGGACGCCTTCTTCATCAAGGACGCCTCCAGCACCTTTGACCTGTACACCAAGGGCCAGTTGCTGGACCTGACCGATTACATCGCGGCCGACAACATCGACATGGCCGGTTACAACGGCACCGACACCCCCTTTAACATTGAGGGCCGCCAGTACGGCATGCCGGTGCGTACCGACTACTATGTGCTGTACTATAACAAGGACATCTTTGACGCCGCCAAGGTCGATTACCCCTCCAACGACATGACCTGGGACGAGTTTGAGGAGCTGGCCATCCAGCTTACCGGCGACGGCAAGTACGGCGCGCACTTCCACACCTGGCAGGCCTGTGTGGAAAACTGGGGCGTGCAGGACGGCAAGAATACCATCATGGATTACGAGACCGGCTACGACTTCTTTAAGCCCTACTACGACATGGCTGTCCGTTTGCAGGACGCCGGCGCCATCCAGGACTTTGGCGAGCTGCAGAGCGGCAACATCCATTACTCCGGCGCCTTTGCGTCGGGCAATGTCGCCATGATGCCCATGGGCACCTGGTACATCGCCACCATCGCCGAGTCGATGAAAAAGGGCGAGGCCAACCTGAGCGCCTGGGGCGTCGCTACCCTGCCTCACCCGGCCGACGTGCCGGCCGGCTACACGGTGGGCGCCACCACTCCGCTGGTCATCAACCCCTCCTCGGCCAAGCAGGACGCCGCCTGGGAGTTTGTAAAGTTCATGTCCAGTGTGGACAGCGCGATGGAATACGCCAAGGTAGGTGCGATTCCCGGCCGCCTCAACGATGAGATTCTGGCCCAGATCGCCGCTTTGGACGGCATGCCCGAGGGCCTGGCCGAGGCGCTGAAGGTTACCAACATCGTTCCCGACCGCCCGATTGTGGCCGACGTTACCGAGGTGAACGACATGCTGGGCCAGGAGCACAGCCTGATTATGCTGGGCGAGCTGAGCGTGGACGAGGGCCTGGCCGAGATGGCCGAACGCGCGGGCGAGATCCTGGGCAAATAAGCACCTCTTGCGTACCATACGCGGCAATGCCGGAATTTGATCCGAATGGGGGCGGGGCAGACAAAGCTGCCCCGCCCCCTTTTTACGGCGCTCCCCTTTGGAGGAACCGCATTTTTTGAAAGGAGAAAACGCGCATGAATGAAACCGCAAAAGCGCCCGCGCGGCGCGGTATGGCGCTTAAAACAAGGAACGCGCTGGTGGGCATCTCATTTATCCTGCCAAACTTTATCGGGTTTTTGGTGTTTGTGCTGATCCCGGTGGTGTTTTCGTTTGTGCTGGCCTTTATGGACTGGGACGGCTTTAACGCCATGACCTTTGCCGGCTTTGAAAATTTTGTGGAGATTTTTAAGGACCGAATCTTCCGCCAGTCGCTCAGCCAGACCTTTATCTACACCTTTTTCAACGTGCTGATCAGCGCGGCGGCCGCGCTGGGGCTGGCCATTATCCTCAACGCCAAGCTGCGCGGCACCACCTTTTTCCGCAGCGCCATCTTTTTTCCGTATGTGGCGTCGGTGGTGGCGGTGGGCGCCGTGTGGAAGGCCATGTTTATGCGCAACGGCGGCCCCATCAACCTCTTTTTGCAGTTTGTGGGCGTTGCCGAGGAGCATCTGCCCGGCTGGCTCTCCTCTACCGACTGGGCGCTGGCGGGGGTCATTGTTGTAAGCATCTGGAAAAACATGGGCTATTTTATGGTAATCTACCTGGCCGCCATGCAGAACATCCCCGCCACCCTCTATGAGGCCGCCGAGATCGACGGCGCGCGCAAGTGGCAGCAGTTTTGGCGCATCACCTTCCCGATGCTGACCCCCAGCCATTTTTTTGTGCTGATGATGCTCACCATCAACAGCTTCAAAACCTTTGACCTTATTTTTGCCCTCACCGAGGGCGGCCCCGGCACGGCTACTACCCTTTTGAGCATGTACATTTACAAGGAATCGTTCGCCTATTGGCATTACGGCAAGGCCAGCGCCGCGGCAATGATCCTGTTTTTGATCGTGGGCACCATTACGATTTTGCAGTTCAGGGTCGAAAAGAAATTCGACGACTTCATGTAAGGGGAGGAGGCAGAATTTATGGTTCAAAAGAACAACAAGGCGGCCCGCGCGGCCCAGTACATCCTGCTGGTTGTGCTGACCATAACCACCCTGCTGCCGCTGATCTGGATGCTTTCGGCCTCGCTCAAGCTTTCAACCGAGGTGTTTACCAGCCCCATCCGGTGGATTCCCGAGACCTTCCACTGGGAAAACTATGCTCAGATCTGGCAAAAGGTGGATTTTGGCCGCTTTACCTGGAACAGCGCCAAGCTGACCGTGCTGGTAACCCTCATCCAACTGCTTACCTGCAGCTTTGCCGCTTATGGCTTTACCAAGTGCAGGTTCCCCGGGCGGGACACCCTGTTTTTGGGGTATGTGGCCACCATCGCCATTCCCTGGCAGATTTTTATGCTGCCCCAGTACCTAATGATGAACAAGATGCACCTGGTGGATTCGCACCTGGGCTATGTGCTGCTCTCAAGCTTTGCGGCCTTTGGCGTGTTTTTGCTGCGGCAGTTCTTTTTGGGCATCCCCAACGAGCTGCTGGAGGCCGCCCGCATCGACGGCCTTTCGGAGTACGGCATCTATTTCCGCATTGTGCTGCCGCTGGCAAAGCCGGCCATGGCCACCCTTGCCATTTTTACTTTTGTAAACGTATGGAACGACTTTATGGGCCCCATGATCTACTTTAACACCGAGAGCAACAAAACCGTCCCGTTGGGCATCCGCATGTTCGTGGGCCAATATTCCACCGATTACCAGCTTATCATGGCCGCGAGCGTATTGAGCCTGATCCCGGTACTGGTGATGTACATCTTCTGCCAGAAATACTTTGTGCAGGGCGTTGCGACCAGCGGCCTGAAGGGCTGAGGCCTGGGGTGCGGCTATGGCAAAGAAAAACCTCTTGTTTGTATTTGCGGACCAATGGCGGCGCATGGCGCTGGGCTGCATGGGGCAGGACCCGGTGCAGACCCCTTGCATGGACGCCTTTGCCGCCCGCTCGATGCTCTGCACCGATGCAGTGAGCAGCTTCCCGCTTTGCTCGCCCCACCGCGCCAGCCTGCTCACCGGCCGCTGGCCCCAAACCACCGGCATGTTTACCAACTGCAAGCCGGGGCTATCGGTGCGGCTGCGGGACGACGAGGTCTGCATCCCCGAGGTGGCAAAGCAGCACGGCTACCGCACCGCCTACATCGGCAAATGGCACCTGGACGAGCCGGAGATCAACCACAGCCCGGCCCCGGCCTCCGGCGCGCGGGACTGGGACGCCTACACCCCGCCCGGGGTGCGCCGGCACGGGTTTGATACCTGGTACGCCTACAACACCTGCGACACCCACCTGACCCCCCACTACTGGGCCGACAGCCCCGAAAAGATCGAGGTAAACGAGTGGTCGCCGGTGCACGAGACCGACATGGCCATCCGGTACTTAGAGCAGGCGGACAAGAACGCCCCCTTTATGCTCTTTGTCTCCTGGAACCCGCCCCACAGCCCCTACCGGTATGTGCCGCAAAAATACCTGGAACGGTATAAAGGCCTTGCCTTCCCGGTGCGGGGCAACGTGCAGGCCGAGGCCCCCCGCTACCACACCCCCGAGAGCTGTACCATGACCAGCGGCGACCTGGAACAGGCCACCCGGGAGTATTTTGCGGCGGTAACCGGCCTGGACGAGCAGTTTGGCCGGCTGATGCAGGCGGTAAAGCGGCTGGGGCTCGAGGAGGATACCCTGATTGTGCTCACGGCCGACCACGGCGACATGATGGGCAGCCACGGCCTGATGGCAAAGCACGTGTGGTATGAGGAATCCATCGGCATCCCGCTGGTTATAGGCGGGGCGGGCATGCCGGCCGGTCGCTGCGGGCAGGTGCTCGGCAGCGCCGACCTTGCCCCCACCCTGCTGGAGCTGCTGGGGCTGCCGGTGCCGGGTACTATGGAGGGGGTCAGCGCGGCAAGCGCCGTTTTGCAGGGCAGCAGCGGCGAGGGCAGCTTTACCTACCTGTACGCCTGCCCGGGCGGTCCCGGCCTGCTGGGCCCCTTAAAGGAGGCCGGCATCGACCCCAAGAGCGTAGGCTGGCGAGGGGTGCGGGACAAGCGCTACACCTATGTTGTGGACGCGGGTTACACCCCCGGCGCGCCGCTGCGCCGGCTGCTGTACGACCTCGCGGCCGACCCGCTGCAAAAATCCCCGCTCGAGCTGGCCTCGGCGGCGGGGCATCCTGCCGCCCGGCTGGCCGAGGAGCGGCTGCGCGGCTGGCTGCAAAAAGAGGGCGACCCGTTTTTGCAGCGGCTGTAAAAAGCCGCCCCTTAAAACCAATCGAGGAGGGAAGCGCACTATGAACCGCAACGCCGCCGACCTTGGCGCGTATTTCCTGCCGGCCCCTGTACACGGCGGCTTCGCCATGGAGGGATATTGGGTGTGGTGCGGCAGCGTGGCAAAGGGCGAGGACGGAAACTACCACATGTTTGCCTCCCGCTGGAAAAAGAGCCTGCCCTTCCATCCGGGATGGGGGGTGGCCAGCGAGATTGTACGGGCGGTAAGCCCCACTCCCGAGGGCCCCTACCGGTTTGCCGAGGTGGTGCTGGGGCCGCGGGGCGCAGGCTGGTGGGACGGCCGCTCCGCCCATAACCCCGTAATCCAAAAATGCGGCGACACCTATCTGCTCTTTTACATCGGCACAACCTTCCCCTACCCGGATGTGCCAGAGGACGGCAGCCTCACCCATGACAGCTATCAATGGCTCTGCGCCCGGGCGCACAAGAGGATCGGCATTGCCACAGCCAAAAGCATCCTTGGCCCCTGGCAGCGGCCCGGCCGCCCCGCCCTGGACGTGCGGCCGGGATATTTTGACGATTTCCTCGTTTCAAACCCGGCCCCCTGCCTGCACGAGGACGGCAGTTGCCTGCTGATCTATAAAACCCGCACCTACCGCAAGCCCCCGTATACCGGCTGCACTGGCAACGGGATGTTCAGCGGCATGAAGCTGGGCGCGGCCTGGGCCGGCCACTGGTCCGGGCCGTTCCGCCGGCTGGCCGACCGGCCCCTGTTTGAGGGCGACGGGACCGAAGGCATCGTGGAGGACCCCTTTGTGTGGAAAACCGACGGCGGCTACGCCATGATTGCCAAAGACTGGGACGGCGCTTACACCGGCGACGCCGGCTCGGCCGTATACGCGCGCAGCACAAATGGAGTGGACTGGAAGGTATCCCCGGAGCCGGCGTTTTCCCGCGATGTGCTTTGGGATGACGGCGTAACGCGCCGGATGGGCAACCTCGACCGGCCCTTTTTGCTCTTTGACGAAGCGGGCAACGCCACCCACCTGTTTGCCGCCACCAACGACGGCAGCGAGGCGGGCTTTAAGACCATGACCCGCAGTTGGAACCTCTGTATCCCGCTGCGATAACAGCCGGCGGGATCACGCCGAAAAATTGATGCCGCCCCCAAAACCTGCTTTAACGCTTTATGCCGGGCGGGCTTTGGGGGCAAGCCCTCGGGAAAGGATGGGAACACGATGCAGTATCGGGCAATGACCCCCGCCGAAGCCGGGCAGGCGCTGGACGCGGCCTGCGGCATTTTGCGCGGCAACCTTGCACGGTTTACCGACAAATTTCAGTATTCCAACAGCGAAAACCAGTTTTATGCACCCAGCGAAAACCTGGAGTGGACCACCGGCTTTTGCACCGGCGAATACTGGCTGGCCTGGGAGCACACCGGCGAAGCGGCCTTTGAGGCCGCCGCCCTGCGCCAGGTAGACAGCTTTATGGACCGCATCCGCCGCCGGGTGGATGTGGACCACCACGATATGGGGTTTTTGTACACCCCCTCCTGCGTGGCGGCCTATAAGCTCACCGGCAGCGAAACCGGCAGGGACGCCGCGCTGCTGGCAGCCGACAACCTTTTGAGCCGCTTCCAGCAAAAGGGGCAGTTTTTACAGGCCTGGGGCGCCCTTGGCGCAAGGGACAACTACCGCCTGATCATCGACTGCCTGCTCAACCTGCCGCTGCTCTACTGGGCCGGCGAGGTGACCGGCGAGGAAAAATACCGCGCCGCCGCCCTGGCTCACACCAAAACCAGCATGGCAAATTTAGTGCGGCCGGACCATTCCACCTACCACACCTTCTTTTTTGACCCCGAGACCGGCGCGCCGTTGCGCGGCTCGACCCAGCAGGGCTATAAGGACGGCTCGGCCTGGGCCCGCGGCCAGGCCTGGGGGGTGTACGGCATGGCCCTGAGCTACCGCTACACCCGCGATGAGGCCTGTATCGGGCTGTTCCGGGATGTGACCGGATATTTTATCGAGCGGCTGCCCGAGGACCTTGTGCCCTATTGGGACCTCACCTTTACCGACGGCAGCGAGCCGCGCGATTCCTCGGCCTCGGCCATCGCGGCCTGCGGCATGCTGGAAATGGCCCGGTACCTGCCCGCCGAGGAGGCGGCCTATTACACCGACATGGCCCAAAAGCTGGCCTGGGCGCTCTGGGAGCACTGTGCGGTAAAGGATGCCCGGGTTTCCAACGGGCTTTTGCTGCATGGGGTATACGCAAAAAACTCCCCCTACAACCCCATCCCGCAGGACCGCGGGGTGGACGAATGCAACACCTGGGGCGACTATTTTTATATGGAACTGCTCACCCGCCTTGCCAAACGCTGGGCCCCATACTGGTAAGGGGGCGTACCGATGCTGAACCGTTTTTGGTGCCCAGACGCCGCGGCGGCGGCCAAGGCCTGCCTGGAGCGCTGCCCCGAAGACGCCGCGCGCAGCGTTTCGGTTGCAGACGACGTGTGCGAAAACCGCTTTCTCTTTCGGGATCACTGGGAGATGGAGCGCACAAGCGAGCCGGTGGAGTTTGGCCCGGACGTGGGCGGGGTCGACTGGGCGCATATCCCCGCCGGCGACCCCGAATGGCTCTATGCCATGAACCGGCACACCAGCTTTGTCAACCTGGGCAAGGCCTGGCGGTACACCGGCGAGGAGCGGTACGCCGCCCAGTTTGCCCGGCTGATCGAGCACTGGATCGACCAGGCGCCCCTCACCGAGGAGAGCAGCGGCTCGACCTGGCGCAGCCTCGAGGCGGGGCTACGCTGCGAAAACTGGCTGCGCGCGCTCAAGCTGTTTGAGGGCAGCCCCGCCCTGACCCCCGGCCTGCAAGCTAAGATCGATGCCTGCCTTGCGGCACACGGCGAGTATTTAACCCGCAGCTACGGGGTATTCCACGAGCTGTCCAACTGGGGCGTTTTGCAGGACCATGGCCTGTTTTTGGCCGGCGTCTACCTGGACCGGCAGGAATGGCGCGCCCTCGCCCTTGCCCGGCTGGACCAAAACCTGCACCGCTCGGTGATGCGGGACGGCAGCCACTGGGAGCAGAGCCCCATGTATCACTGCGAGGTGCTGCACGCCGCGCTGGACACCCTGCTGGTTGCCCGCGGCCACGGCATCCGCCTGCCGGGGCGGCTGGCGGAAAACACCCACCGGATGTGCACTGCGCTGGCCGCCTGGCTGACCCCGGCAGGCCGGCTGGTCTGCCAGTCTGACACCGACGACCTGGATGCCCGGGACCTGCTGGCCGCCGGGGCGTTGCTGTTTGAGGACGGGGCGCTGCGCGCCGCGGCCGGCGAGGGCTTTTTTGAAGAAAACTACTGGGACTTTGGCCCCGGGCAGGAGCCGGCCTACAGGGCGCTGGCCCCCGCACGGCCGGCGCTTGCCAGCACCGCCCTGCCGGACAGCGGCAACTACCTGCTGCGTGCCGGCTTTGGGCCGGAGGCTGGGTACCTGCACTTCCACTGCGGCTGCCTCGGCTCGGGCCACGGCCACGCCGACCTGCTGCATCTGGGGGCAGGCATCTGCGGAGAGGATGTACTGATCGATACCGGCCGGTACACCTATGTAGACAGCCCCCTGCGCGCGCAGCTCAAAAGCCCGGCCGGGCACAACACTACCCGGGTGGACGGGCAAGATTTTACCCTTTACAAGGATAGCTGGACCTACTCGGCTGCCGCCTGGCCCCTCAAGGGCGAGTACTGCTTTACCCCCTATGCCGACACCGCTGCCGGCATGCACCTTGGATACCTTGGCCGCGGGGTGGTTGCAGGCCGCCGCGTGGTTTTTCTCAAGCCGCTGGGCACGGCGCTGATCTGCGATACCTTTTACACTGCCGGAAATTCCCGGCATACCTACGAGGCAAATTTCCACTTCGGCCCCGGGCGCTGCCGCCTGGAGGAGGGCCGCCTCCGCTGGCAGGGGCAGCGCGCCGGCGCGGTATTGCAAAGCCTGGACGGCGCGGCCTGCAGCCTGCGCAAGGCGACCTTCTCGCGGCACTATAATTTCCTGGAAGAGGGCGAGGTGCTCACCCTGCAAAAGGAGGGCGCCGGCTTTGCCAGCATGCTGCACCTGCTCTCAATGGACGAGGGCGCGCCACAGCCGTTTGAGGCGCGGCGTATCCCGGTTACGCGGGCCTCAAACGGCCAGGCACTGCCCTCCCAGAAGGCCGAGGCGGTGCAGATTGAAAAAGGCGGCCGGAACGCCGTGATCCTCCTCTGCCACGCCGAGACGGCGGACGGAGTAGACCAGCTCAGCGCGGGCGGTTATCGGGGCTGGGGCCGGGTACTGGTATTTACGCCCGAAGCCCCGGAGGGACTCTGCCTGGCCTGGTAAGAGGCGCGCCAAAAACAAGGACGGAGGGCCGGGCCCGTGCGGGCCCGGCCCTCTTTGATCTGCCGCCGGGGCAGACGCCCGGCCGGTCCTTTCGTTGAAGTTGCCGGGCGAATATGCTATGATGGACAAAACGCCTCCCCCATTGGGGACGCGCCCGTTTCCTCAAGGGCTGCCGCCCGTGCAGGGCCGGGCCTTGAGCGGCGGGGCGTCGGAAGGTTTTGCCGGGAGATGGTGCGGGTGGCTTTGTTCCCCTTATTTGTGGAGCTGCAAAACGCCCCCTGCCTGATTGTGGGGGGCGGGCAGACGGCGGTGCGCAAGGCACAGGCCCTGCTGGAAAGCGGGGCGCGGCTGCAGGTGATTGCGCCCCGGCTTTCGCCCGCCTTACGGCACATGCCGATAATGGCCTGCGAGCGGGAGGTGCAGCCCGGGGACGTTAGGGGCATGGCCCTGGTGGTGGACGCCACCGGCAGCGCGGCGGTGGGCGAGATGTTGCGGCGGGAGTGCGCGGCGCAGCGGGTTTTGTTGAACGTGGTGGACCAGCCCGCCCTGTGCAGCGCGATTTTTCCGGCCATTTTGCGGCGAGGGCCGTTGGTGGCCGGCATCTGTACCGGCGGGGCAAGCCCGCTGGCCGCCGCCTGGGCGCGGGACCGGCTGGACGAGTGCCTGCCACAGCAGCTCGATGGCATCCTGCTCCAGATGAAAGCCCTGCGCCGGCAGTTAAAAGAGAGCGTACCGGGCCAGCCCCGGCGGGCAGCCTGCTTACGCGCCTGCCTTGACGCCGCGCTCAAGCAAGGCCGGCCCCTTACAGCCGATGAGGCATCCCGGCTGATGCGTACTGCGCGGGAGGCGGGCGAGGGGGGAGAAA
>CAJTSP010000041.1 GCA_910578965.1 uncultured Oscillospiraceae bacterium
TGCGGCCCCCGCGCCCGCCGCCGAGAGCAGCGTCTCGGGCAGCGGCGTATACCACATCCGGGTATTTTTTGACGAGGGCTGCGAGCTGGAGAACGTGCGCGCCTTTGTGTTGATGACCCAGCTCAAGGATTTGTGCGACGAGCTGGATTCCAACCCCCAGCACCCCGAAACCGATTCCACGCTCTGCCCCATCATCCGCGACAACGGCTTTGAGATCATCTGCAAGCCGGCCTCCTCTTTGAGCGACATCTGCAATGCGATTGAGGCCTCGGTAAACGTGCGGGGCTACGAGGTACTGGACACCGCCAAAAAGGAGGAGCCGGTCGCCGCGCCCGCTTCGACGGAGCCCGCGAAGGCCGCGGCCCCGGATTCCGCCGCGCCGGCGGCACCCAAGGCGGCCCCGGCCGCCGCGCCCAAGCCCGCAGCAGCCGCCCGGCCGATGCAGAGCCTCATCAGCGTGCCGCAGGGCAAGCTGGACCATCTGATGGACCTGGTGGGCGAGATCGTGACCACCGAGTCGATGGTGACCAACAACCCCGACCTGCGGGGCCTCAAGCTGGACAATTACATGAAGTCGGCCCGCGAGCTGCGCAAGCTGACCGACGAGCTGCAGGACGTTGTGATGAGCATGCGGATGGTTCCGCTGTCCGGCATTTTCCAGAAGATGAACCGTATTGTGCGGGACATGTCCAAAAAGCTGGGCAAAAAGGCCGAGCTGGCCACCGTTGGCGGCGACACCGAGGTGGACAAGACCATCAATGAGGTATTGGGCGATCCCTTTATGCACATGGTGCGCAACTCGATGGATCATGCCATTGAGCTGCCGGAGGACCGCATCAAGGCCGGCAAGCCCGAGACCGGCACCATCACCCTTTCGGCCAACAATGTGGGCGGCGAGATCGTGATCCAGATCGCGGACGACGGCTGTGGGCTGGACCGGGAAACTATCCTGCGCAAGGCTTCGAGCAACGGCCTGCTGACCAAGCCCGAGAGCGAGTATTCCGACCGAGAGGTCTATTCGATGATTATGCTGCCGGGCTTCTCCACCAACAAGGAGGTCACCGAGTTTTCGGGCCGCGGGGTGGGCATGGATGTAGTGCAGAAAAACCTGGAAAAGGTCGGTGGCTCGATCTCGATCGACAGCACCCCCGGCCAGGGCACTACTTTCACCATTAAGATCCCGCTGACCCTGGCCATTGTGGACGGCATGGCGGTGACGGTGGGAGGCATCACCTTTATCCTGCCCATCACCTCGATCCAGCAGAACTTTAAGCTGGACAGCACCAATAACCTTGTGCGGGATACCAACGGCGGCGAGATGGTGCTGATGCGCGGCGAGTGCCTGCCGGTGCTACGGCTGCACGAGCACTACAATGTCCCCACCGAAGTGACCGACCTCACCGAAGGGATCCTGATCCTTATCAGCAACGGGCACAAATCTGCCTGCCTGTTTGCGGACGAGCTGGTAGGCGAGCTGCAGGTGGTGGTCAAGCCGTTCCCGTCCTTCTTTAACAAATACGCCATCAAACAGACCGGCATTTCGGGCTGTAGCATTTTGGGCGACGGCAGCATCAGCCTGATCCTGGACGGCAACAACCTGCTGAGCCAGTACCAATAAGAGGGGAGGAAGCAACGAATGCCTGAAAACACAATACATACCGAGGTAAATGACGATCTCGTCGGGCGTTTCCTCTCGTTTTATGTGGGAGATTCCCTGTATGGGCTGGAGCTGCTGTATGTAAAGGAGATTATCCAGATGCAGCAGATTACCCTGGTGCCTACCCTGCCCACCTACATCAAGGGGATCATCAACCTGCGCGGCAAGGTGGTGCCGGTGATCGACGTGCGGCGCAAGCTCAGCCAGCCGGACCTTGAGTACAACGACAAGACCTGCATTATCATTACCCAGATCGACGAGATGCAGGTGGGGCTGATTGTGGACAGTGTGGCCGAGGTGGTATCGTCCAGCCAATCGGAAAAGATGCTCCCGCCGGATATGTCCCTTATGGGCGAAAACTACATCCACTCGATTATGCACCTGCACGACAAAAAGGTGGTTTTGTGCCTGGACTGCGACAAGTTCTTTGCCGCCGACCTGAAAATGTAAACCTCCCTGCGCTCTATGCACCGAGAGCCCCCGGGCCGGCGGCGGGGCTGCCTGCCGGCCCGGCAAGTACCTTCCGTATCCCGAACAAGAAAGAGGGCAATGCTTTCCATGGCAGATACAAACGCCGGCCTCAAGCCGCATCTGATCAAACTGACCGACGATGAGTTCAACACGCTCACCAGCTTTGTCAAGGGCCGCTACGGCATCGACCTGACCCAGAAGCGCACCCTGATCGAGGGCCGCCTGACGCATGACCTGCGCAGCCGCGGCATAAACTCCTTTCAGGAGTACCTCAAGGTTTTGAACAACGATACCTCCGGTACCGAAATCACCAATCTGCTCAACCGGCTTACCACCAATCTTTCGTATTTTATGCGGGAGAACGAGCATTTTGATTTTATGACCAAGACCATCCTGCCCGAGTGGGAGCGCACAAAAAAGGTCAAGGACCTGCGCATCTGGAGCGCCGGCTGCTCGGCAGGGCAGGAGGCCTACACCACACAGATGGTGATCCACGATTATTTTGGGCCCAAAAAGAGCGCGTGGGACACCACCATCCTTGCCACCGACATCTCGATGAAGGCGCTGAACAAGGCACGCGAGGGCATCTACGCACTGGACGACATCAAGGACATCCCCACCGTTTGGAAATCCAAGTATTTTGTACAGGCGCCAAACGGCCTTCAGGTATGCGATAAGATCCGCAAGGAGGTTGTGTTCCGTACCTTTAACCTGATGGACAGCTTTTCGTTCAAAAAGCCTTTTGATCTGATTTTCTGCCGCAATGTCATGATCTATTTTGACGTTGCCACCAAAAAAGAGCTGGTAAAGAAATTTTACGATTGGCTTGCCCCGGGCGGGTATTTCTTTATCAGCCACTCCGAAAGCCTGAACGGCCTGGGCTCGCAGTTCAAATACGTCCATCCCGCAATCTATCAAAAGCAGGTGTAATGCATGCCGATGCTCCACAAGATCCGCGTTTTAATCGTGGATGATTCCCTGTTCTTCCGCACCTCACTGGAACGGGCGCTCAAAAAAGATCCCGCCATCGAGATTGTAGGCATGGCATATGACGCCCATGATGCGATGGATAAAATCCAAAAGCTGCGCCCCAGCGTCGTTACGCTGGACGTTGAGATGCCCAAGATGAACGGCATCGATTTTTTGCGCAAGCTGCTGCCGGTCCATCGGGTGCCGGTGGTGGTGGTGAGTGCTGCGCCCGTGCAGGTATTTGACGCCCTGAGCGCCGGCGCGGTAGATTTTGTCCGCAAGCCGGAGCTGCGCTCCCCCTCGGATTTTGCCGCATTTTCGGCCGATCTTGCCGAAAAGATCAAAGCGGCTTCGATGGCAAAGGTACACCTGCCCCGCACCGCCGCCGCCCCGGCTGCCCCGGCTGCTGTTTCGCCTGCCGCTGCCGTCCCGGCTGCCTTTCCTGCCCCTGCTTCCGCGCCGGCGGCTGCTTCGCCCATGGCGGCGCCCGCCATTTTTACCCGGCCATTGCCCGCCTTTGCAGGGCCGCGCAACAAGGACACGGTGATTGCAATCGGTGCCTCCACCGGGGGTACCGAGGCGACGGTGGCGGTGGTAAAAAACCTGCCGGCCAACACGCCCGGTATTGTGATTGTGCAGCACATGCCCCCGGTGTTTACCAGCATGTACGCGCAGCGGCTCAACCGCATCTGCAACATGCGGGCGGTGGAGGCAACCGACATGGAGCGGGTGGAACAGGGAAAGATTATTATTGGTGCAGGCGAATACCACCTGCGGCTTGCACGGGACGCCCAGGGCTATTATGTAACCAGCCGCCCGGGCGAGAAGGTGAGCGGGCACTGCCCGTCGGTAGATGTGTTGTTTGACTCGGTGGCCTCCACGGCCGGGCCTAATGCGGTGGGGGTCATTTTGACCGGCATGGGCTCGGACGGCGCGCAGGGCCTTTTGAAGATGCGCCGCCGCGGCGCATACACCATTGGGCAGGATCAGGAAACCTGCGTGGTATATGGGATGCCCTGCGTCGCATTTGAAAACGGCGCGGTGCAAAAGCAGCTCCCGCTGGATTCCATTGCAGCCGACATCCTGAATTACGTTGGCAAATAGCTTCCCAATCTAAAGCTCCCGCCGCCCTTTAGGGCGGCGGGAGCTTTTTGGGTTTACGCTAACCCCTTGCTATGCGGCGTAAAAGCCGGGACGCTGCTTACTGCAGCAACTGCAGCACGCTCTGGGGCTGCTGGTTGGCCTGGGCGAGCATAGCCTGGGCGGACTGCACCAGAACGTTCATCTTGGTGTAGTTCATCATCTCTTTGGCCATGTCGGTGTCGCGGATGCGGCTGTTGGCGGCCGAGAGGTTCTCGGCGGCAACGTCCAGGTTGTTGATGGTGTGCTCAAGGCGGTTCTGCAAGGCGCCCAAGCCAGCGCGCTGGCTGGACACGGTGTTGATGGCGTTTTTGATGGTGTCGATGGCATCGCTGGCCAGCGACTCCTTGGTGATCTTGAGGTCCTTCAGGCCAAGGCCCTTGGCGCTCATGTTGGCAACGCTGACGTTCATCTTGTTGAAGCTGTCCGCCGTATCGCCAATCTGCAGGGTCAGGCCGCCGCCGATGATGGCGGGCGCGGCCGCGCCAAACTTGGAGATGGTCACGTCGTTGCCGGCCTTGGATGCGATGAAGCCGTTGTCGTTCAGCGCATCGACCAGGCCCTGCACGCCGTCCTCCTTAAGCACCTCGATGGTGTTCGCGGAAGTGTTGCCGGTGGCCTTGTCCACAAACTTAAAGGTCTTGTCGCCCACGGTGATCGCGTCGCCGGCATTGATCTTACCGGTGTCGATGGTCAGCGAGGAGGTGGCATCGGTGGCGGCCTTGTTGGCGGAGAACAGGCTGGTCAGAGACTCAATGGTGGTATATGGGGCGTTCTTCCCGCCGTTATAGTCCTCAACGCTCTGGTCTACCTTGATCTTACCGCTGCCGCCGTCACGGATCACAAAATGGGCCGTGTCGGTGGTGGACATCTGGCGGGCGGCCGCCGCGGCATAATCTGCCTTGTCCACGCCGCTCAGGTCGATGACATTCTCGCCCTGGACATCCGCGTCGCTTACCTTGAAGGTGAAGGTGGTGCCGTCGATGGTCAGGGTGGCGCCGTCCTTGAACAGGTCGGGGTTCTGAGCCAGATCGAGCTGGATGCCGGCGCGGTCGCCTTCCACGGCCTTTTTTGCTTCCTGGATCATTTTTACGCCATGGTAGGAAGCGCCGGTGTCTGCAAAGCCAGTGCCCGTTGCACTGATGGCAACATTCTTGACCGGCTTCGAGTTGATCGCCAGCATTTGATCGGTGATCTCGTCATCCTCCGTCGCATTCGCTCCGTTGGCGGTGGCACCCGCGTAGGTAAA
This sequence comes from uncultured Oscillospiraceae bacterium, assembly GCA_910578965.1. GTDB lineage: Bacteria > Bacillota > Clostridia > Oscillospirales > Ruminococcaceae > UBA7177. Next base: position 5,487 of record CAJTSP010000041.1, read on the forward strand.
GGTCAGCTTGGTGCCGTTGTCTTCCACCTTGTAGAGCGCATGGCTCATAGCGGCGTATTTGGCCCCCCCTGCCGGAACACCACCGTTCGCGGCGTTCGCAGCCCAGATATCCGACTCCGCAAGCTTTTCGGCAAGCATCTTACCGGTCCATACTGTCTGGTTGTCCGTATCATTGCAATCGATCGTGAGCTCTACCTTATCATCCTTATAAGCGCTGAAAGACAAGGTTACCGTAACATCATCCGTTGCGCCGGTCAGATCCAGCTCGTAGTCCGCCAGGTCAATCTCAAACTTAGCCCCCTGCTGCGGCGTGGTGCCCTCGGTGTTGAGGTGAAGCGGCGAGTCGCCAGTAATGTTTTTGTCGCCCTCAGCCGGGAACCCGGCCAGGGTGATCTTCTCGCCGGCGCTGGCATCCGTGGTCTCGCCAATCTTAAAGGCGTCGGTGTTCAGGCCCATGGTGCCGTCCAGGAGCTTTGCGCCGTTGAAGTTGGCGCTCTGGCTGATGCGGTCAACCTCGTCCAGCAACTGGTCCACCTCGGCCTGCAGCGCGTCGCGCTCGGTCTGGGTGTAGGTGCCGTTGGCCGATTTGGTGGCAAGCTCGACCATGCGGTTGAGCATGTCGTGCACTTCGGAGAGGTTGCCCTCGGCGGTCTGGATGAGGCTGATGCCGTCCTGCGCGTTGGCGCTGGCGGTCTCAAGGCCGGTGATCTGGGCCTTCATCTTTTCGCTGATGGCAAGGCCGGCAGCGTCGTCGCCCGCGCGGTTGATCCGGTAGCCGGAAGCCAGTTTCTCCAGAGACTTTGCCACGGCGCTGTTGTTCATGCCAAGCTGACGATACGCGTTGATCGCCATCGTGTTTGTGCGTACTACCATACCCATTGTAAAATCCTCCTTTGCGGGGCGGTGCCAATCGCGGCGTCCCTGCCGCGATTATCAGCAAAAGCCCGCTTTTTATGTTGGTGGGATTGCCCCATAAGGCAAGGCGGCTTTATTTTTGCGAAGCCGCCCGGAGGGGCGCGTACTCTATTTCAGCCCCCGCCGCATGCTGCCCGGCACCGTGCGCTGTGCACCGCGCCGTGTGCGGGACGCCGCCCAGCAGAGAATGAAATCAAATGTGTGGCGGCCGTCAGGCCTCCTCAGTGGCCAATGCGTGCTGCGCCTTATACGCCCTAACCGCCTGCTCGGCCTCCCGCTCCCGCAGGGCTTTTTCGGCCTTTAGCGCCCGCCTGCTGCGCCGCATGGATTCCTCCTTCATGGCCTGGATCTTTGGCCAGCGTTCGGGGTCGTGTTCGTATAATTCGGCGCGGGATATCTTCAGCTCCCTTGGGGCATCAATCGCAATTTTGAACCGGTTGCCCACCGGGCTGGTTTCAAAAACCGTGATATAAATATTGTCGTTGATTACAATGGTATCCCCGATATTCCGCCCCAGCACCAGCATGCCCAGCAACTCCTTTCGCATTTCAAAGCGGGACGCTCCATCCCTGCGGCATTGCTGCCAAAGGCCCGCTTTTTGACCTTTTGCGGCTGTTTGTTGCAAAAAGGTATACCTTTTTACAAGCCCCCTGCCGGGTAAAAAAATTGCATAAATCCGGTTTAGTTTCCGCAGCGTCACCCGAATAAGCTTATTGAAAGGGCACAGAGGTGATCCCTTTCCCAATTTTCAAGAAAAGGCTTAGGTTTACAAGAAGGTATACCTTTTTGTAAACCTAAGCCTTTTGCAGTAAAGCGGCCTTTTTGTACCCCTGCGCCCGGTATCGAAAGCTCGCCAGCGGCATTCCGCATTCCTTGGCGGCCTGTGTCCCGGTAATCATACCGCTGCGCCATTTGCGGCAGATGTCGTCAAAGTTGTCGGGCAGCGGGTGTGGCGGGCGGCCACAGCGGATTCCCTGCGCCTTTGCCGCCGCAATCCCCTCGGCCTGCCGCTGCCGAATGGTCGTGCGCTCGTTTTCTGCAACAAAGGACAGTACCTGCAACACAATATCGCTCAAAAAAGTGCCCATCAGGTCTTTGCCGCGCCGCGTATCCAGCAGCGGCATATCCAGTACCACAATATCAATCCCCTTTTCCTTTGTGAGATAGCTCCATTGCCGCAGGACATCCTCATAGCTACGGCCCAGCCGGTCAATGCTTTTGACATAGAGCAGGTCGTCCCGCCGCAGCTTTTTCATCAATCGCTTATATTGCGGGCGGTTAAAATCCTTGCCGGACTGCTTGTCCATGTAGATATTGGCCGGTGCAATACCCTTTTCACGCATGGCGATCATCTGCCGGTCTTCGTTTTGCTCCCGTGTTGATACCCGGACATATCCATATACCTTTGCATTCATGCTGTTCAAGCACCTCCATGTTTTAAGAATGATGCGTTTTAGGGCTATCCAATACAAAAAGCGGCCTTTCGACAAAAAAGAACCATCCGCTTACAGCGGATGGTTCTCATTGTATTTTATTGAAGGCGCGATTTCAAATATTGCTATTGCAGCCTGTCGATTTTCTTCTGGGTTAGGATTGTTTTTACGAGCTGATAGATAAAGGCCGGGACCCCGGCAAAAAGCGAGAGGACTAACCTTAACCGCTATGCGTATGAACCAAAACCAAAACGTTCCGAATAACGAAACCGGCACAAAGGACTGCAGCTATGTAAGGAATTTTCAACCATATGGGATACAGAACGTAACACAGAATACCCCCAGATAATAGCCAAAGCCGCCGAAACGGCAACCGACAGCACTCCGGCCAACACCTTTGATAAAATGCCCCTTGTCATACCCGATTGCCTCACTTTTCCTGTCTGATGGTCGGCGGAAACATCTGCAACTATCTTAGTATCATAAGCATGTTATGCTGTGTATATCAAAAGTTATTTGTATTAAGCCAAGCATATCATTATTGGTTTGGATATAAAAACAGATGGATAAAAAATCCCTAAATATGGCAATCGGGAGCCGGATCAAGCTGGCCCGTGAAAATATGGGATGGACACAGGAGGGGCTTGCGAAAAAAAATTGACCTGTCCACCCAATTCATTTCAACCATTAAGCGGGGATAGCCGGGGCTTCTTTCGGGACAATCATCAGCCTCCTATGCGAAGCCTTGAACGTGTGTAGCGAATGGCTGCTTTGCGGGAAACGGGCGCTTCCTGATTCAGAAAAGATAGCAACCAAAATCAGCTCCCTATCAAGCGCGCGGTTAGCCGCTTTAGACCGGGTAACAGATGAGCTTTTGCTCCTGCTAAGGGTAACAGAAGGGGCCGAGTGAATTTTGGATGCACAAAAAAAGCTGCTCCCGAACAAAAGGGCAGCCCTTTGCCTTTTATTGGCCTGCCGCCTGGCGGCAGGCCCTCCTCGCCCCCCCGGTAACATGGGCGCCTTTGCGGCTATGAACAAAAATTACCACATTCCCCGAGGCGCAGCGTATGTGCGCTGCGCCTCGGGGAATGTGGTATCAAAGAAGGCTGCGGGACACCGTTACAGGGTCCACTCACCTTGATTGGCCGACTTAATCAGCATGCTGCCATCTGCCGTGTTAAAAAACAATGTACGGCCAAAGTTTTTTCCGGTATCGTCGGCAATAATCGGGATACCCAGCTTGCGCAGGGTATCCTTTACCGCGCGCGCATTGCGGTCGCCAACGTTGGACAGCGAAGCATTGTTCACCGCACTGAACATCTGCGCGCCCCCTGCGATTTTTGCCTTGAGGAAGGCCCTGCGCGCCCCCGCAAGCTCCAGCTTGCGCACCAAAAGCGGGATAGCACTGTCCGCAAAACGGTATGGGTTTTTGACCGGCCCGGCTTGGCTGGTACTATCCGGCAGGAGGATATGGGATAGCCCCCCGATTTTATGCTGGGCGTCATACAAGCAGATGCCAACGCAGGACCCCAGCGCAAAGGTAACCAAAACATCCGGCGCACGGCCGATATTCATGTCGGAGATCCCGACCTTAATGGTATTGCTCACAGCTCGATCCCCAATGCAGTCATAGTTTTTTCCAGTGAGTCTACATCCGGCAGCAGCAGCACATGGTTGGCCGTTTTGGCAGACTCCCCGTTAAATTCGCCCTCTATCAGGATAATTTTATCGCTGATGTTTGCGTAATGGATGGCCGGCACGCTCAGGATAGCGCCCAGCATATCGATGCAGAGATCCGGCACGGTCAGGTCGATCCGCATGCCGGTCATGGATGCAATGGCATTGACATAGGAGGCCGCCATGATGTTGGCAAGCTCCTTAAAGGCCGAGAGCGCCACCTCGTCCAGCTCGGAAAAGCTGTTGATCTCGGTGCCTATCAGGGTATTCAAGGTCATGGCCGCAAATTCCTTTTCCAGCAGGAACATAATCATCCCCTGGAAATCCCCTTCTAACTGGATCATCAGCCCCACAATCATGGTCTCGGGGCCGCCCAGCCGCTCGGTAGCCTCCTCATAATCCAGGATACGAACCACCGGCACCGAAATGTCGATGGGTGTCATCAGCATATCCGCAAGCGAGGTAGCTGCGTTGCCTGCACCGATGTTGCCGATCTCTTTCAGCACATCCAACTGGATTTCGTTCAGATCATCGTAATCTTTAATGGCCATTGCATATCCTCACTTTATCTTAGATTGTTGGCAAGCTCCTCAATCTGGTCTGCCGTCTGTACAACCCGGGCGCTGAGCTGGTACGCCCGCTGGGTCACGATCATATTGGTCATCTCATCTGCCAAATGCACCCCGGACCCCTCCAGCGCCTGCTCCCGGATAATTACATCGGTATTTACCACCGGCTCGCCCGATCGCTCGGTCTGCCGGAAGGAGGTGCCGTTGACGTTTTCCAGCTCATAGGGGTTGTCAAACCGGTAAACGCTCAACCGCTGGGGCAGGCCGGTCAGGTCAAAGGTCCCGTTTTCCTGCCGGGTCAGCGGGATAGGGTTTTGCCCCGCATCCAGCACATATCGTCCCATGCTGTCTACCAAAAAGCCGCCGCCGTTCTCGACGCTGATGTCAAACGCGCCGTTGCGGGTGTATTCCACCGTCCCGTCCAACCCGCGCACCGCAAAAAAGCCGTCCCCAATAATGGCAAAATCCAGCGCGTTCCAGGTCTGTTGCAGCGGGCCCTGCCCATACAAAAGGTCGGCCGAGCGCACCTTGACCCCATGCCCTTCCTGGGGCTTTACCTGGTTTGTGTACATCTCGGTGTAGAGCAGGTCGGTAAATTCCGGCCGCAGCGACTTATACCCCACCGTGTTGGTGTTGGCAATATTGTGGGCAATCTGCTCCAACGCCTTTTCGTAGGCAATCAGGCCGGAAGCGCCGGTATAAAAGGAAACGTTCATCCTTATATCACTCCTTTTTTGGGTTTTTGGGCGCACCGCGCCTATGCCGCCGGGGCCTGGGCGCAAGGCCCTTGAAGAATTTGGCTTTGCTGCTTTTACGGGGCCGCCGCCATGGAACTGTACGGCTTACCGGTTTGCGGGCCCGCCGCCCCTCCTGTCTCCTGTGAGGCCGGGAGAAAAGCGCCCTGCCGGCTTACAGCGCGGCAATCTGCTGCGCCGCTTTTTGGTTGAGCCGGTCGGCAATCTGCAGCGCGGTGCTGCAGGCCTGGAAGGAACGCTGGGCCTCCATCATCAGGGTGTACTCACGGTTGGGGTCGATATTGGACCTTTCCAGCCAGTTTTGCACCATGGTAAAGGCAGTTGCCGGCACCCCCTCGGCCCCGCCGGCCAATTGAAACAGCGCGTTGCCCGCCCGTTCCATGGTATCCCCCTCGCCCGGCACCACCAGGCTCAGGGTATCGACATAATTGCCGTCGGCGCCGTAGATCGAGCCATCCTCCTGCACCGTAAATCCGGCGTCTACCAACTGGATCGGCCCGTTCTGGCCCAGCACCCGGCCAAAGCCCTCCAGCTCAAGGTAGCCTTCTGCATCCAGCGTAAAGTTGCCGTTACGGGTAAGGTAAACAGCCCCTTCGCCCTCCGCCTCGCCCTCTGCGTTCTGGGGCGCGGGCGCCTGGATGCGGAAAAACCCTTCGCCGTTGATGGCCATGTCCAGCCCCCGGCCGGTCTCAAGTAAGGATTCGGAGTCAAAACGGGTGGGCTCCTCCGAGACAATGTTGATGACGCTGACCCCGCCAATATTGGTGCGCATCTGGTTTTCAACCCGCAGCAGCTCCTTGTCAAAGGTGCTGCTCACAAGCCGTGATGCCTTATAGCCGGGGGTGTTGGCATTAACAAGGTTGTTGGACAGCACGCTGAGGTTGCGCTGCTGCATGAGCACACCGGAGGCGATGGTGTAAAATCCCTGGTACATAGTGGTTCCATCCTTTCAGGAAGAGATTATAAAGGGCCGGCGCGGCCTTTGGGCTTTTACATGCCCGGCCCGCAGAAAGCTTGCAGGGCCTGTTTGCTTTTGAGCCTCGCCGGGAGGAGCCGGCAAGTTGCCAAAAGCAAGGATGCAAAGGCGGCGCAAAGGCTATTTGCGGTAATCGCTGAGGGCGGCGCGCAGGTGCTGCACCGCATTTTTCTTGATGAGGCAGATACGCTGCTCGCTGACCCCCATCACCGCGCCGATTTCCCGCAGCTTGAGATGCTCAAAATAATACAGCGAGATAACCGTGCGCTCCTGCCCCTGCAATCCATCTACCGCCTTTGCCAGCGCCTTGCGCAGCTCGGCGTTGTCCAAAAGGGCAATGGGGTCTTCCTCGGCGCCCATGCCATGGTATTCCAACTGCTGCTGGGTAAGGGAGTCGGAATCCGCCCCGGCGGCGTAATCCCCGGCCAGCTCGGCCATCCGGCGCAAAAGCTCCTCAAAGGGGATCCCCAGGTACTCGGCCACCTCTTTTTTGGTGGGGTAGCGCCCCAGGGCCATGGCCAGCTTGCTTTGCGCCTCGGCGATCTCAATCTCGTTGCGGCGCATGCGGCGGGGCAGATGGTCCTGCTTGCGCACATAGTCGATCATGGCCGAGCGCACCTTGGTGTACAGGTAGGCGGTGATATTGATCTCGCTGGAAAAGTCGTACTTTTCCAGCCCCTCCAAAATGGCAATCATGCCCTGGTTAATCATGTCGGTATGGCTGGCAAACCGGTAATAGGTATTGTACAGGCTGCCCGCCACCGATTCGGCAATGCTGGCGTACTCCATTGCCAGCTCATTGCGAAGCTCCGGCGTACGCAGCAGGCTGTACTGCCGCAGCAGCGCAGCCGCGCGATCCTCTTTTGTTGTGGTGGTTGCTCCCGCTTTCAATGGTGATTTCTCCATTCTTTCGTCGCAAGCCGGCAGCCGGGCCGCCCCAAAGAGCCTTTAAGACAGGGTGATGTTGCCCAGCGCCTGGATTTTGATGTCGGTGTCGATCTCATTGAAGGAAAGGATCGTGACCCGCATGCTGAACTGGTCCAGCAGCCGCTTAAAGTAAAGCCGTACAATGGGGCTGGTAAGGATAATGGGGGTTTGCACAAGGTCGCGGATCTTATCCACCTCGCGGCTGGTGGAGGTGATGATCTCCTGGATTTCCTTAGGCTCCAGCGCAAGGTAGGAGCCGTTTTCGACCTTTTTGACCGACGCCATGATCTTGTTTTCAATGTTGGCGTCCAGGCTGATGACCTTCATCTGGCCGGAATCCGCAAACCGGTGGGTAATGGTGCGCTTGAGCGCCTGCCGCACATGCTCGGTAAGCATATCCATATCCTTGACCACCGCGCCATAGTCGGCCAGGGTATCGAGGATGGTCTCCATATCCCGGATGGGCACCCCCTCCCGCAACAGGCTGCAAAGCACCTTTTGCAGGGTGCCCACCGTAACGATATTGGGGATGGTGTCGTTGACGATGGCCTCGCTGGTTTTTCGCAGGTTGGCCAGCATGTTGTTGACCTCCTGCCGGCTGAGCAGCTCGTGGGCGTGGGCCTTGATGACCTCGGACAGGTGGGTGATCATGACCGAGGAAGCGTCGATTAGGGTGTAGCCGGCCAGCTCGGCCTTCATACGCTTATCCTCGCTGATCCAGCGGGCCGGGATACCGAAAGCCGGGTCAATGGTATCGATACCGTCCACCGTGTTGTCGCCGCCGTCCGGGATAAGGCCAAGGTAATGGTCTACCAGCACCTCGCCCATGGCCACCTGCTCGCCCTTGATGTTGATGACGTACTGGTTGGGGTTGAGCAGGCCGCTGTCCTTGACGCGCACCGAGGGGAACACAAGGCCCATCTCGGTGGCAAACTGCTTGCGGAACATGACCACACGGTCCATAAAGGTGCCTCCGCTGCTCTCGTCAATCAGCGGGATCAGGCTGTAGCCAAACTCCATCGAGATGGGGTCCACCTTGAGCAGGCCGTAGACATTGTCGATGTTGCGGTAGTAGCTGGTTTCGCTGGTAACCTCCTCGGTTACGGCGGGGCCCTCTTCGGTGGCCGGCTTTGGCGCGGTGCGCAGGAGGAATACCCCCAGCAGGATCAGCAGCGCAGACATCACGGTAACCTGCACCTTGGGGAAGCCGATGAAGATGGTCATAAACATGGCGAGGCCCGCCATGATGAGCACCATCGGCTGGGATAGGAACTGGGTGGAAACATCCTCGTTGAGGTTGTTTTCGGAGGCCGAGCGGGTCACGATCATACCGGTGGCCACCGAGATGAGCAGCGCCGGCACCTGGCTCATAAGGCCGTCGCCCACCGTGGCCACCGAGTAGATGTTCATGACGGTGGTAAAATCGCCCACCCCGGTAACAAAGCCAATGATAATGCCGCCGATGAGGTTGATGAAGGTAGCCACCAGCGACATGATGGCGTCGCCCTTTACAAACTTGGTAGCACCGTCCATCGAGCCGAAAAAGTCGGCCTCGCGCTGGATTTTGGAGCGACGGTCGCGGGCGGTCTGCTCGTCGATCAGGCCGCTGCTGAGGTCGGCGTCAATGGCCATCTGCTTGCCGGGCATGGCGTCGAGGGTAAACCGGGCGCTGACCTCGGCCACACGCTCGGAGCCCTTGGTGATAACCAGGAACTGCACCAGCACAATGATGAGAAAGATAATAAGGCCAACCACAACATTGCCCTGGATGACAAACTCGCCAAAGGTCTTGATGACCTCGCCGGCATACCCGCCGTTGAGCAGGATCTGCCGGGTGGAGGAGATGTTCAGCGCCAGGCGGAACAGGGTGGTAAGGAGCAAAAGCGAAGGGAAAATCGAGAACTCCAGCGCTTCCCGGATGTACATGGTCGTCAACAAAATGACAAACGAAAGAGTCAGGTTGGTGATGAACATGAAATCGAGGATCGGGGTGGGCAGCGGGACGATCACCAAAAAGATGATACCCACTACCATAGCCGAGATCACGTTGTTAAATAACTTCAATTCAGTTCAATTCCTTTTTTCTTGAGGTTATAGACGAACGCCAGTACCTCGGCCACAGGCTGATAGAACCGGTCTGGGATCTCCTGGCCCAGCTCCACTGCCTCGTACAGGCCGCGGGCCAGGGGGCGGTTTTCGGTGATGACAATATCGTGCTGCTGCGCTACCGCAACAATGCGCAAAGCCAGGCTATCCTGCCCTTTGGCGATGACCACCGGGGCGCGGTTATGCTTTGCGTCGTATTTGAGGGCTACCGCGTAATGGGTGGGGTTACGGATGACCACATCGGCATTCGGCAGGTTCTGCATCATGCGGCGCCGGGCCATCATGTTCTGCTTTTCGCGGATCTTGCCCTTGACCTGCGGGTCGCCCTCGGTCTGTTTGTACTCTTCCTTGATCTCCTGCTTGCTCATGCGCAGGTTTTTCTCGTACTCGTACCATTGATACAGATAATCGGCGGCGGCCACAAAGGCCATGATAAGCGCAACATTTTTAACAATATCCAGGATCGCCGCGCCGGTAGCGGTCATGGCCTGCGGGATGGTCATATCCATCACCCGGGGGATGGTAGGCAGCAGCTCTTTAATGCCGCCCCAGATTACAACGCCAAGGATGATGATCTTGAGGACGGATTTTAGGAGCTCCACCAGCCCCCGCAGCGAAAACAGCCGCTTGAATCCCTGGATGGGGTCGATGCGGTTGAATTTAGGCTTGAGGGATTGGAACGAAACGAGCCCGCGCGTTTGGGCGATGGTGCAGAGGACCGAAACCAGGTTGCCGATAAGCAGCACCGGCAGGATGGTAACGGCAAAGCAGACCGCTGCCTGGATGAAAAAATTGCGGACATCCGCAACGGATACAAACTCCTGGCTGCCGGCCAAGCCAAAAAAATCGCTCATGCTCTGCTCCAGCCGTGACAGAATCCATGGCCCAAGTAGCTGCAGGCTATACACCACCGCGACCAACGAAAGGACGGTGCCGATCTCGCGGCTTTGGAAGACATTGCCCTTTTTTCGCTCGTCTTGTTTTCGTTTCGGGGTTGCTTTTTCGGTTTTTTCGCCCGCCAAGCTCATCCCCCCGTTTCGCGGTCAGGGCTTTGCCAGGCCACCCGGTTTTTTTAACGCCGCCCGTTTCTGGGCCCGGCAGGACCATACGGCGTTTTGCTGGGCTGCCGCAGCGCAGGGCGCCGGCAGCAGGCCCGGATGCGCACGGCCTTTGGCAAAGACGGCCCGCTATGCTCAGGCCGGCGCCATCAGCAGCAGGATATCCTGCATGCGCGTAAAAGTAAGCTCGAGATACCGGTCCAGAAAGCTGGATACCACCGGTACAAAGAAAAATAGCAGCGCGATGCCCAAAAGCACCTTGAGCTGGATATTGACAACAAACACGTTGATCTGTGGGATAAACTTCATCAAAATGCCTACCGAAAATTCCAGCACCAGTTCCATGGCAATAAAAGGCAACGCCAACTGGTAGGCAAGCTGGAACGCATAACCGAACACCTCTATCATAAAGCGGGGCAGTTGCTCTGCCACAAGCCCCTCCCCGGCCGGGATGAGCACAAACGAGGTGCTGAACAGCCGGATCAGGATCAGGTGGCTGTTGGTGACAAACAGGTAGATGATAAAGCTGAGGTTCAAAAAGGTGCTGGACACCGACATCTGGATATTGGTACCGGGATCCATCGCCTTGGCCATGGACAAGCCAAAGGCCATATCCATCTGATCCCCGGTAAAGATGAGCATATAATAAAACACCTGGAAGACATACCCGCAGCACAGGCCAACCAGCAGCTCATGCCCTATGCCCACCACCAGCTCCAGGGTGGTGATGCCGGCCAGGTGGCCGGCGGGCAGCCCGGGAGCCACCAGCAGGGTGAGCGCCCCGATGAGCCCCATGCGGGCCATGGCAGGGAAATTGCGGCGCGCAAACAGCGGGTTAAAGGCAATCATCCCGGTAAACCGGGCAAAGGCCAGGATAAGCACCGGCATCTGGCTGTACAGCGTATCATACATGACTCTGGCAGGGCTACAGGCCTGCGATGGTGGTAAAGAGCCCGCTGACAAAATCATCCATCGTGCTCATCATCCAGGAGCCCATGGCCAGCAGCAGCAGCGCAATGGCCAGCACCTTTGGCACAAAGGTGAGGGTCTGCTCATGGATCTGGGTAGCCGCCTGGAAGATGGCCACCACCAGGCCGATTACAATGCTGATCAGCAGCAAGGGCGCCGTGAGCTTGAGCGCCACCAACAGCGCGCTTTGGAAAAGCTCCATCACCTGTCCCTGTGTCATGCCCTGTTTCCTTTCCTATGTTGGCCGGCACGGGCCACGTATTGGCTGTTTGGGGCACGGCGTTGCGGGACCGGGCCCTGCACCCCGCGGGCTTCTCCCCTCTCGAGAGCAGCGGCACAGGCTGCCCGCCTTAGCGGAAACCGGCCACGATGCTGCTGAACAAAAGGCCCCAGCCGTCCACCAGCACAAACAGCATGATCTTAAAGGGCAGCGAAATGGTGGCAGGCGGCAGCATGACCATGCCCATGGACATGAGCGCGCTGGAAACCACCATGTCGATAATCAAAAAGGGCAGGCAGAGGATAAACCCGGCAGTAAAGGCCCGTTTGAGCTCGCTGGTTGCAAAGGCCGGCACAATAATGGTAAGGTCCAGCGCCATCAGGTCCTCGTTGGTAGGGGTTTCCGCCAGTTCCATGCCCACCCCGTCGTTGGCAATCGAGAGGAAGAGGTTGAGGTCCTCGGTGTAGATCTGGCGCAGCATAAACTCCTTGAGCGGCACCTTGGCCAGTTCAAAGGCCTCTTTCTGGGTAATATCCCCCGCCCGGTAGGGATCATAGGCCTGCTCGCGGATCTGGGTGATGCAGGGCCGCATGATAAAAAGGGTCAAAAACAGCGCCAGCCCAATCAGCACCTGGGTGGGCGGCGACTGTTGGGTACCCATGGCATTGCGCAGAAAGGACAATATGATGATGATGCGCAGAAAGCTGGTAACCATGATGAGGATGGAGGGTGCCAGTGCCAGAATAGCCACCAGGAACAAAGCGTCCAGCAGCCCAAATTGGCCGCCGTCCCCCTCGTCTGCACCAAAATCCACCGTAAAGATGGGCGCGGCCGACGCGGACATGGTAAGCAAAGGCAGCAGCAGCAGTACCACCAGCGCCGAGGCCGCAAAACGCTTTGCCTGTTTTGCAAGCGCCTGCTTATCCGCTTTGCGCCGGGCCGTCTTGCTCATCGCCGGTCTCCCTTCCCTCTTTCGCGTCCAGCGCCCGCCTGAACGCGGCCAAAAACGGGCCGCTCTCGGGGCCTTCGGCCGGCGGGGGCAACTGGGCCTCATCCAACTCCTGCAAAAACGAAATCTGGTGCGCCGTCACGCCCAAAAACAGCACCTTCCCTGCGGCCCTCACCACCAAAAGCTGCTTCTCGCCTCCCAGCGCCACCCGGTCCAACACCTGCACGGCCCGGCCGGCCCCACTGCCGGCATAGGCCCTGCCAATGGCCCTTGAGGCCCACCAGGCCAGCACCAGCAGCAGGATAAAGCCCACTAAGGTACCGAACACCGAGAGGACATCCCAGACGGTCATCCCAGGATGGTGGAAACCGTTTTGAGCAGGCGGTCCGGCTTAAAAGGCTTGACGATAAAGTCCAGCGCGCCCAACTGGATGGCCTCGACCACCATGGCCTCCTGGCCCATGGCCGAACACATAACCACCTTGGCATCGGGATCCTGCTCCTTGATAGCCTTAAGGGCCTGCAGGCCGTCCATCTCGGGCATGGTAATATCCATAACCACAAGGTCCGGGTGCTCCTTGCCAAACTGCTCCACCGCCTGCGCGCCGTTGCCGGCCTCCACAAGGTTGGTATACCCGGCTTTCTTGAGGGTATTCTGCACCGTTGTGCGCATAAAGACCGCGTCGTCTACTACCAAAATCTTCTTGTCCATGAATCCGTTTCTCCTTTATTGGTTGATAAGGGGTTGGGCGGCCGGCAGCCCTGCCCGAAATATAGTGGAGGGCTTTAGGCTGCCGGGGTCTATTTTTACAGAGGTTACAGGTTTTCCTCCTTGAGGCTCTCCATCAGTTCCTTTGCACCAACGATCTCGGTAATACGCACCCCAAAATTGTCGTCGATCACCACTACATCCCCGTGAGCCAGCAAACGGCCGTTGACCATAATATCCACCGGCGCGCCGGCCTGCTTGTTGAGCTCAATCACAGTGCCCTGCCCAAACTCGACAATGTCCTTGATTTTGCGCTTGGCCTTGCCGATTTCCACCGAGACATCCAGGTTTACCCCCAGCAGCAGATCCATGTTGCCGCCCTGAGCGCCTGGCACCACCTGCGGGGCAAAGCTCGGGAACTGGGTGCTTTTTACGTTGACCGGCGCCGCCGGCTTGGCGGG
>CAJTSP010000042.1 GCA_910578965.1 uncultured Oscillospiraceae bacterium
GCGAATGGCAGGCCGCCGGCGCCCCGATACCCGGGCTATGCCCCGGGCGCGGCGGCCTGCCATTCGCTTTGCAGCCAGGCCATCCGCGCAGCCAAAAACGCCTCGATCTTTTCGGCCTCGGCCAGGTATCCCCCCTCAAAGGCGTCCGGGTCATAGCCCTCGCCCTGCCAGCGCAGGGCATCCATCGCCGCCGAGGCGGACAGCCCCTGCGCCTCGCGGCGAACCAGCCCCTCGCTGAGCAGGCGCTGGGCTGCGGGCAGGAAATCGGCAAAAAAGCTGTCCCGCACCTCCTGCCGGAAGGCCGGCTGGCTGTACAGGCCGCTCCAAAGGGTATAATCCGTCTGCTGCAAATTGGCCCAAAAGCCCTCGGGGTCCGCAATCATGCTGAGATCCTCCCAGGGAGTGCCGCTGCCGGCCAGGGACTTATCGTAATCCCACACCGGGCCGGCATACAGCTTTGGACTGACGCTGTCCGGCAGTTTGTACAGGTACTGGCTGCTTGTGCTTGCATCCAGGTTTTTGCTGATCTCCTCCACAAGGTACTTGCGGGCAAACGAGCGCAGGTCAATCAGCTCCTCCAGCGGTTCGGCCGGCCGGCCGGCAGCGGGATAGAGCGTATCCTCCAGCCGCTGGCAGAGCGCCGCTATCTCCTCTACCTGCCCCCGGGAGGCCGATGAAGGGCTTTTGATGCAGACCGGCTGGCCCAGCCGGGTTACAAACCCAGGCTCTTCGGCCTCAAGATACCGTTCGGGCAGCTCTAGCTCCAGCAGCCAGCCGCCCGCGCCCGCGCCCGGCAAGCCGTCCAGCGCGGTATACCGCCGGTGGCCGGGTGCGCCCGGCACGCCCTCCTCACAGAGCGGCGGCTCCCCCTCCCACGGCTCCTTGGCGTCGAGGGCGGCGGCATAATTGAGCTCGTCGAGATCCGGGATGTCCACCCGCGAAGCCGCTACCTCAACCTTTTCGCAGAGCAGGTAGCAGCCCTGATACTCCCCGTTGACATACAGCTCCACCTGCCGGGCCTCGGGCGTAAAGGCCACCCCCGCGGCCCTTGCCAGCGCAAGCACGGTCTGGTTGCGCAAAAGGCTTTGGTCGAACACATTGCTGATGAGCAGCCACCGCCGGGCCGCAGGCATGCCCAAAAGGCCGGCCTTTTCGGCCAGGGTCACCTGATAGGACTTCTTTTCTGCATCCAGCCAGCTACCGTTGCCATGGCCGCGCAGCCCCTCGGCCCAGCCGCTGTACCCAAGGGTGCCGTCGGCCTCCAGCAAGGTAAGGGCCGCGCTCTCGCTGTAGCGTTTGTCGGCATGGACCTGCTCGAGGCTTCCGGAGGCGGTTTCCAAAAATACGCAGGGCAGCGCGCTGCCGTACATGGCGGTAAAGGGCAGCTCGCCCTTTGGCGTACTGAGCAGATGCGGCCCCTCGGCCAGTTCCAGCAGCCGGCCGCTCTCCAGCGGCTGGCCGTCCAGCAGGCAGGGGGTTTCGGTTTCTGCCCGCAGGCCGGCGGTTTTTACGGCGCCGGGCAAAAACAGCGCCGCCGGGCCCTGCCCCCCTTCCGGCCCGGGCAGGCCCACCAGCCCAAAAACCGGAGCCGCCCCGCCCATGCCTACCGGACGGGACAGCGCCGGCGAAAAGGCGATCCCCTCCGGCAGGCCGGCGGCCCGGCTTTGCACCTCGGAGCAGGCCAGGGCCTGCATCGCTTCGTCATACCGGCCGGCCGCCTGCCGCCAGCCCAGCGCGCCTGCCGCCAGGGCCGCCAGCAGCAGCCCCACGCGCACAGCACGCATCCGGTTGTTCAAACCCATCGCTCCCTTGCCAACCAAAAAACCCGCCTGCCCATTGCCTAAAAGGTAGCCTCGCCGTCGTGGGCCAGCAGCGAAACCGCCACAACCCCCTCCAGCCCGCTGAGCGCCCGGACGAGGGCGGCGTCCTGGGCCCCGCGCAGCTCCAGCACAAGGTTAAGCTGCCCGCCCGAGATGCTGCGCGACTTGACATTGTAGTGCTTTGCCAGCCCCTTGACCTGCCCGAGGATAGCCTCCTCGCCGGCCAGGTCGGCCGAATCCACAACCAGAATCATCGGGGTTTTGGCAACCGGCAGAAAGTCCAGCAGCAGCAAAACCAGGGTAACCCCGATGGATACAAAAAGCGCCACCTCAAACAGGCCCGCGCCGCACATGATGCCGAGGCTGATGGCCCAAAAAAGGAACACGAGGTCGAGAGGGTCCTTGATGGCAGTGCGGAACCGCACGATGGAAAGCGCGCCCACCATACCCAGCGAGATAACCACGCTGGACTGAATGCTGAGGATGATGCCGGCGGTAATGAGGGCGAGCGCCACCAGCGAAACGTCAAAGCTCTTGTTGTAAAAGGTTTTTCGGGTGAGCAGCCGGTAGATAAAAAACACATACAGGGCCAGCGCGGCGGTAATGCCCAGCACGACCAAGATGCGCTGGGCCGTGATGCCGCTCTCGGTATAAGATTCCAAAAAGGAGTTTTTCAGTGCGTCCTCAAAGCTCAATACGGGCAGTCCCCTTTCGTCTTATAATGTAATGCCGCCGCCCGGGCGGCGGCCCCACGTTTTATTGCGCCGCCGGCAAGACGGCAATCTGGTTTTGGGCGGCCGGGCAGCCCGGCTACAGGTGGTATTTGCGGCAGAGCGCATATTTGGAAAAGGCGGTCTGCTGCAAATTTTGCAACTGCAAAGCCCGGTAGATATGGTCGGGCAAAAACTCGTCGAACTTGACCTCCAGCAGCAAAAGCCCGGTGGGCAGCACCCCGCGCGCGGGCAGCAGCGGCTGCAAAAACCCATCGCAGGCGCTGCTGGAAACAAGGGCCGAATCCAGCGTGATGCGCACATTGCCCAAGGGGTGTACAAAGGGGGTGCGCTCATACCCCACCACCACCCGCGGGGCCAGCAGCCGGGTGCGCTGCCCGGCCGCAAGCCGGCGCAGCAGCGCGGGCGCGTCTGCCCCAAGGCCGGGCAGCAACGGCCGGCCGGCCATCAAAGCGCGGCACTGGCCCTCGGTTACCGGGCAGGATATTTTCTGGGTTTTCGCGTGCTCCTTGCGCTTGAGCTCCAGCCGGATGAGCGACGGGCTGCGGCCGTAGATGCGCAGGCGGTATTTTTCGCGCGGGTCGGTACCGTCCTCATTCTGGTGCAGGCAGCCGTCCTCATAATCGTCAAAATACAGGCTGCGGATGTTGTAGCTTCCCTGCGGCCCGGCGTGGGGGTCCGGCCGCATCAGGGCACGCAGCCGGGGCGCCAGGCAGGCCGCCTGCCTGGCGGTAATGAGGTATTTGAGCTCGTGCCGGTATTCTGCCGCCATCCTGCGCCCGCCTTTCGCTTTATTGTGACATCCTGCCCATAAATGCGACCTCCTTCATCATAGTAAAAACCTTGCAGGCTGTCAAGGCATTTGCGCCGCTGACAATATCTTACAAAAGGGGCCGAAAGCCGGTTGCAATCCGGCGCAAATGGTGGTATACTGCTGTGCAGTGGGCAAGGGCGCCCGCGCCGATGGCTGTGCCGTCGGCGCGGGCGTTTTTTTGTGGCTGCGGCACGCCCCGCAGCGGAAAGCGAGGACAGCTATGGAACCCTACAAGCGGTATATCCCCATTGATTATGCCAAATATGCCCCGGGCATCCCGGAGGGGCAGCGCGAGGCCTTTTACGGCCTGCCCAAAAAGGTGCAGTTTTGCAAGGAATGCGTGATGAGCAACCAGAAGCCAAACAGTTGCTACGAATTTGAGCATACAAGCCGCTCGCAAAAAAAGACGATGGCAATCCAGCCGGACGGCGTGTGCGATGCCTGCCACGCCTGCCGCAACAAAACCGGCCGGATCGACTGGGCACAGCGGGAGGCCGAGCTGCGCGAGCTTTGCGCCCGGTTTCGCAAAACCGACGGCAGCTACGACTGCCTGGTGCCCGGCTCGGGCGGCAAGGACAGCTTTTACGCGGCGCACCTGCTCAAATATAAGTACGGGATGCATCCTCTTACCGTAACCTGGGCGCCCCACTTGTATACCCCCTGGGGCTGGGAAAACCTTGAGGGCTGGATCCACGCGGGGTTCGACAACTACCTATGCACCCCCAACGGCCTCACCCACCGGCTGTTGACAAGGCTTGCCACCGAGAACCTGTTCCACCCGTTCCAGCCGTTTATTTTGGGGCAAAAGCAGTTAGCGCCCAAGATGGCGGCACGGTTTGGCATCCCGCTGGTGTTTTACGGGGAAAACGAGGCCGAGTTTGGCAACCCGATTGCCGACAACGAGAGCGCCCTGCGGGACGAGCACTTTTTTGCCACCAACGACCGAGACCACATCTATCTGGGCGGGGTAAGCTTGCAGCAGCTAAAAGAGGATTTCGGGGTGGACGCGGCCGACCTTGCCATCTACCTGCCCAGCGAAACCAGCGACCTTGTAAAGAACGGGGTGCAGGTGCATTATTTGGGGTATTACGAAAAATGGCACCCGCAGGGGGCCTACTACTATGCGGTGGAGCACGGCGGCTTTAAGCCCAGCCCCGAGCGTACCCAGGGCACCTATTCCAAGTACAACAGCATCGACGACAAGATCGACGATTTCTTTTATTACACCACCTACATCAAGTACGGCATCGGCCGCACCAGCTATGATGCGGCGCAGGAGATTCGCAACGGCGAGATTACCCTGGAGGAGGGCAGGGCGCTCTGCCGGCGGTTTGACGGCGAGTTCCCGGACCGGTTTGAGGGGGAAATCTGGAGGTACCTTTCCATCGACCCGGAGCATTTCCCCAAAGCCAGCCGCTGCTTTGAGCAGCCGATGATGGACCGGGCGTATTTTCTGCACCTGGCCGACCGGTTCCGCAGCCCCCATATTTGGAAGTGGGAAAACGACGCCTGGGCGCTGCGGCATACCCCTTTTGAGGGGCCGAGCGAGTGCCTGTACGGCGCGCCCGAGGGAACGCATCACTAATATAGGGCCAATCTGGGGAGCATTATGCCCACCACAAAAATGCCCTGCATTTTTGTGGATGCGATGCTTCTGGATTTTTTGCTTTGCAAAAAATCCAGAAGCATCGGACCAGACCCCCGTTACAGCCGGGCGGCATGCCGCCCGGCGGGGATATCTCCCATCAAAAAGCCGAAAAGGGGGCGGGGCCGGGGCACGGCAAAAAAGCCCGGCAAAAAGATGGCAAAGAAAATCCGATTGATCGCCAGGCTGGACGTAAAGGACGAAAGCCTTGTAAAGGGCATCCAGTTCGAGGGGCTGCGCAGGCTGGGGAAACCCGGCGATTTTGCGCGGGACTATTATGAAGCCGGCATCGACGAACTGCTGTACATCGACATTGTGGCAAGCCTTTACGGCCGCAACAACCTGCATGACATCCTGCGGCAGACCAGCGAAAAGCTGTTTATCCCGGTAACGGCGGGGGGCGGGCTGCGCAGCGTGGAGGATGTGCGCGCCGTTTTACAGATGGGAGCGGATAAGGTTGCCATCAACACCGCAGCCATCCGCCGGCCGGAGCTGATCCGCGAGGTTGCGGCCGCCTTTGGCAGCCAGTGCATGGTGCTCTCGGTGCAGGCAAAGCAGGGCCGCGCCGGGCCCGGGCACTGGGAGGCCTACTACAACAACGGCCGCGAGCACTCCGGCCTGGACGTGGTGGAGTGGGCAAAGCGCGGCGAGGCGCTGGGCGCGGGCGAGATTTTGCTGACCAGCGTGGACTGCGAGGGCATGCAGCGCGGCATGGACCTTGCCCTGATCGAGGCGGTGAGCCGGGCGGTAAGCGTGCCGGTAATCTGCGGCGGGGGCGCGGGCAGCGCCGAAGACATTGCCCAGGCGGCCCGGGCCGGAGCGGACGCGGTGGCCGCGGCAGCGCTTTTGCATTACAAAAAAACAACGGCGCCCGCCCTCAAGGCCGGGCTGCTGGCCGCCGGCGTGGAGGTGCGCAGATGCGGGTGACGGTTTTGGATTACGGGCTTTCCAACCTGTTGAGCGTGCGCCGCGCCTTTGAGCATCTTGGCGCCGAGGTGGAGGTAACCGGCGATGCTGCCCGCATAGCGGGCGCGGCGGCGCTGGTGCTGCCGGGGGTAGGCGCCTTTGGCGACGGCATGCGCAGGCTGGCCGGGCTGGGCCTTGCCGCGCCGCTCCTTGCCGCAGCGGCAGCGGATGTGCCGCTGCTGGGCATCTGCCTTGGCATGCAGATGCTTTTTGAGGAGAGCGACGAGTTTGGCCGGCACACGGGGCTGGGCCTCATCCCCGGCCGGGTAGAAAGGCTGCCCTCCCTCGACACGGCCGGGCAGCCCCAGCGGGTACCCCATATCGGTTGGGCCCCCCTGCTGCCCCCTGCCGGCCGCGCCGGCTTTGACGGCGCGCTGGCCCGCTGCCTGCCGGGGCAGGAATGTTACTTTGTACACAGCTACGAGGCAAAGCCTGCCCGGGATGCCAGCCGCCTGGCCGACACCCGGTATGGCGGGCGGGCGGTATGCGCCGCCGCCGGGCGCGGGCGGGTGCTGGGCTGCCAGTTCCACCCCGAAAAAAGCGGCCCTGTCGGGCTGGGCATCTTAGAGGGGTTTCTGCGGCTGGCGGGCGGCTGAGCGGGCCGCCGGCAAGGGGCAGGGGCAGCGCGCAAAAGGCCACGGCCTCCCAATGGGGCCGCCATGCCTTGGCAATAAACCAGCCGGGCAGGAAGGCCGCCGCTGTAAAAATGCCAATCCATGCAAAAGGCGGCACGGCCCCTTTACGGCAGGGCGAAAAAAATGCTACAATAAGCGAAAAGGGCTGTTTGGGGCGTTTTTTGGCATATCCCCGCCCCGGGCAGCCCCAAAAGCCGCCCCGCGGCCGCAAAGGAGCTTTTTTATGAAATGGAAGGTCCGCGTCCATCTGGCCACCGTTGCCAGCTTTTTGGAAATATTCCTCGCCTGCCTGCTGGCTGTCGCGCTGGGCATCTGCGCCCTCCAGCTTATCCCCTCAATCTTTGACCTTGCCGTCTCCTCCGAACACATCGAGCCCTTTCACGAATACCTCGAGAGCCTGTTTGTGCTGGTCATTGGCACCGAGGCGCTCAAGATGCTCTGCAAGCACACCCCCGGCTCGGCGCTGGAGGTCCTGCTGTTTACCATTGCCCGCGAGATGGTGGTAAAGGAAACAAGCCCGGTGGAAAACCTCATTGTCGTCATCAGCATCGGGGTAATTTTTGTAATCCGAAAATACCTATATGTGCCCGCTTTCGGCAGCGAGGGGGACGAATCCCCCTTTGAAACCAGCCGCCGCAGCCTGCGCGGCTGGCGGCTGCGCAGGCCCGCGCCGCAGCCGGCGGCTGCCCCCGAGCCCGGCCCCGAAGCGGCGGCCGGGCTGGATGCCGATACGGCCGCGGCAAAGGGGTAAGGGCCTGCGCCCGGCCTGTCCAAAAGCAAGGCAAGGCTGGGGCAAGCCCTGCATACAGTACGATGAAGCAAAAAGAGCAGGCAGGACGGCCGGCCCCTCGGGGCCGGCCGTCCTGCCTGCGTCCTTCTGCCTTGCTGGACAAACCCCCGGCCCGCCCTGCTTACGGATGCGGGCTTCACACAGCTTTTTTGTTTTACCTCCGCTCAAAACGCAGCGCCAGCGCCTCCTTGTCCGGCAGCCCGCCGCCCTGCCAGAGATACTCTGCGCCGGGGTGCCCCGCGCGATAGGCTGCGCGCACGGCAGCCGCCGAGCCCGGGTAATCGGTAATCAGGCCGGTGACGCCCATCTCAAGATACTGCTGCATCTTTTCTTCGTCGTAAACGCTCCAGACATAGACCGGCAGGTCCAGTTCCCGCGCGCGGTTCACCAGCCGGGTATTGACCATATCCTCCTCCACGGCCAAAAAATCCACCTGATAGCGCCAAACCGCATCGTCGATGTCCCCGGCTGCGCCAAAGGCGCAAAAGCCCACCCACCATTCCGGGTGGCGCTCTAAAACCGGCAGCAGGCAAAGATAGTCCAGCGACATAAACATGGCCCGGCCGCCAAAACCGTACTGCTCCACCAGCCGGATCACCGCGTCGGCGAGCGCCGCGCCGCCGCCGGCTGCGGGTTTCAGCTCAATGAGCAGCCCCAGCCCACAGCCCGGCTCGGCGCAAAGGGCTCCCAGTAGCTGTTCGAGCGAGGCAAAGGGAGCGGTTTCGCCCGGATGGCTGTTGTCCGACACCGAGAGCTGCCGCAGCTCATCCCAGGTCAGGTCGGCAACATTGTCGGTCCGGCCGGCCAGCCGCCAGAGGCTGGCATCATGGCAGAGCACCGGAACCCCGTCCCGGGTGAGCTGGACGTCGATCTCGGCATAATCTGCGCCGCTGCCGGCAGCCGACAAAACCGCGCTGAGGGTATTTTCGATGCCGCCGTCCCCGCCCCTGTGGGCGATGACAAGGGGCGGGTGCACCAGCAGCGGCTGGCTGGCCCCAAGCAGCAGCCCGACCGCGCAGACCAGGCAGAGGGCCCCCATACCCGCCCGCCAGCGGCACAGCTTCATGCGCTGCCGCCAGCGCCCGGCAAAGGCCGCCCACCGCCGGGATACAACCGCCCACACCGCCTCGCCGTCCGGCCCCCACGCGGGCCGGGCTGCATCCCACATCGGCTGCCCCTGCCCCGCTGCCAGCACAGCCAGCAGCCAAAAGGAGCCGGCCATTGCCGCCGCGCTCAGCACAGCCAGCAGCAGCCACCAGGCAAAGTCCTTGCGGAAAGCCTCGGAGCAGAGGAGGTTTTTTAGAAACTCGCCGTTAAAGTCCTCGCTGCCCAGCGGGCTGCGCCGCCAATAGCGGGCAAGCTCAGAAAAAAGGCGGTCCCACGCAAGGCAGAGCGCCAGCACAGCCAGCCGCCCGCGCCAGCAAAGGCTTTTCCAGCAGGCAAGGCTTTCCCTCGCGGCGGCGCCAAACCGCCTTTGGAACAGCACCATCCGCACCGGCACAAAGATCAGCAGCAGATGCAGCAGCGGGACGGCGATATAAACGGCTACCATGGCTGCCAAGCCGGGCAGGCTTTTTTGCATCTCGCCAAAGACAAACCAAGGGATGCTCACCCGGGGCACCATTGTGCTGGCATAGACGACCCGCTGCAGCGGCAGCAGCAGCACATAGTAGGCCGCGCCAAGCGCCAGCGGCCGGCCGCCCAGCAGCGGGAGGTCCCAAAGGGCGGCGCGCATCACCTGCCCCAGCCGCACTGCCCGCCCCTCGCGGCAGAGGGCCGCGAGGCGCAGCAGCACGCTGTATTCATAAAAGGTAAGCAGGGCCGCGCCGAAAAACAGGGCTAAAAAGAGCGCCACGCCCAGCGGGCTGAGCAAAAATGCCCAGACGGCGCCTCCGTTGAAGCGCAACCCGGCCGAGGCCGTAAAGCTGCGGTATACCCCGCCAAAAAGCGGGTTGAGCAGCAGCAGGAAAATTAGCTTCCAGAGCAGCTCAAACCGCAGCCCCTCAGCCACGGCCCGGCCAAGGCCCGCCCCGGTGGGGCGGGCCTTGGAAGTTCCGGTATCCGGTTGTTGGGCGGCTGCGGCCGCCTGCGGCAGGGCTTTGCGCATGGGATGTCCCTTCCTCCTGCTCACGGATGTTTGCGGGGTCCTTATGCTTTTTGAAGCGGGCCTTTTCTTTGCACAGCGCCCGCACCGGGGCCCCTTTTATTTCAGCCCAAAGCGGTATACGGTAACCTCATGGTATTCCTCGCCCGGGTGCAGGATGACGCTGGGAAAGGCCGGCCGGTTGACCGAACAGGGGTAATGCTGGGTCTCCAGGCAAAAGGCGCTGCGCCGCTCGTGCCGCATGCCGCCCTTGCCGGCCCGGCCGTCCAGATAATTGCCGGAGTAAAACTGGATGCCGGGCTGGGTGGTCTCGCAGGCAAGGGTAACGCCGGTCTTTTCGCTGAAGGCATAGGCCGCCGGACGCAAAACGCCGGCCTCGCCGTCGATACACCAATTGTGGTCAAACCCGCCGGCCCAGCGCAACTGGTCAAAGTCCGCGTCAATATCCCGCCCGATGGGCTTGGGATCAGTAAAGTCCATAGGGGTGCCGGCCACCGCCAGCACCGCGCCGGTGGGGCAGCTCACCTCGTCTGCCGGAGTATACCGCGCGGCATAAAGCTGCACAAGCTGGTCCAGCACGCTGCCGCCGCCTGCCAGGTTAAAATAGCTGTGGTTGGTGAGGTTGACAGGGGTGTCGGCGTCGGTCACGGCGCGGTAATCAAGGGTCAGCCCGCCGTCTTCGTCCAGGGTATAGCGCATCTCGGCGTCCACCGTGCCGGGCAGGCCGTCCTCCCCGGCCGGGCTGTGCCAGCGCAGCAAAAGGGTCTCGCCCTCAATGGATGCGTCAAGCACCTGCTGATCCCACACGCCGTGGCAGTGGTTAGGCCCGTTGTTG
This sequence comes from uncultured Oscillospiraceae bacterium, assembly GCA_910578965.1. Taxonomy (GTDB): domain Bacteria; phylum Bacillota; class Clostridia; order Oscillospirales; family Ruminococcaceae; genus UBA7177. The sequence continues at coordinate 10,341 of CAJTSP010000042.1, forward strand.
ATGGACATCTGGTATTCCACCCCGTTCAAGGTAAAACGGCCTTTTTCTACCCGGTTGGCCACCCGGCCCACAAAGGCCCCCAGGTGGGAGGGGTCGGCCTCGTAGCCGGCAAGGTCGTCGTACCCCAGCACCACATCCACCGGACCGTTTTGCCCGGGCACAAGGATGCTCTGGATACGCGCCCCATAGTCCAGCGCCTGCACGGTCAGGCCCCCGCGCGCAAGGGTATACCGGTGCACGGCGCGGCCGTCCCTTGTAGTACCAAAAAACTGCTTGGTAATCATGGCTTTTTTCCTCCTGCTGTTTTTGTGTCCCCGCTGCACGGGGTTGCCCTTTCCAAAAAGGGCCGCAGGGCCTTATTGTGCAAGCGCCGCCCTGCCCCGGGCTGCCAGGCTTGCCCTTTTAAGCCCTTTGGCCCCGGCCTTACCCGTTAAAGGCCGCCAACGCCGCCTGCATCCGGGCCGCGGCCTCGGCCGTCTCCTCCGCGCCGCCAAAGGCGGTAAGCCTAAACCAGCCCTTGCCGCACTCGCCAAAGCCCTCGCCGGGGGTGCCCACCACCTGCGCGTGCTCCAGCAGCCAGTCAAAAAACTCCCAGCTCCCCATGCCGCCGGGGCATTTCATCCAAAGGTATGGGCTGTTTGTGCCGCCATAGTAGGTAATGCCGGCCGCGGCCAGCGCCTCGGCCAGCACCTGGGCGTTTTTGCGGTAATAGCCCAGGTTTTGCTGGATGGCGGCCATGCCCTCGGGGGTAAGCACGGCGGCCGCCGCCCTTTGCACAATATAGGGGGCGCCGTTATACTTGGTGGTCTGCCGGCGCAGCCACATGGGGGCCAGCTTCATGCCGCCCCGCTCCAGCCCGGCCGGTACAACCGTATAGCCGCACCGGGTGCCGGTAAAGCCCGCAATCTTGGAAAAGCTGCAAAATTCGATGGCGCAGCTTCTGGCCCCCTCCACCTCAAAGATGCTGCGGGCAAGACCCTCATCCCGGATAAAGCACTCGTAGGCGGCGTCATATAGGATCACCGCATCCTCCCTATTGGCCCAGGCCACCCACTCGGCTAACTGGGCGCGGGTGTAGGCCGCACCGGTGGGGTTGTTGGGGCTGCACAGGTAGACGATGTCGGCCGAGAGGCCGGGCGAGGGCATGGGTAAAAAGCCGTTTTCCTCGGTGGCCCGGGCCAGCAGCACCTTATGGCCGGCCATAACGTTGGTGTCGAGGTAGACCGGGTAAACCGGATCCGGCACCAGCACGGTATTGTCCGGCCCAAAAAGGTCCAGGATGTTGGCGATATCGCTCTTGGCGCCGTCGCTTACAAAGATTTCCTCCGGCGCAAGGCCCACCCCGCGCCGGGCGTAATAGCCGGCGATGGCCTCGCGCAAAAAGCCATAGCCGCCGTCCGGCCCATAGCCGCGGAAGGTATCCTTATGGGCCATCTCCTCCACCGCTGCGTGCAGCGCGTCGATGATCGGCCCCGGCAGCGGCAGGGTCACGTCCCCGATGCCCATCCTGATGACCTTTTGCCCCGGATGCGCCGCAGCATACGCGGCCGCCCTGCTGCCCACCGTACTAAAGAGATAGCTCTGTGCAAGCTCATTAAAATGCTGGTTGATCTGCATGGCTCCCTTCCCCTCTTTCCTCTTTTCTCTCAAATCCCCTATTGATGCCTCTATTATTATAATATGAAAACCCGCCGCCTACAAGCCGGAGGGCCGCCCCGGCGTACAAAAAAACGCCCCGCACGGCGGGCACGGCAATCAGTTTGCACAAAGCCGTAATACCCCCTTGACATCCCTACACAGATACGATATAAAAGGTATAGCATTCTGCAGGGCCGGCCCGGCCTTGCTTTAGTAAGGAGACTGCGAAGACTATGGAGACTTTTGAACGCATCCGCGCATTTTTGGCCGAGCAACTGGACGTCGACGAGGATAAGATCACGATGGACAGCGATTTGATGGAGGATTTTGATGCCGACAGCCTCGATTTGATGGACATGATTATCACCCTGGAGGACGAGTTCGGCCTGGACGAGGTACCCGACGAGGCGGTGGGGGGCTTCCACACCGTGGGGGATGTTGTCCGCTATGTGGAGGAGCACACCTGACGGCTGCGCCTCCTGCCCCCTGCCTTGCCGCACAGGGGGCTTTTCTGTGCGGCAGGGCAGGGGGCGCTTTGCGCCGGCCGGCACAAGCCGCCATAAAACGCCGCAGGGCGCGGGCCGCGCCTTTTTGCGGGCGCGGCGTTTTGGGCGGTCCCGATAAGGAGTAAAAAGATGAGCGAGCAAAAAAAGAAATTGGTGGAGGCCATTACCCCCATCAACGAGGATTTTACCCAGTGGTACACCGACGTCTGCGTCAAGGCCGAGCTGGTGGACTATTCCAGCGTCAAGGGCTGCATGATCCTGCGGCCCTATGGCTGCGCCATCTGGGAGAACATCCAGCACATCCTCGACGGGATGTTCAAGGCTACCGGGCATGAAAACGTGGCGATGCCGATCTTTATCCCCGAGAGCCTTTTGCAAAAAGAAAAGGACCACGTGGAGGGCTTTGCCCCTGAGGTGGCCTGGGTAACCCACGGCGGGCTGGAGGAGCTGGAGGAGCGGCTCTGTGTGCGGCCCACCAGCGAGACCCTGTTCTGCGACCACTTTGCCCATGTGCTGCACTCCTGGCGGGACCTGCCCATGAAGTACAACCAGTGGTGTAGCGTGGTGCGGTGGGAAAAAACCACCCGCCCCTTTTTGCGCAGCCGGGAGTTCTGGTGGCAGGAGGGGCATACCATCCACGAAACGGCCGAGGAGGCCGTTGCCGAAACCCGCCAGCAGCTTGAAACCTACGCCGAGTTCTGCGAAAAATACCTGATGATCCCGGTGGTAAAGGGCCAGAAGACCGACAAGGAAAAGTTTGCCGGGGCCGAGGCCACCTACTCGATCGAAGCGATGATGCACGACGGCAAGGCGCTGCAGAGCGGCACCAGCCATTATTTTGGCGACGGGTTCAGCCGCGCCTTTGGGGTACAGTTTGCCGGGCGGGACAACCAGCTACAGTACCCCCACCAGACCAGTTGGGGCGTTTCGACCCGGCTGGTGGGCGCCATTATCATGACCCACGGGGACGACGAGGGGCTGATCCTGCCGCCGGCCGTCGCACCCTACCAGGTGGTGGTAGTGCCGGTGGCCGCCCACAAGCCCGGCGTGGCCGAAAAGGCCGCCGAGGTGGCCGGGCGCATCAGCGGGTTTGCGCGGGTCAAGCTGGACGGCAGCGACAACTCCCCGGGCTGGAAATTCAGCCAATGGGAGATGAAGGGCGTGCCCCTGCGGCTGGAGCTTGGGCCCCGCGACATCGAGAAAAACCAGTGCGTGCTGGTGCGCCGCGACACCCGCGAAAAGGCGTTTGTGAGCCTGGATGAGCTGGATACCGCGATCCCCAAAATGCTAAACGAGTTGGCCCAGAGCCTGTACCAAAAGGCGCTGGCCAACCGGGAGGCCCGCACCTGGGCCGCCACCGATTTTGAGGAGGTCAAGCGGCTGGCAAGCGAAAAGAGCGGCTACATTAAAACCATGTGGTGCGGCGAGCTGGCCTGCGAGGAAAAGATGAAGGAAGAGGCGGGCCTTTCCAGCCGCTGCATCCCCTTTGTGCAGGAGCGGCTGGGCGATACCTGCCCCTGCTGCGGCAGGCCGGCCAAAAAGACGGTGTACTGGGGCAAGGCGTATTGATGGCCCGCCGGGCGCGGCGTTTGCGGCGCCGCCCGGCTTAAGATGCTTTTTTGCGGCGCGGCCCTTTTGCGGTCCGCCGCCACAAAAAGGGGGGCGGCGTATGCGGCCGGTAAAAACAGGCACAGGCCGGCTTTTTTCCGCCGCGGCCTTCTTTGCGGCAATGCACCTGCACCTTGCGGCCAGCATCGCCGCGCCGGTGGGCGTCATCGCCACCGCCTCCCAGCGCTGGGAGGGCCCGGCCGGGGAGCTGCTGCTGGCCCACCTGAGCGCGGCCGCGCTGGCACAGCTTGCCGGCTGGGTCTGCGTCTTTTGCGCCTGGCGGGCATACTGTCAGGGCAGGGGCGATGCCCTGCGCTGGGCGGTAAGGCTGCTCAAGCTGTATACCATCCCCTTTTATCTGATAAATTTTGCCTGGAGCGTGCTGTGCTGGGCGATGCTGGTGGGCGCGTCCCGCGGGATTTTGATCCTCTTTGTGCCCATCCCGGTTTTATTTAGCTGCCTGCTGGTGGTGCAGAGCGGGTGCGTGGCCTATTGCTGCCTGCGCTGGGCAGCCGAGCGGCCGGGCGGCCGGCCGGTCCTCGGCGGGGTTTGGCGTCTTTTGCTCTTTGTGCCTGTGCTGGACCTTTTCGGCGCGGTGCTTCTGCTCCGGCAAACCGTCGGCCCCGCCGCGCCTGAAAAACCCGCCTGACCTGTTTATACGCCCTGCCGAGCCCAGCCCGGCAGGGCGTTTTTTTGTGCCCCGCCCATGCAGAGGGCCAGGAGCCGGCCGCCCCTGCCTGCCCGCCGGCCGGATAAACCGGGTACAGCCCGCATATCCTTTGGCAGAGACTGCCGCGCGGCCGGGCCGCGCGGCCTGCCCAAGGGAGGGGTAGCCGATGCAGACAATGTTTTCTGCCGCCTTGTTTTTGGTTGGGGTGGTGCTGATTGTAAAAGGGGGCGACGCTTTTGTGGACGCCGCCGGCTGGATGGCCGAGGTAAGCGGCATCCCGCCTTTTATTGTGGGGGCCACCGTTGTAAGCCTGGCCACTACCCTGCCCGAAATGCTGGTATCGGTGATTGCGGCGGTTGACGGCCAGGTAGATATGGCCACCGGCAACGCCATTGGCAGTGTCACCGCCAACACCGGGCTGATCTTGGCCATTGCGGTAATCGCCATGGCCGGCGAGGCCAAACGGCGCGAATACCTGGCCAAAAGCCTCTTGCTGGTGGCCGGCATTGCGGTATTGCTAATTTCGGCACGGGGCGGCTCGCTGCCGGCGGCCGGCAGCCTGCTGCTGGGCGGGATTTTTGTGCTGTTTTTGGCCGAAAACATCCACAGCGCCCGCACCGCCGTGGCCGGGGCCGTGCAAACGGCCCGGCCTACGGCGACCCCGCGCATCCTTGCGGGCAAGTTGGCCCTGTTTGGCCTTGGCGCGGCGGGCATTGTAGCCGGGGCGCAGCTACTGGTAAAAAGCGGCAGCGCGCTTGCGGCGCTGCTTGGCGTACCCGAAGGGGTAATTGCGGTAACCATTGTGGCGGTGGGCACCAGCCTGCCCGAGCTTGTAACCACCCTCACCGCGATCCTCAAAAAGCAGGCCAGCCTCTCGGCCGGCAACATCCTGGGGGCCAACATCATCGATACCGCCCTGATTTTGCCGCTGTGCAGCCTTGCGTCGGGCAGGGAGCTGCCCATCAGCCCGCAATGCCTGGGGCTGGATCTCCCCTTTTGCCTTGCGGTAACCCTTTTGATGCTGCTGCCCATGCTGCTGCGCCAGCGGTTTTCCCGCTGGCAGGGCTGGGCCGGCCTGGCGGTGTACGGGGTCTACCTCTGGCTTACGGTGGCGGGCTGCTGACCGCAGCAGAATAAAGGGAGCTTTCATTTTACGGCCCGCCCGGCTCCGGCTGCCCGGGCCCGTGCGCCGTGCGGGCCATAAGCAGCACTGCGGCCGCGGCACAGGCCAGCTCACTGGCGGGATAGGCTGCCCACACCCCGGCAATGCCAAACAGGAGCGGGAGGGTAAACAAAAACAGCGGCTGTACCAGCACCGATTCTCCATAGGCCAGCACCCCCGCTGCGCGGGAATGGCCCAGCGCGGTAAAATAGCTGCAGCTAAAGCGCACCAGGGCTAAAAACGGCAGCGCCAGCGCCACCCAGCCCAAGGCCCCTGCCGCCTGGGCAGTCACCTCTCGGCCCGCGCCCATCAAGAGCGGGAACTGCCGGCGCAGCAGCCAGCACAGCCCGGCGCAGCCCAGCGAGACGGCCAATGCCGCTGCCAGGCCCTGCCGGCGCAGCCGGGCAAGGCCGGCGGCATCCCGCGCGCCGTTGGCATAGCTGACAAGGGGCTGCAAGCCGTCGCCCACCCCACCGATAAAAGGCACGTACACCCCCGTGGCATAGCTGAGCACAGCGTACACCGCTACCGCCTGGCTACCGCCCCAGGCCAGCGCCTGGAGGTTGTTGAGCAGTACGATAACGCTTACCGAGGCCGTGATGCCAAACACCGCCATCCCCAGCCGGGCAATGCGGGCGATCAGCCTGCAATCCGGCCTAAAAGAGGGCCGGGCCGTTTCGGCGCCCCTGCCCTGGGAGGCGCCGGCAGGCCGCAGCAGCAGCCAAAGCCCCAGCGCCGTGCTGAGGCCCTGCGAGATCAAGGTTGCCGCGGCCGCGCCCCGGATGCCCCCCTGCAGCCGCTCAATGATGTACCAGTCCAGTAAAATGTTGCCGCCAAGGCCAAGCACCATCGTCCACATGGCGGCCATAGCCTTGCCGGCCCCGCGCAGCAGCGGCACAACGCCGCAGGCCGCCACCTGCACCACCGAAAAAGCGCACTCCAGCCGCAGGTACTGCGCGGCCAGCGCCTGCAACTGCGCATCCGCCCCCATATGGGGCAGCAGAAAGGGCAGCGCGGCGTAAAAGCCCGCGCCCAGCAAAAGCCCCCCGCCGCACAAGGCCAAAAGGGTATTGGCACGCGCCCGCCAAAAAAGGGGCCTGTCGCCGCTGCCGAGGGCGGTTGCCATGCATACCGCGCCGCCGGTGCCCAGCGCCAGCCCGGCCGCCTGCATGAGCTGCACCACCGGCCAGGACACATTGATCGCGGCAAGGCCGGAATCCCCCATATTGTGGCCGATAAAAAAGCCGTCCACCACCACAAAGGTGGCACTGAGAAGCTGGCTGAACATGCTGGGCAGCACATTGCGCCAAAACCCTCCGGCCGCCGTATTTCCTGCTTTCCCCTGCATCGCCTTGACCCCCTTTTTTGCCCTGTCCGCAGCGCGTTTTGCTCCGGCCGGGTTGGTTTATGCCGCCTATGACAGACGTTGTATACTATACCACACCTTTTGCCCGCCTGGCAAGAAAAAGCCCGGGCGGGCCGCCGTTTTTTGCCGCGCCCGGATTTTGCCAAAAAGCCGCGCGGCCGCCCTTAAAGAGGCGCGCCGCACGGCTGGATTTTTGCCCCGGGATGATATATAATAAAGAAAACGGATTGGAAAGGCGGTGAGCCGCGCCCATGAGGTATTCCCGCTGGATAGCGCTGCGCAAAATCCTGGCCGGCGCGGTGCTGGTGGCCCTTGCCGCCGCTATTTCGCTGTTTATCAAAGAAAACCTGGACGTAAAAAGCCCCGAGGACGCTCTGCCGGATCTTACCATCCAGGTAAACGGGCTGCCCATTGCGCCCGAGATGGCACTGCGCGCGGGATACGAATGGAATTTTTGGACCACCACCGAAAAAAACACCCCCGCCTACACCCCCGAAGACCTTTTGCGGCTGGTGTACCCGGTGGACATGCCCCCCCGCAGCATAATTGACCTGAATTTTTCGATCTCGCTCAAGGACCTGCGCATCAGCCGGGCGGATGACACCGAATTCCGCTATTTTATCGAGATGGCCAACACCAACGGCGGGCAGGTGATTGCCCCGGCGCAGGCCGGGCGGTACATGTACAAGATCGAGGCCGGCTTTGGCCGGCGCGGCTCGGTTATCTACTACCTGCTGGTAGACATCCAGGAGCCGGCGTAGGCTGCCTTGCCGCGCAGGCGCCGCACAGACAAAGTATGGCCCGCCGCGCCCCGGTTTAACGCCGGGGCCCAGCGGGCCTTGCGCTGAACAAAACAGGCTGTGTTCTGTGTTGGGGGCTATGGCCGCAAACGGCTCAGCCCTCCCAGGCAACGGTGCGCTGCTCGGCCTCGAGCAGCCGGCCGTAGGCCTGCTCCAAAAGGAGGGCAAGGTCGCCGTACACCTGGTCCCGAGTGGCCTGGCAGAGCTTTTTAAGGCACCGGGGGTTGCATTTTTCCTGGGCTACCTGCGCGGGCCCGCTCAGCCCATGCACTGCCGCCGCCACCAGCCGCCGGCTG
>CAJTSP010000043.1 GCA_910578965.1 uncultured Oscillospiraceae bacterium
GTACGGGGCTAAAAAAGGTTTTTACCCTGCGTACGGTGGAGGACACCCTGCGCATCCGGGAATACATCGACGCCTGCCGCCCTCAATCGGCCGTGCTGGCAGGGGGCGGCTTTATTGGGCTGGAGCTGGCCGAAAACCTGCATCGGCTGGGTATGCAGGTTACCATCGTCCAACGGCCCAGGCAGCTAATGAACCCCTTTGACCCGGACATGGCGGCGTTTATCCATGCGGAGGTGCGCGGGCATGGGATCCGGCTGGCGCTCGGGCATACCGTAGAGGGGTTTGAGGAGCGGGACGGCGGGGTGGATGTGCTGCTCCAGGGCGAGGATGCGCTGCATGCCGATATGGTGGTACTGGCTATTGGGGTTACGCCGGATACCGCCCTGGCAAAGGAGGCCGGGCTGAGGCTTGGCATCAAGGGCAGCATTCTGGTCAACGACCGGATGCAGACCTCCGTACCGGATATTTATGCGGTAGGCGATGCCGTACAGGTAAAGCATTCGGTTACCGGGCAGGATGCCCTGATCTCGCTGGCCGGCCCCGCCAACAAGCAGGGGCGGATCGCAGCAGACAACATCTGCGGCATCGACAGCCGGTATCCGGGCAGCCAAGGCAGCTCGGTACTCAAGGTGTTTGAAATGACGGCCGCCGTTACCGGCATCAACGAGACCAACGCCCAAAAGGCCGGCCTGGATGTAGATAAGGTAGTTTTGTCCCCGATGAGCCATGCGGGATACTATCCGGGCGGCCGGCTGATGGCTATGAAGGTTGTGTTTGAAAGGGAAGGCGGGCGCCTGCTGGGGGCACAGATTGTGGGATACGAGGGGGTAGACAAGCGCATTGATGTGCTGGCCGCCGCTATCCATGCCGGGATGAGTGCGGTGCAGCTCAAGGAATTGGACCTTGCCTATGCGCCTCCGTATTCCTCCGCCAAGGATCCGGTGAATATGGCAGGGTTTATGGCCGAAAACCTTTGCAGGGGCCTGGTAAAGCAATTTCACCTTGCCGACCTTCCGGCCCTGCCCCGGGATGGCAGCGTGACCCTGCTGGACGTACGTACCGCGGTCGAGTACGACAAAGGGCACATCGAGGGCTTTGCCAACATCCCGGTGGACGAACTGCGGCAGCGGCTGGCGGAGATAGAGCCGGGCAAAACGGTGTACGTTGTTTGCCAAAGCGGCCTGCGCAGCTATATCGCCTGCCGTATTCTGGCCGGGCATGGCTTTGACGCCCGCAATTTCTCCGGCGGGTTCCGGTTTTACGAGACGGTTATCAGGGATCGCCGGCTGCTTAAGGCAGCCGCCGCCTGCGGTATGGAGCCGTAAAAAGCCTTCCCTCCCGTTTTTTGCCAAAACGGGAGGGAAGGCTTTAGGTTTGCTGCAGGGCCCGCAGCCCTGCCTCGTCGGCCAGTTCCACCGTACCCCGGGCCAGCCGTACCAGCCCCTCGCCCTGGAGATACCGCAGCATCCGGGTAACAACCTCCCGGTGGGTGCCGAGGTGGTTGGCAATCGTTTCGTGGGTGATGCAAAGCAGGGCTTGGCCCTCGATGGCGGCCTCCTCCAGCAAAAAGGAAGCCACCCGTTTGTCCATACGTTTCCATAAGACCTGCTCGATCAGCCATACGACCTCCGAAAAACGCGCGGCCATAATCTCGTTGATATGATTTGCGAGCGGGGCAGACTGTTCCATAACCTGCCGGCAGGCCTCCGCAGGGACCACCCAGAGGCCGGTGTCTTTTTCGGCCGATACGGTCACGTCAAATTGGATGCCGCGCATAACGCAGGCAGCCGAAAAAAGGCAGACGTCCCGGCTGAATAAGCGATAGAGGGTGATTTCGCGCCCTTCGGCCGAAAGGATGTAGGCTCTGAGCTGGCCGTGCTCTACCGCCAGCAGGCCGGTGCAGCCGGTGCTGCCGCTGTGGATAACAGCGCCTTTTTTTACTTGTCGGCGCACAAGGCCGCCCAGCAGCCGGCCCTGCTGTGCGCCGGACAAAGCGCTCCACATGGGCAGGCAATCGCAAAATTCCATCCGTGCCCTCCTTTGCTTTTGTTTCGCGCACCGTCCGGCAGGCCCTCCCTTTGCGGTTTGCCCGGCCAGGGGGTTGACTTCTGCGCGGATATACGGTATAATAGGCAAGCAATATTGATGCGGGTTTAGCTCACCCGGTAGAGCGTCTGCTTCCCAAGCAGAAGGTAGCGAGTTCGAGTCTCGTAACCCGCTCCACGCCGCCGCAAGCGTTTTTTCGCTTGCGGCGTTTTCGTGCTCTGGCAAAAGCGGCTCAGCGCGCTTTTCCGGCTGCTTTCTGCTCAAACCGTGCGGCGTCCACCACCGCCCGCTGGTGGACGCCCCGGCCGATAAGGCCAGCCTCGTCCCGCGCTTCTACCTTAAAGGTCAGCAGCCGGCCGTCGGGGCTTACATCCACGAGCTCGGTTTCAAACCACACCCGCATCTCGGCAGGGGTCGCGGCCTCGTGGGTTACCTCAATGCGGGTACCCACGGTGGTTTGGCCCGGCCCCAGTTGGGGCTGCACACTCTCGGCGGCCGCCTTTTCCAGCCCGGCGATCATCATGGGGGTAGCAAACACCGCCACGCTGCCGCTGCCCACTGCCCGGGCCAGCAGGCTTTCATTTACCAGCAGCTCGCCGCTGCCCTTGGTTCCAATCTGCATACCGCTTAAACTCCTTTTTTGCCGGGGGGTCTGCCGCCTGGCGGAAGGCCCCCTGTGCCCCTTTTTTGCCCACGCGGCGCAAAGGCCGCACGGTTGGTACAGCACCAGCATAGCGCGGAAGCGGCAGGTTTGTCAACCGCCCTGTCTGGCGCGCGGAAAAAACCTGCGCAAAACCCTGCGGCCTGCCCTTTGGCACTGTGCAAGCCGGGGCAGGTGTGCTATAATAACGGCTGGAAGGTGGCGGCCCGCTCTGCGCAGGGGACGAGCCGCATGGGCCCGCCGCTGCCGGGCATATCCTGCGGCGGCCCCTGCGCAAACGATGAGAAGGGAAGTGCATTTTGTTGGCGAACGTTTGGCATGATATGAACCCTGCCCGCATTACCCCGGATGATTTTATTGCGGTGATCGAGATCGAAAAGGGCTCCAAAAAAAAGTACGAGCTGGACAAGGAAAGCGGCTATATCATCCTGGACCGTATCCTGCATACCTCCACCCACTACCCGGCCAACTATGGGCTGATCCCCCGCACCCTTTCGGACGACGGCGACCCGCTGGACGTGCTGGTGGTTTGCAGTGAGACCATCGAGCCCATGAGCCTTGTGCGCTGTTATCCCATTGGGGCCTTTACCATGCTGGACAGCGGCAAGATGGACGAAAAGATCATTGCCATCCCGTTTAGCGACCCCAACTACAATACCTACAAGGATATTGCCGAGCTGCCGCCCCATATTTTTGCTGAAATGCGGCACTTTTTCCAGGTGTATAAAAGCCTGGAGGGCAAGGAGACGGTGGTCAACGAGGAACAGGACGCCGCCGCCGCCCGCGAGATCATCCAACGCTGCCGGGACGCCTATATCAAAAAATACTGCTGAGAAGGGATTGATGGGCCCTTTAGGCTTCCCGCGCCAGCGGACAGGAGGCGTTTTGCCGCACAGGGCTGCCCTGCTTAGGGCCTTGGGCGTTCTGCCTGCCCCGCATACGGTGTTTTTGCTTTCCGGCCTGCCGTTTGCCACGCCCGGCAGGGCCGATGCCAGGGCAGGGGCTCGGGCAAAAGGGCCCCGCAGTTAAAACGGTACAAAAATAAAATTGTGCAAAGCGCCAAAAATCTGCCAAAAGCAAAAAGAGCCTTGCACCCGTGGCATCCTCTTGGTATAATGTCCAAAGACTCAAGGCCAAAGGGGGATGGACAGATGACCGGAATGCTGCCGAACAGGGCAACAATCAAGCACACCGGTCGTTTTGCTTTTTCTTTTTTGATTTTGACAGAAGCTTTGGTGGCATCGCCGTTTTAACGGCGGTGCCTCTTTTTTTGCCCTGCGGGGCAAAAAAGGCCGGCCTCAAAACAGGAATCCCAGGGCCTTTCCCCCCTCCCGGCAGGCCGCCGAGAGGGAGGCCCCTTCAAACAGTAAGGAGGAATCAAACGATGTCTGCTGTACCTAATGTTTCCGAGGGCATCTATGACGCCCGCCAGCTTGGCGCCGCAAAAACGGTGGTGCTGGGCATCCAGCACACCTTTGCCATGTTTGGCGCAACCGTGCTGGTGCCGCTTATCACCGGCCTCAGCGTGCCTACGACCCTGCTTTGCGCAGGCCTTGGCACTTTGCTGTTCCATCTTATCACCAAGGGCAAGGTGCCGGCCTTTCTCGGTTCTTCCTTTGCATTTTTGGGCGGCTTTGCCATTGTGGCGCCCAAACTGGCGGATGCAAACGGCGAGCTCACGGTGCCAAACGCCGAGATGCTGCCTTACGCCTGCGGCGGCGTGGTGTTCGCCGGCTTGCTTTATTTGCTTATGAGCGGGCTGATTACTATATTTGGGGTTGGCAAAATCATGCGGCTGTTCCCGCCGGTGGTTACCGGGCCAATCATCATCGCCATCGGGCTCATCCTCGCCCCTTCGGCCATATCCAACTGCCAGACCAATTGGCTGCTTGCCATTGTGGCGCTTGGCACCGTGGTCATCTGCAACATCTGGGGCAAGGGGATGGTCAAGATACTGCCCATCCTGCTGGGTGTTGTGGTGTCCTACCTGGTGGCGCTCGTCACAGGTGCGGTGGATTTTGCCGCCATCAACGAGGCCAAATGGTTTGGGCTGCCAGTTTCGGGCGCGGCTATGGCCAAGTTTGACCTCTCGGCCATCCTTACCATCATGCCCATTGCGCTGGCTACCATGATGGAGCACATCGGGGACATTGCGGCCATCAGCGCCACAACCGGCAAAAACTACATCCGGGAGCCCGGCCTGCACCGTACCCTGCTGGGCGACGGCCTTGCCACCAGCCTCGCGGGCTTTTTGGGCGGCCCGGCCAATACCACCTATGGCGAAAATACCGGCGTGCTGGCCCTCACCAAGATCTACGATCCCATCGTTATGCGTATCGCGGCCTGTTTTGCCATCCTGCTCAGCTTTTGCCCCAAGTTCGGCGCGGCGGTTAATACGGTGCCTGCGGGCATTGTGGGCGGGGTGTCGTTTATCCTCTACGGTATGATCTCGGCCATCGGGGTACGCAATGTAGTGGAAAACCAGGTTGATTTTACCAACAGCCGCAACCTTATTATTGCGGCGGTTATCCTGGTGAGCGCGCTGGGCTTTAACAGCATCGGCGGCATCTCGTTTGCGGTGGGATCTGCCACCGTCAGCCTGTCCGGCCTTGCGGTGGCTGCCATCCTGGGTATCCTGCTCAATGCAGTGCTGCCCGGCAACGACTATTCTTTTGACAGCACCGAAAAGGGCGAGCAGGGCCTCAACCTGCAGGTCTAAGAGATTCCTTGCATCTGTAAACAAGCAAACAGAACACAAGCCCCGGCCGCATCCCCCAGCGGCCGGGGCAACAATTTGTTCATCCCAAAACGACACGGCTGCGGCGCGTTGCACGGGATGAAAAGGGAGCGGGGCTCCCTTTTCGTTTTTCATCCGGCACGCAGCCAAGGCCGGCTACATCAGCCGCCGGGCCGAGTGCCGGGCCGGGTTGCGTTTTTTTGGTAATTCAGCCCCCATTCCTCCATTGCCTTCATAAGGGGGCGCAGGGTGTCTCCCAATTCGTTCAAGGCGTACTCCACCCGGGGCGGCACCTCGGCGTAAACGGTACGGTCGATAATGCCGTCAGCTTCCATAGACCGCAGGCTGTCGGTAAGTACCTTTTGGCTGATCCCCGCGAGGTCCTTCCGCAGCTCATTAAACCGCCAAGGGCGCTGCAGCAGGTTGCGCAGGATCAGCAACTTCCATTTGCTGCCGATTACCTGTACGGTGGTGGCTACGGGGCAGGCGGGCATCTCTTCTTTTGTGAGCATTGTAGAGGGTCCTCCAACACATTCAAAATAATATACTGCATTTGAATTATACTGCATAGCCGATCTGTAGGCAATGGGTTACAAAAAAGGGACCAGGTCATAAAAAAGTGCGTACTTGTTTTTGGGGCAAAGGCGCCGTTACAATGAAAATGCAGCCTGAGATACAGGCAAAGCAAATCAACATGGGAGGTATAAAACCATGGCGCTTTCTGATCTGTCCGGCTGGGCTGGTTCTGCCTGTGGGGCATCCGGCAAGCCGGAAGAAAAGCCCGCCGCCTGCGGTTCTGCCTGCGGGGCATCCGGCGAGCCGGAAGAAAAGCCCGCCGCCTGCGGCTCTGCCTGCGGGGCATCCGGCAAATAACCCTGCGCTGCCCCCGGCAGGGCCGTCCCTTGCCGGGGGCCTTTTTATGAATCGGCGCGTGCCGCTTTTTACAGCAAAGAGGATTGAATGCGATGAAACAGTATTTTTCTTTCCAATGGCATATTACGGACGAATGTGACCAGCGGTGCAAGCATTGCTATATTTTTTCACAAAACAACGGCAAAAAAGTGGATGCTGTGACATGGGAGCAGATGCAGGACCTTGTAGCCAACTGCTGTGACATGTGCGAGATGTACGGCCGGCTACCGTACTTTTACATCACCGGCGGCGACCCTATCCTGCACCCGGACTTTTGGCGGCTTTTGGCCCTGCTAAAGGAGCGGGAAATCCCTTTTACCATTATGGGAAACCCATTCCACCTGACGGATGAGGTATGCGGGAGGATGAAGGCCTGCGGCTGCCAGAAGTATCAGCTTTCTATAGACGGGATGAGGGAAACCCACGATTGGTTCCGCAAGCCCGGCTCGTTTGATTGTACCCTTGAAAAGATTGCCTGCATCAAAAATGCAGGCATCCGCAGCGTTGTTATGACCACCGTATCGGGCGTTAATATCAGGGAGGTTCCCGCTATCATAGATACTGTGGTAAAATATGGCGTGGATGTGTTTGCTTTTGCCCGGTACTGCCCCACCGGCGAAGAAAAGGACATCGGCATTACGCCAAAGGAATACCGGCGGCTGCTGGCCGTCTGCGATAAAAAGTTCAGGGCATATGAGGCTGCGGGCTGCAGTACCTGGTTTAACAAAAAGGACCATCTCTGGACCCTCTATGAATACGAGACAGGAGGCTTCAAAATCCCCAAAACGGCCCGGGAGGGGATGATCTATGACGGCTGCAACTGTGGCAACTGCCATCTGACCATCCTGCCCACCGGCGATCTCTATGCCTGCCGCCGCGTACAAAACAGCAAGGTCGGCAATGCTTTTGAGGACAGGATTGCCGACCTATGGGTTTGCGAGATGGAAGCCTGGAGGGATTACAAAAAATTCAAGAAATGCTCCAGATGCGAGCTATTGGCCTGGTGCCGGGGCTGCCCCGCTGTGGCCAGCGGAGCCCATGGGGATTTCTATGATGCCGATCCCCAGTGCTGGAAGGAGGTGCCGGGATGGAGCTGCTGAAACTAATCAGGCGCCGCCGCTCGATCCGGAGGTATCAGGAGCGGCAAATATCCAGGACGGATATGGAAATGGTCATAGAGGCTGGGCTTTATGCGCCCAATGCCGGAGGCGGCCAGCGGAGCATGATTGTAGGCGTCCATAATGCAGAGCTGGCCGGGAGGGTCGGCAGGATGAACCTTGCACGGTTTGACCGGAGCAGGCTGGCCGGCTCTTATGTATCCGAGGAACAGCCCAGCAATATAGACGATCCCTCCATCCAGAACGGTTTTTATGGCGCGCCGTCGGTCTGCATTGTCTTTGGACAGCAGGATTTTTTCTACAGTGTTCCCGACGCGTTTTGCTGTGCCGAAAATATGGTGCTGATGGCGTCGGCCCTGGGAATTTCTTCCTGCATTGTGGCAAGAGGGGAGGATACCTTTGACAATAAGGAGGGGGAGGCGCTGCTCCGGGAGTGGGGCATCCCTCAAAACTACATCGCCCGCTGCTTTGTGCTGCTGGGCTATGTCAGCGGCGGATACCCAGGGGAAAAGCCCCGCAGGGCAGGCCGCAGCAAGATTGTGGAGGGATAAAGTGGACGCAAGGACCTGTTTTCAAAAACTGCGGTATGTGGAAGTGCTGGCCTTTGCCACGGTGGACGAGCGCGGCGCGCCACAGGTGCGCAATATCAGCGCTATCCATTATGAGCCGGAGGCCTTATACTTTTTCACGGCTAAGGGCAAGGATTTTTGCCGCCAGTTGCTGGCCGACGGGCGGGTGCAGGTGCTCGGCTACACAAAGTATAAAGAGATGATCCGCTTGTCTGCTAAAGCAAAGCCTGTTTGTGAAGCAGACCGGCAGAGATGGCTCGATACAATATTTGAGGAACAGCCATACCTGTCCAACCTGTATCCAAGCGATACCCGGAAACTGGCAGGCATCGTATTTGAGATTACAGACGCCGAGATAGAGTATTTCCACCTTGGTGTCAACCCGATTTTTCGGGAAAGCTATGCTGTGGGCGGTAGGGCTGTTACGCAAAAAGGATACCGCATCACCGACGCCTGCATCGGGTGCGGTAGCTGTGTAGAGCATTGCCCTCAACGGTGCATCCGGGAGGAAATGCCTTACCGGGTTGAGCAGGAACACTGTCTGCACTGCGGCAACTGCTATGCGGCTTGCCCCGTTCATGCAGTAGAAAGGCGGGGATAGCATGACCCGGGAAATTACCCAACCCATTAGCCAGGAGGCCCGGCGGATGTATCTGATTAGGGCCCTGCTTGCCGAGGAGCCCAAATACCGGGGGATGCAGGTCCCTGCTGACGCCGCAGAGCAAAAAAGGCTGCTCCACTCTCTGATGAATGTCCGCCCTCCCCGGGCAATCAGCGAGAATTTCCTTGCGGTGCAAAACGAATATCTCCGGCAGGAGCTGGCTCGCAAGGGCGTTACCGACCTTACCGGCCTTGCACCTCTTGCCAAAGGGCTGTACCTTTGGCAGGGGGACATCACTACCCTGCGCTGCGATGCTATCGTCAACGCTGCCAACAGCGGGATGACCGGCTGTTATGTTCCCTGCCATAGCTGTATTGACAACTGCATCCATACCTGGGCGGGGGTGCAGCTACGGCAGGATTGTGCGGCGATCATACGGGAACAGGGCCATGCGGAAGAGGCCGGCCAGGCAAAAATTACCCCTGGCTACAATCTCCCCTGCAAATATATCCTGCATACGGTTGGCCCAATCGTTTCCGGCCGGCTGAGGCGGCAGGACGAAGAGCTGCTGGTCCGCTGCTACCGTTCCTGTCTTGAGCTGGCAGCGCGACACGGTATCCAGAGCATCGCTTTTTGCTGTATATCCACAGGGGAATTCCGCTTTCCAAACCAGCGGGCGGCAGAAATTGCAGTGCAGGCCGTAAAGCAATACCAAACCGGACAAAGCAGCGAGATGCAGGTGGTTTTCAATGTGTTTAAGGATGCCGATTATGCAATCTACCAAACTCTTCTTGCAGACCGTTGAGCGCCTAAAGGCGGCGCTGGACACGGCCGAAGCCGTTGTGATTGGCGCTGGGGCAGGGCTTTCCTCCTCTGCGGGGCTTGTGTATACCGGGGAGCGGTTCAAGCGGGCTTTTTCGGATTTTGCCCAAAAGTATGGCTTTTCGGATATGTACTCCGGCGGCTTTTACCCCTATAATACCCTGGAGGAATATTGGGCCTATTGGAGCCGGTATATCGTTATCAACCGGTATACGGCCCCGCCCAAGCCGGTCTACCAAAACCTGCTAAAGCTTATAAAGGATAAGGACTATTTTGTGCTCACTACCAATGTCGACCACTGCTTTCAGAAAGCGGGTTTTGACAAAGAGCGTTTGTTTTATACCCAGGGGGATTATGGTTTGTTCCAGTGCAGCGGGCCTTGCTGCCAGCAGACCTTTGACAATGAGGATACCGTAAGGGCCATGGTAAAGCGGCAAAGGGATATGCGCATTCCCTCTGCCCTGATTCCCTACTGCCCTCGTTGCGGCAGGCCGCTGACCATGAACCTTCGGGCCGATGGCAAATTTGTGGAAGATGAGGGATGGCATGCGGCCGCCGGGCGGTATGCCGGCTTTTTGCGCCGCTGCGAGGGCACGGCCGTGCTGTTTTTGGAGCTCGGGGTGGGCGGCAATACGCCGGGGATCATCAAATATCCCTTTTGGCAGATGACGGCGGAAAATCCAAAAGCGATGTATGCCTGCATCAATTTTGGCGAGGCGGGCTGCCCAAAGGAGCTTCAAAAGCGGTCTGTCTGCCTGAACGGGGATATAGGAGAAATACTGGAGCTTTTGGCCTGAAAAAGCTTTTTGACCCCGTTTGCTCCCTGAGCCGCGTAAAAACCGCAAAAAATGCTTGTGCTTTTGGGCTGGTTGTGCTATAGTGATATAGCCGCATGGTCTGGGCAGTTAAGAGATGAGCAATAGCCGTCCGCCCTGTTTGCCAGCGAGACCAGGAGAAAGAGGAAACGAGATGTACGCAGTAATCATTACCGGCGGCAAGCAGTACCGTGTCCAGCAGGGCGATATTGTCTTTGTCGAAAAGATGGAGGCGCCCGAGGGCGCCGAGGTCAGCTTTGACACCGTGCTGGCCGTGGGCGAAGAGGGCAGCGTCAAGGTTGGCGCTCCCGCCGTGGAGGGCGCCAGTGTAACCGCAAAGGTGCTAAAAAACGGCAAGGGCAAAAAGCTCAACATCATCCGCTATCGGCCGAAGAAGGGCAGCGCGCGCCATATGGGTCACCGCCAGCCGTATACAAAGGTCGAGATCACCGCTATCAACGGCTAAGGAGGGAATACAGGCATGGCACATAAAAAAGGTGTAGGCTCTACAAAAAACGGCCGTGATTCCGAGGCAAAGCGCCTGGGCGTAAAGCGGGCCGACGGACAGTTTGTACTGGCCGGCAATATCCTGGTGCGTCAGCGCGGCACCCACATCCACCCGGGTGAGAACGTGGGCATCGGCAGCGACGACACCTTGTTTGCCTTAAAAGACGGTAAGGTTAGCTTTGAGCGGCTGGGCCGCGACCGTAAAAAGGTCAGTATCAAGCAGTAAGCTTTTTCAAAAGCCGGGCCGTTTGGCTCGGCTTTTTCAATAGCCCGGCCCATGTGGTCCGGGCCGGGCTTTACGGCAAAGCGGGGCGAAACGGCAGCATTGTGAAGCCGGCCGCTCAAGAACAGAGGAGAAAAGATATGGCGGGCAATTTTGTGGATGTTGCAAGGATCGTGCTCAAGGCCGGAAAGGGTGGCGACGGCGCGGTGAGCTTTCACCGCGAAAAGTTTGTGGCGGCCGGCGGGCCGGACGGCGGTGACGGCGGGCGTGGCGGCAGCGTGCTGTTTGCGGCGGACGACAATCTCTCGACCCTTATGGATTTCCGTTATAAGCGTAAATATGCGGCAGAGGCCGGACAAAACGGCAGCGGTGCGCGGTGCAGCGGCAAAAATGCGCCTGACCTTGTAATCCGGGTTCCCCGCGGTACCCTTGTAAAGGACGCGGCCAGCGGCCTTGTGATTGCAGATATCTCGGCAGACGAGCCGGTGGTGATAGCCCGCGGCGGGCGCGGCGGCTGGGGCAACGTACATTTTGCCAGCCCCACGCGTCAGATCCCCAAATTTGCAAAGCCGGGCTTTGCCGGTGAGGAGCGGGAGGTTATCCTTGAGCTTAAGCTGATTGCGGATGTGGGGCTGCTCGGTTTCCCCAATGTGGGCAAATCCACCCTGCTTTCGGCCGTTAGTGCCGCAAGGCCTAAAATCGCCAACTACCACTTTACTACCTTGAGCCCGGTGTTGGGCGTAGTGCGGGTAGGGCCGGAGGCCAGCTTTGTAATGGCGGATATCCCCGGGCTGATTGAGGGCGCCAGCGAAGGGGTCGGCCTTGGGCACGATTTTTTACGTCATGTAGAGCGGTGCCGGCTGCTTTTGCATCTGGTGGACGCTGCTGGAAGCGAGGGGAGGGATCCCATTGAAGATTTTGAGAAAATCAATACCGAGCTGGAGCGTTTTAGCCCGATGCTGGCCGAACGGCCGCAGATTCTGCTGGCTAACAAGTGTGACATTGCCAGCGAAGAACAGGTGGAACGGTTGCGGCGGTATGCGCGGGGGCGGGGGTTGGAGTTTGTGGTTATTTCGGCTGCGACCCGCCAGGGGCTGGACGCGCTGCCCGGTATGGTATATGAGCGCCTGGGCCAGTTGCCCCCGGTGCGGGTATACGAGCCGGAATTTTTGCCGCCCGAGCCTAAGGCCGAGGGCCGCGTTTTTGCGGTGCAAAACCCCGAGCCACATTTGTTTGTGGTGCAGGCTCCCTGGCTTGAGCGTATCCTGGAGGGGAGCGATGTGGACGATTACGAGAGCCTGCAATACTTTCAGCGCCAGTTGATGGATAGCGGAATTTTGGACGAGCTGGTGCGGCAGGGGGTTGAGGAGGACGACACCATTAAGATCGGTGAATTTGAGTTTGACTATGTATTCTGACCGGCCCCTGTGCCCCGGCCCAGGTTGTGAGCAGGGCGCAGGGCGGCCAGGAGGCAAAGGAGAGGAAATACTATGCGGTTCAACGCTCCTGCCGAGGTAGATCTGCGCGAGCAGTCGCCCCTGAGCCTTGCGTTTGTGGGGGATGGCGTGTATGAGCTTTTGGTGCGCCAGCGCCTTGTGGAGCGCACACGGATGCAGCCCGGCGCGCTTCATGCTGCCGCTGTGCGGTATGTATCGGCCAAGGGGCAGTGCCAGGCACTGGAAATTTTAAGGGACGAGCTGAGCGATGCGGAGCTTGCCGTGCTGCGCCGAGGGCAAAATGCCAGCAAGGCTACCGTTTCCAAACATGCCACCGCACGGCAATATCGTGCCTCCACCGGCATTGAGGCGTTGTTCGGCTGGCTGTATCTGCGCGGGGAAAACGCGCGTATCCGGCAGTTGTTCGAGCTTGTATGGCAGGGCCTTGCCCAAACCGCTCAGCCCGAAGCCCCTGCGGGGCCAGGACGGTAAGGGGCCGGGCATTTTATTCAGGGTTTCCTCAGCGGGCCCGGCCCTCTGGCGGTTTTCTTGCCTTGAACGAGGCGCGTTGCCAACTGCGCTATGCCCCCCCAAAAAAAAATGGCAGCAGCGGCGTTGCCGCTGCTATGCCGGAGAGAACATAGCCGCAAAAATCTCTGCGCGCCCGCCCTAAAGGTCCCCAAAAAAGCCGGGATGCGGGGCCGGATTCCGTCCCGCAATCCCGGCTGCGCAGGCTTTGGGCCTGTGGGCGGGGCCGCGTGGGCGCCCGCGCCATACCGTGCAAAGGGTTATTTGCAGTTCTTGGAAGAATTCTCGGTGCTGTTCTGGTTCGAGCTCTGGGTGCTGCCCGAGGTGCGGTTCTGGGTGGTGTTCTTGGCGTTGGAAGTGGTGTTTTTAGCGTTGCGGTTGTCCATGGTTTTGTTCTCCTTTCAGATTCAGGCATCATAGGATGGGCGGCGCAAAAGGGAATCTCTGCAAAAACGCTTTATTTCGTTTTGCGCCGTCCGCCTGTTGGAGGGCTTTTTGCCCTCCAACACCCATATTTTTGCCCCTCTTTGGAGGGAATTATACAAATCGGGTGGTGTTTTATGCCGCTGGAGTATTTTTTTCAGCGTGAACGTGCGCTGCTGGGGGCGCGGTATGATGCGCTTTATACGGCTCCATCCGGGCAGCCTGTGCGGGGTATTACAGCGAATACCTTGCGCTGCACCCCGGAATGGCTGGCCCAAAGGGCGGGGCTTTTGCTGGCCCCTTCTCCCTTTTGCAGGGAGGGCTTTGTGGTGCAGGGGCAGGAGCCCTTTAGGCCGGGGCGTCATCCGTATCATCACGCCGGGGCGTTTTATGTGCAGGAGCCCAGCGCCAGCGCCCCCGCACCTTTGCTTTGCGCTGCGCCGGGCGAGCGTGTGCTGGACCTTTGTGCCGCACCGGGCGGCAAAAGCAGCCAGTTGGCGGCCGCCCTGCAGGGGCAGGGGCTGTTGGTCTGCAACGAGTTCCGGCCCGCCCGCGCTCAGGTGCTCAGGGCAAACCTTGAGCGGATGGGGGTGCGCAATGCAGTGGTGCTCAGCGAGGCCCCTAGGCGTATTGCCGAGGTTCTGCCCGGTTTTTTTGACCGGGTATTGGTGGACGTTCCCTGCTCCGGGGAGGGGATGTTCCGCAAGGAGCCGCAGGCGGCAGCGCAGCACGGGCCGGGGCTGGTAGAGCGGTGCGCCGCTTTGGGTGCGCAAATTCTGGATGCCGCTGCGGCCTGCCTTGCGCCGGGCGGGGTGTTGGTATATTCTACCTGTACCTTTTCCCCTGAGGAAAACGAGGGCCAGGTAGGGGCATTTCTGGCGCGTCACCCCGACTGCTCGCTGCTGCCGCTGGCCTGCGGGTTTGGTGCTCCGGGCGAGCAAAACCGTTGTTGCGGACATCCTTTTGATGTAAGCATGGTCCGCCGTATCTGGCCCTGCCATGGAGGCGAAGGGCATTTTATGGCAAAGCTGCAAAGGGCTGGGCAACCTTGCCCGGCCGACAGGGCCGAGGGCTCCAACCCGGGGAGGCCCGCCAAACCTTGCAGGGAGTGGCAGCAGTTTGCGGGACGTTGGTTCCCGGAGCTGGCCGACCGGCCGGTGAACCTTTGCGGTGAGCTGGTGCTGCTGCCTCCCGGTCCGCAGATGGGCGGCTCAGCATGGCGGGGCCTGCGCACGGTGCGCGGCGGGGTGCTGGCGGGCAGCCTGCAAAAAGGACGGTTTGTGCCGGCGCATCATTTGTTTACCGCATACGGTACGGGCTGTGTTTCCAAAATAGAACTGGGTCTCGGGGACGCTCGGCTTGCTGCATATCTGCGGGGGGAGGAAATCGACGCGGGCGGGGCGGCGGACGGCTGGTGCTGTGTGACGGTAGACGGACTTGCGCTGGGTGCAGGCAAGGTCAGCGGCGGCCGGATAAAAAACCATTATCCGAAAGCACTGCGGAATTTGAAATAATCCGCTGGATATGCTAAAATAGCTTGGATATACGCCCGCGGCCCGGCCAGGGCCGGCCTGCCGGCGTGTGCGCTCTTGTTAAGGGATGTAAGGGATTTTGCAATAAACATCAGAGGAGGAACACCCATGTCGGGACACAGCAAATGGAACAATATCAAGCGCAAAAAAGAAAAAACAGACGGCCAGAAGGCCAAGATTTTTACCAAGGTAGGCCGTGAGATTGCAGTGGCCGTGCGGGAGGGTGGGGGAGACCCTGCCAATAACGGCAAGCTGCGCGACCTAATCGCCAAGGCAAAGAGCCTCAATGTGCCCAACGACAACATCCAACGCATCATCAAACGGGCCGAGGGCGGCGAAAAGGATAACCACGAGTACATTACCTACGAGGGGTATGGCCCCTCCGGCATTGCTATGATGGTTGAAACCCTTACCGACAACCGTAACCGCACTGCGGCGAATCTCCGCCACTATTTTGATAAATTTGGCGGAAATCTTGGCAACATGGGCTGTGTTGGGTTTTTGTTTACCCAAAAAGGGGTTATCGTGCTGGACGGCGAGGGCCTCGACGAAGAAACCGTGATGGAAGACTGCTTTGACGCCGGCGCCGAAGATTTTGACATGGGCGACGATGTGGTAGAGGTAACGACCACGCCGGATGGGTTCAGCGCGGTGCGCCAGACGCTGGAGGACAAGGGCTACAGCTTTATCTCGGCCGAAGTTGAGATGGTGCCGATAACCACCTCGGCCCTTACCGACCCGGACGACCAGAAAAATATGGCCAAGCTTTTGGACGCCCTGGACGATGATGACGATGTGCAGAGCGTCTGGCACAATCTTGAAAACGAAGAGGATCTCGACCGCTGAGAAGCATCCTGCTTTGTCAGAGCGTCCGTGCAGAGGGAAACCCCTTTGCGGGGCGGCTTTGCCGGGTATCATCCAAAAAGGAGGGAGGGCCAAATGAAGGATACGGCTCAGATTGTCTGCCCCCACTGCCTTTCCCGTATTCCGCTGCAGCGCGAGGCCTGCCCCTTTTGCAGTAAGAGCCTGGCCAACAAAAACCCGGCCGGTAGCCTGGCGTTTGCCAGCCTCTTGGCCGGGCGGTATACGGTGGGCGCTTTTTTGGGTGCGGACGGCGAAGGCCTGACCTATGGAGCCATTGAAAATACCTCCGGGGTACGGGTGCTGCTCAAAGAATATCTGCCGGTGACCCTTAGTGCAGGGCGCGGCCCGGATGGGTTGATTGCGCCCAAAAACGGCAGCGAGGTGCTTTATAAAACCACCCGCATGGATTTTACCGAGCTCTATACTACCCTGCAGCGCATTACCCCAACAGCCGGCCTTGTGGCGGTGCTGGATGTCCTGGAGGCAAATGACAGCGCCTATGCCGTTATGGAGGCTACCCAGGGCATGCCGCTGGAGGAATACCTGAGCCTGCGGGGAGGGCTGCTGGACGGCGCCGAGGCCTACAAGCTGCTGCGGCCGGTGATGGAGGGCGTGGCGGCTATGCACAAGGCTGGACTTGTGCACCGGGGTATTGCACCGGAAAATATCTTTATCAGCGAAAACGGCACGGCACGGCTGGCTGGCTATGCTACCCTTGGCCTGCGTACAGCGGGCAGCGAGCTGCGGGCCAACCTGTACGAGGGGTATTCGGCTCCGGAGCAGTATTCTGCGGCCGAGTTTGAGGGACGTTATACCGATGTTTATGGCCTTGCCGCAGTTTTTTACCGGGTGGTGAGCGGTGCAACGCCGGTACCGGCTGCACAGCGCCGTGTTACCGACAGCCAGCGCAGTGCCCGTATTTTGCAGCCTGCGGTGCCGGCCTATTTTTCGGCGGTGCTCACCACGGCTCTCCGGCTGGATCCGGCCGAGCGGGTGCAGAATGTGCCCGAGCTGATGAGTTCGCTGGCAAGCCCCGAGGCCGCGAACGCGCTGATTAAACGGGGCAAGCGCCGCACATGGAAAGGCCCCGGGCCGCAGACTATCCTTGCGGGCGGGCTTGTGGCGGTTGCGGTGCTGTTGCTGCTTTTGCTCTGGAGTGTGTTGGGAGATCGCGGCCCACGCCCTTCGTCTGGGAGCACGCCTGCGCCGGGCAGCAGTTCTGTGGCCCAAAGTGCCCCGCAGGCCACGCCGGTGCCGCAGACGGCGCCTAATTTTGTGGGCCTTGTGTATCAGGATGTACAGAAAAACCCGGATTACAATGCCCTCTACCGCTTTTTTATTACCGAGGAGTACAGCAGCGAAACCGAGAAGGGCAGGATTATCCGGCAGGAGCCTGCCGCTGGCGAGCTGCTGGACAGCGGGGAAAACCCGTTGATCCGGCTGGTGGTCAGCCGTGGGCCGGAGCTTGTGGAAATGCCGTATATCATTGGCTTTACCCGGGAAAACGCAGAGGCCGAGCTGAATGAAAAGGGGATCAAATTCAGTCTGCTGATGCTGCCCAATTCAGGCGAGTATGCAAGCAACTGTGTGGTAAAAACCGACGTTGAGCCTGGCACTCTGCTGGATACCGCCAAGGTGACCGTAAATGTGTATATTGCCGGCGAGCGCGAGATTGCCGAGCCTGAGCCCGAGCCTACTCAGGAGCCGCCTCCCGCAGACCCCGCCCAGCCGGCCGAATGAAACCCTGGCAGCCATTTTTTGCTCATCAAAAGGCGCCCTATATGCAAAGCAGAAAAGCCCTGCATATAGAGCGCTTTTGTTTTTGCCGCAGCTCTTAAAAGAGCTGTGCCTGCGCAGGAAAAGCCGGTATGCTTGAACAGGCGGCGATGGGATACAAAGATAGAATGCCCGTCGAAGGGAGGCGCCTCGTACGACTAACTCTTATTAGAAACAGGAAAACAAAAGAATTTTGATGAAAATCAAAGAAAATAAATTAAAACTATGATACAAGCTATTAAACTGCCGGAGGACGGTAACCGTCCTATCGGGAATTGGAAATAGCGAAACAGAGCATATCCGGGAGAAACGAATCCACTTTTGTTTAATCACATGGGGTTATATACCTACCTGACCGGCCTCCATGAGCAGACACAGAGCCGCTATCGGCGCATTGTTCGTCTGATGATGGATAATGAGGGCGTGCCCGAGGATTTGAAACGCCAGTTGCAGTGGGAGTGGGTCGAGACCATGAACAGCCTTGCCAGCCGTGCTGAGGATATTATCTGTGAAGATATGATCTATAGATAATGTCAGCCAAATAGAAAACGGATCAGACCGTAAAAATGAAAATGAAAGCAACAGCTCGATTTGTTATATCGACAAAGCGGCATATTGTTATACATATG
>CAJTSP010000044.1 GCA_910578965.1 uncultured Oscillospiraceae bacterium
CCTTTCCGGCAGTACGGCCGGCTCCGGAGCCGCCCTGCAGGCGGAAAACAGCCGGATCCTGATTGCCTATTACTCCTGGGCCGACAATGCGGCCTTGGCAGGGGATGTGGACGCGACAGCCTCGCCCAGCGTCCTCTCGCCCGGAAATGTCCAGCAACTGGCCGGCTGGATACAGGAGCAGACCGGCGGGGATTTGTTTTCCATCCGGGTCCTTGAGCCGTATCCCAGCGGCTGGGACGACTGCCTTGACCGTGCCAACCGCGAGCGGGGCGAAAACGCCCGGCCGCAGCTTGCCGAGCCGGCCCCCGACCTTTCGCGGTATGATACTGTCTTTTTGGGGTATCCCAACTGGTGGTACGGCGTGCCGATGGCCCTGCTGACCTTTTTGGAAAGCGGTGATTTCGCCGGCAAGCAGGTGTATCTGTTCTGCTCGCACGGTACCGGTGGGCTGGCACGCAGCGTCGAGATCCTCTCCGGGGCAATTCCGGATGCGACAATCTCGCAGGATATTTTTGACTGCTATGAGCAGGATGCGCCGTCCTCGCAGCAGGCCGTCCAAGGCTGGGCGGCGGGGCTGGGCTTTGATGCGGCGGGTGCCGGGCAGGAAGGAGGCGCCGGTATGCAGGGCGGTACCCTGCAACTGACTGTCAACGGCACAGCCTTAACGGCCGAGCTTGCGGACAATTCCTCGGCGCAGGCCCTTGCAGACCTTTTGGCAGATGGCCCGCTGACCGTTGAGCTGGAGGATTATGCGGGCATGGAAAAGGTGGGCAGCCTGGGGGTGAGCCTGCCGCGCAACGATGAGCAGATTACCACCGGCCCCGGCGACCTGATCCTGTATCAGGGCAGCTCGTTTGCGCTGTACTACGATACAAACTCCTGGGAGCTTACCCGGTTGGGCCGGCTGAACGGCATTGCCGCGGACGAGCTGCGCGCCCTGCTGGGAGACGGCAATGTGAGCGTAACCCTCTCGATTGGATGACCCGGCCAGACCATACGCGGATACGGCCGGCCCTGCGCCATACCGGCGCAGGGCCCGTTGTGCAGCCAAAAGAAGGGGCGTCCCGGGCTTTTTACCCTTTCCGATATTTCGGAGCATGTTGGGGCAGGAGGGATTTTTTTGAAGCCAAAGACCTTTGCCAGGCTTGCGGTTGATCTTGCCATGGCCCTCCTGCTGCCCTGCCTGATGGCCTATCTGCTGGTAGGCGAAACCGCGCACGAGTGGCTGGGCGCAGGGATGTTTGGGCTGTTTGCCTTGCACCATGCCCTCAATGCACACTGGCACGGCAGCCTTTTCAAGGGGCGTTATACCCTGCTACGCACGGTTCAAGCCCTGCTGGATGCCCTGCTCCTGGCCGCCATGCTGAGCCTGACGCTCAGCGGGATGGCCCTCTCGCGGGTGGTATTCCGCTTTATCCCTATTGCGGGCGGTACGGGCTTTGCCCGTACCCTGCACATGCTGGCCTCCTACTGGGGGTTTGTGCTGATGAGCCTGCACCTGGGAACCCACTGGGGTGTTGTGCTGGCGGCAATCCGCAGCGGCTTTGGCCTGCAGGGCGCTTGCCCCGCAAGGGCCTGGGCACTGCGCGGGCTGACGGCGCTGCTCTGTACAGTTGGGTTGTATGCGTTTGCAAAAAACGGCATCGCCTCCTACCTTTTTTGTCGGGCCCGTTTTGTGTTTTTTGATCCCGGGCAGCCGCTGGCGCTGTTTTTTGCCGAATATCTTGGCATGATGTGCCTTTTTGCTGTTTTGGGCCATTGGGCCGCCCGGCTTCTGGCGCGGCGGCCCGGCTCCAAAGGCCGGCCGCATAACGGGATGGGGATATGATGCCGGGGCATGGCTGCAGAATGCTGGATATAGCCGGATGATCCGCATTTTCTGAAAAGGCTTATTGCCGGGAATGTCCGGCAACGGCAGCAAACGGCTGGCCTGCGGCGCGATTTCACGTAAAACGGCAGCCTTATCAGGAGGGTATCCAAAATGCAGTATACCAAACTGGGCCGGTCCGGCCTGAACGTTTCCCGCATCTGTATGGGATGCATGGGCTTTGGCGACGCTCAGAGGGGCCGGCATAGCTGGACCCTCTGCGAGGAAGATTCCCGCCGGATCATCCGCCGGGGACTGGAGCTTGGGGTCAACTTTTTCGACACTGCCATCGCTTACCAGAGCGGCACCAGCGAGCAGTACCTGGGCCGGGCCCTGCGGGACTTTGCCCGGCGGGACGAGCTGGTGGTGGCTACCAAGTTTTTGCCCCGCACACCGGACGAGATTGCTGCCGGTATCACCGGACAGCAGCATATCGGGCAGATGCTGGATGCCAGCCTGCAAAACCTGGGAATGGACTATGTCGACCTATATATCTACCATATGTGGGATTACGCCACCCCCCTCTACGATATCCTGGAGGGATTAAACGCGGCGGTCCGGTCTGGCAAGGCCCGTTATATCGGCATTTCCAACTGCTTTGCCTGGCAGCTATCCAAGGCAAACGCGCTGGCCGAGCGGGAAGGCTTTGCACAGTTCATCTCGGTGCAGGGGCACTACAACCTGATCTTCCGGGAGGAGGAACGCGAGATGGCAGGGCTCTGCGCCGAGGACAACATCGCCATGACCCCCTACAGTGCGCTGGCCGGGGGTCGGTTATCCAAACGCCCAGGCGAGAGCAGCAAGCGGCTTGAGGAGGACAGCTACGCAAAACAAAAATACGACGATGCCGCACCGCAGGACCTGGCGATCCTCCAGCGGGTAGCGCAACTGGCCGAAGAGCGAGGCGTAACCATGGCCGAGGTTTCGCTGGCCTGGCTGCTGGGCAGGGTGGCCGCGCCGGTGGTGGGCGCAACCAGGCCTCACCATATAGAAATCGCGGCAAGGGCTGTAGAATTTACCCTCACGCCGGAGGAATGCGCCTTTTTGGAGGAGCCCTACCGGCCCCACCGGCTGGTTGGGGTAATGGCACAGAACACGGCTTCACCATTTGGCACAAAAGCAAAGGGAAATTTTCTACCGGATGCTGCTTTGCAAAAAGGATGAAAAGGATTTACAGGAAAAATGAGAAAAGGGAATACAGCCTGAGCACGGCTACACCCATATTGTAACAGATATTTTAGTGAGAAAATAGAGGCTGGCTTATTACAAAATCAATGGGGCTACACCAAACCAAAAACAATCCGAACCGAATCTTTTTAGCGATAGATGGGTTCGGATTATTTGTTTGGTTCGGCAGGCTTGAAGGTATATATTTTCGCCATAAACCGGAGTGTAAAGTTATTTTCAAACAGGGCGTCTGAGCAAGAAACATCCATAAGCCAACAATGCCTAAACTGCATATAACAAGTATTTTATCGTTAGGAACCCTCGCAACCGGGAAATCATCTCCTAACATGCCGGACAAGGCATGCCCCGTCTGCAAGGCCCTAAAAAAGCCGTCAAAGGCGACCCTATATCTGTTCGCATCCGATGAGGCGGGTGAATTTATTCATTACAAACACTTTTTCCTGCGCCTGGTCCTTCTCCGGGCAATCCGCCCGGTGGTGGCTGCCCCGGCTTTCGGTACGGCGCAATGCAGCCGCTGCCATGGCTTTTGCAGTAAAAAGCTGGCTGTAAAGGGCGTTGTTCTCGATATGGAGGGTATTAGTATCCGGCGCGCATAAAAGCTCGTTTTGCAGTTCCGCCACCGTGCTCAGTACCGTTTGCAGGCCAGCCTCTGTGCGGCTGACCAGCAGGTACCGCTGCGTACAATGGTGCAGACGCTCCAGCAGTGCCGCGGCATCGGCATTTTTATACAGGAGCGCCCGATCCTTTTCGGTCTGGGGCCGCAGACTGCCGGACAGCCTGCCCGGATGCCGTATCGCATACTGTGCGGCATTTGTGCCTGCAATTGCGCCGAACACCTGGCAGGCAACCATCATGTTGCCGCCCAGACGGTCTGCCCCGTGCGGGCCGCCGGCTGTTTCGCCGGCAGCGTATAGGCCGGGCACGGTGCTGGCCGCACTGGCGTTGATGCGTACCCCGCCGTTGACCGCATGGGCAAAACAGCAGATCTCTACCGGCTGCTTGAGAAGATCCACCCCGCGCTGCCGCAGATGCTCCCGCGCAATCGGCCACATGTGATGAAGGCCGCAATCGTCCGGCAGGGCGTTTATCCGTGCATCGTCCATGTGACGCAAGTCTGCTGATACACCGCCGTTTTTTGTGCCGCGCCCCTCTGTGATCTCACGGTGAATCGCAATTTCGAGATAGCGGGCATTATCGCTTGCAGAAAAGGGGAAATGCCGGCGGTGCTCGTGCATAACGGCGGCAGCGGTAAGGCCGGCTGGCAGGCCGGAGGGCAGGAATTCCTGCCCATACCGGTTGCGCAAAACCGGCTGTCCTTCCCAGATATAGCCATTGAAGATATTGACCACCGGATGGGAAAAGCCGATTCCAATCTGCATGAATTCCATGTTGACCAGCTCGGCCCCAGCCTCAAAGGCCATCCGGTAACCGTCGCCCGAAACGTCCGCAGGGTTCAGATTTCTTTCAAACACCTGGCTGGCGCCTCCCGTGGCCAATACCACAGCGCCGGCCAGGATCGTGGCTTCGGATCCGTCCGAACGAAAGCCCCAGCCTCCGCAGCAGCCGGAGCCGTTTGTCAGGAGCTTTACAATGGTGACATCCTCCAAAAGGGCAATCTGGCTGCGCAGTTGGATCTGATGCAACATGACGCGGATGATCGGCTCGCCATGCCCACGGATGACATGGGTGCGGGCGCGGCTGGAAAAACAGCTTTTGAAAACATAGTATCCGTCCCCGTCCCTTTCAAATGGGACCCCCCAGGCCTCCAGTTGCCGGATTGTCTGCGGTGCATGCGCTGCGAGGATCGCCGCCAGTTGCGGGTCGGCCATACCCTGCCCTGCGGCCATAATATCCTGATAATGCTGTTCGACATCGCCGGCGAGCGCCGGGTCTCCGGCATTGTACCCAGCCATTTCCGCCACCGGGTAGCTGGTGGCCCCGGCCTGCGCGGGAGGACGCTTACTGGCCAGGATGACCTGCGCACCGGCATCCGCCGCAGCCAATGCAGCTCGGCAGGCCGCGCCGCCCCCGCCAACAATCAGCACATCGGTTGTATAATTCATAAGGAGGCCCCCTCATTTACTGAAACTGAGGCTTGCGCTTGTGCAAAAAGGCATCTACCCCCTCGGCGCAGTCGGAGGTCTGGAATACCGTCCGGCTCAGCTCAAGGTTGGGATAAAAACACTCCTGGGTCGTTTTTTGCCAAAGCTCCCGTACACCCCGCTTAATCAGCCGGATGGCCTCAAATGGCTTTTGGGCGATCTGGCCGGCCAGTTCCAGCGCGGCGGTACATGCCGTGCCTTGCGGCACGACCCGGTTGACCAGACCAAGCTGCAAAGCCTCTTTGGCACAAAGCATCTGCCCGGTATACATCATTTCTACCGCCTTGGCCGGGCCAACCAGTTTTGCAAGCCGGAAGATGCCCCCGCTGCCCGGGAAAACCCCGAGATGGATCTCCGGCAGCCCGATCCTGCCCGCTTCGGACAGGATGCGGATGTCACAGGCCATGGAAAGCTCGCATCCGCCGCCCAGCACGTTGCCCTCCATAGCCGCGATAACCGGCTTGCTGAGCAGTTCAACCTGGTTGAAGGCGAGATTTTCCTTTTCGAGTTTTTTATGGATGACATCATCCCACACCTGTGGGAATTCCTTGATGTCCGAACCCACACAAAATGCTTTCTGGCCGCTGCCGGTTAAGACGACGGCCCGGACCTCCGGGTCATCTTCCAGCGCAAGCAGGGTTTCGTGAAGCTCACGGCAGAGATCGAGGGTAACCAGATTCAGCGGTGGATTGTTCAGGGTGACCAGGGCAGTTTTATCGGCAAATTTCTCCGTCAGGATCAGATGGCTGGAATCGTTCATGATTTTGCTTCTCCTTTGTTTGCATACACGATCTTTTCTTGTTCGAGCGATGCGAGCTCCTGCCGGGTATAGCCGGCCTCGCGCAGGAGTTCTTCGGTATGCTGCCCCAGCTCGGGCGGGAGCCTGCGCAGTTCCACACGGCTGCCGTCATACCTGTTGGCGTGCCCTACCACCTTTACCTCCCCGGCAACCGGGTGCTGCATGGTAAGGATAGCCTGGTTATATTGCACCTGTTCGTCCTGCAGCACCTGCTCGTACTCATTGACCGGCGCGTACCAGATGTCCTCCTGTTCAAAAATGGCCTGCCACTGTTTTGTCGTCTTTTTTTTCAGTTCCTCCGCCACAATGGCGTCCACCTCAAGGCGCTTGTCCATCTGGTCCTGACGGGCATAGCCGTCCAGGCAGCCCGGGCAGAATATTTTGCGTAACTGCTCAATGGGCACAAGAGAGAGGGTAATGTAGCCATCGGCCGTGCGGTAAACTCCGTAAGGCGACTGATGCAGCCGGGTGGAAAGCCCGGTAGAGGGACGTCCGGTAAACTGCCCGCCGTTCATATAATAGGCCAGCGATTCAAGCTGAAGGTCCAGTGCAGCGCCCAGCAGGCTCGCCTCAACGCGATGGCCCTTGCCGGTCCGCTCTCTGTCGTATACCGCGCTGACGATGCCCAGCGCAGCCAATACCGCCCCATGCTGATCCACTGCGGCCGTGCCGATGGGGGTGGGAGGGTTCTGTCCATTGCCGGTTAGCGCGGCTATGCCGCTCATGCTCTGGATCAGTAAGTCCTGCCCCGGCTTTTTGACCTTGGGCCCGCTGGAGCCGTAGCCGGAGCAGGAGCAGTAGATCAGCCGCGGGTTGATCTGCCGGAGATTCTCATACCCCAGACCGAGTTTTTCCATAACGCCGGGGCGGAAATTTTCGATTACTACGTCGTAGCGTTTGACAAGGCGACGGATGATCTCCTGGCCCTTTGCCGCCTTGAGATCCACCGAGATACCCCGTTGGTTGCGATTCCCCAAAAGAAAAAACACGCTGACGCCATTTTTGTAGGTGCTGCAGCCGGACCAACCGCGCTCGTAAGCACCCTTGACCGGCTCTACCTTTACCACATCCGCGCCTAAGTCCGCCAAAATCTGCGCGGCGGATGGGCCCTGCAAATAGTGGGTAAAGCTCAATACTCTTACGCCTTCCAGCATCTGCACATCCTCCTTTTTTCTTTGCCGCATCCCGCAAACGAGTGCCGGAGCTTACAAATCTGCCTGGCACGATGAGCGGCTTTTTGGCCTCTTGCATCCGGCGGCTCCCGCTCAGGCAAGCTCCGCAAGATATGCGGCAATCTCGTCCCATACACTGTTCGTATAATAGCTTATGAAATCCGCCCGGCCCCGTTCCATCACCCGGGCGCCTCGCTCCCCGTACCCCTCCATTACCCGGCCAAACGCCGTATAGAGATGCGCTATATGGTAGGCAAAGGGGCGTACCGCCTCCGGCCCTGCCTGAGCAGTATATTGGGCACGCCGGACCTCAAATTCCGCATCCTGGCAAGCCTGCGGGTAGGTAAAGCGGCAGGCGCTGTCCCCGGCGCTCAGGGTACTGGTCAGTGTAAGTTCCAGCGAGGGATCAAACCCCTTGATGATGGCAAGGTCCACATCCCGGCAATACAGCCTGCCATACTGCTGCATCGAAAACAGCTTCCAGGCTTGTGTCCAGGGGCACAGCTTTTGGCAGGTCACAAGGCAGGGCTCCTTTTGCAGGATAACACTGTCAAAATCGCCCGGGTTGGGTCGCCATTCCTGTAGGGCGAAATAGCCGGCCATGTCCAGCGGGATGCCCTTTTCCAGCGCGCGTGCGCGCATTCGCTGTCCCCGCTGGGTGCCATACAGGACGGTTGCCCGATGGATCGCTTCATCCGCTTTTTCGCCCAGATATGTACAGGCGGCCCGCGCAAGCAGGGCATACATCATGGCATGCTGCTCAACATGGATCTCACCGGAAAGGCCCTGCCCCAGCCGGCTGCCATGCTGCTGTACGGTTTTGGTATTGTGAGCTGCCGCGCTGCGGAGCTGTGCGGCCAGCTGCGGCGTAAAACGCTGCGCGGCGGCCGCTGGCTCGGAAAAGAGCTGCGAGAGAGGGTAATCGATCATACGATAGTAAACCCGCAGCCCCATCTCGGCCACGCCGCCCTTGGTGGCATGATTGGCGGTTTGGCGCTCGGTATCGCTGCGTTCTTCCGTCTGGAGAGCGGAGAGGTGCAGGTCCAGCCAGCTTGTCATAAGCTCAAGAACCATCTCGTGGGTCATTCCCAACGCAGTGCAGGCGTCTGAAACCCCTTCAAACAGGGATACTACTGTCCCGGCCAGCGGGGGGCGCAGCCCGGCCGGGACGTCTTCGCTGCTGCAGGCAATGGGGGAAGGGTATGCATACCGGTATTGTTCACGGAATAACGCGCGCATGGCCGAAGCGATCCTCTGGTGGGAGATCTCCTGCCCTGCCCGTTTCAGGGCAGAGAAGATGGTGTGCACATATTCCGTTACAGCCTGCAGCGCGCACTGCCCGCCCAAAAAGGTCATTACCTGGTCATATGGAACCTCCACCGTGCGGCCGTATGGCGCAAAAAAGCAGCGCAGGCGGTCTTTTTTTTCATCGCTCCAGCAATCTCCCTGCGCGTAGGTTACCGCTGTAACTCCCTGCCGGGCAACGTCATGCCCGGCAATGCGGGTGAGCATATTGGGCAGCATATTGACCACATGCACATCCTGCCCCAGCAGGTCACGGTAAAATTTGCCCACCGGGCTCGGCGGAGCAACATACAGGTCTGGCAGGGGCCGGCCGGCTTCACGCAGCTCATCGTAGTAGGGCTTGAGATCGGCCTGGGCAATTTCGGCGGCAAATACCGGCTGTGGGCCATATACAATGATCTGCGGCTCGATTTCGCGCAGCATCCGCGCGTTGTCCTTGTAAAGGATCCGAATCCCCATCCGCTCCTGCTTGCCGGCAATGGCGGCTTCATCCGCGCTTGTTCCCATCACGCAGCCGGCCAGGTTTTCCGGCCCGGTCAGTTGCCGCACACAGGGAAAGATATACTCCAGCAGAAAACCTACTCCGATCATGGCGATGCGTGTGCCTTTATATGTATTCATGTCCTTAGTTTTAATCCTCCTCTTCTGCAATCCGCTTTTGAAACTCGGCCTGTACCTGTTCAAGCAGCCGGGGGTCTTCTGCCAAGCGGCCGCCCATCAGCGCAAGCCACTGCGCAGCAAACGCCGTACCGCACAGGCCCATCTCCCCGCCCGCCTGCGCGGTAACCGCCCAGTGGTGCCCGGGCGTACCGCGGGCAAAGCAGGTAACGCAGAGCTCAATCGTGGGAACCGCATGGCTGACCGACGATAGATCGGTGGAACCCATCTCGTACTCCACCGCTCCCGCAACCGGCCGGGGAATTTCGGTGTCAAACCACGGCTCAATCTGCCCAAGCTCCCGGTGAAGCGCCTCGGCAAACTGGATACAGCCCTCGCCAAAGCGGGGCGGCTCCAAGCACTGTGCGCAGGCAAAGGCCAGTTGGCTCAAATGGTCGTTTACAAGGGTGTGCGTGCCCTTGACCAAAAAGGTGTGCTCCGCCCTTGTGCCGGTCATCTGCGCTGCCCCCCGCGCCGCCTGGATTACCCGCCGGGTAACATCGTCCAGCATGGCGCGGGTACGGGCACGCACAAAGTACCAGACCTGGGCATAATCCGGCACGATATTGGGCTTTTCGCCTCCATGCGTATAGCTGTAATGCAGCCTTGCCCCCTCCGGGATGTGTTCGCGCAGGTAGTTGCAGCCAATATTCATCAGCTCTGCCGCGTCCAGTGCGCTGCGGCCGTTTTGGGGGTCGGCCGCGGCATGGGCAGTGCGCCCGTAAAATGAAAACAGGATGGAGTTCATTGCATTGTGCATAACCCCGCCGCAGCGCATGCGGGTCTGCGGGTGCCATGCCAGCATTGCGTCCACATCCCTCAAAAATCCCTCTTTCAGAAGCTGGTTTTTGCCAAACATCGTCTCCTCGGCCGGGGTGCCGTAAAGGATTACCTGGCCCGGCAGGCCCTTTTGCCGCAATATATTGGCCAGGGCAATGGCTGCTACCGTGCTGCCAGCCCCCAAAAGGTTATGTCCGCAGCCATGCTCGGGTCCGCCGTTCCCACCTGCCGGGCATGGCCGGCAGGCCTGGCTGAGACCGGGCAGCGCGTCATACTCGGCCATGAGGCCGATCCGTGGGCCGCCCTCCCCGCATACCGCACGGAAAGCAGTGGGCTGGCTTCCCAGCCCCTTTTCCACAGCAAAACCCGCGCTGCGCAGCGTATTGACAAGCAGACTGGCCGAAATGGTTTCCTGGCCGGCAAGCTCGGCCGCCTGCCATATCCCGCTGCTGAGCTGCCGCAAAAGCCCGGCCTGCCGCTGTATTTCCTGTTTTACCTCGTTTGTCATGATGTTTTCACCTGCTCCAGCATGATCCGCAGGATCTCCTGATCCGTCCGGCGCATCCCATCCCGTCCGACCCGGCCCACGTTGGCGATGGTTTGCTCGGCATCGTCGCTGGCGATCCCCTGGCCGGAGCCGAAGGCATATCCGCTGTGAGCAGCCAAGGTCCAGCCCAGCAGCCCGGCATTGACCGCCGCCGCGATCTTGGCCGCGCAGGAGGGCTTTGCACCGTCACACACAATACCGCCCACATTGCACAGGGTGTTGTTGATTACCTTGCCGATAACCTCCCGGTTCGCTCCATGCAGGTACGCGATGCCGCAGGCGGCCCCTGTTGCTGCGCAGACGGCCCCGCAAAAGGCGGATAGATTGCCGATATATCGTTTTTGCAGCAGGGCAATGAGGTTGGAAAGCGCCAGCGCACGGTAGAGGTCATCCCTCGTGGAGCCCAGTTCAGCGGCATAGGCGATGACTGGCAGACTGACCGTTATGCCTTGGTTTCCGCTGCCCGAGTTGATAATCACCGGCAATGGGCAGCCGCCCATACGGGCATCCGAACCGGCAGCCGCCATTGCCGCGGCCCGCACGCGGATGTCGCTTGCGTCGTACTCATGCATCAGGGTTTGGCCGATGCAGGCGCCGTAAGGATGCAGCAACCCCTCGTTGGCAATGCGGGTATTGCAACAGATCTGCTGCTCCAGCAGTTCACTCAGCTCTGCCGGGCGTAAGGCATTTGCAAATGCAAGGATGTCCGTAAGGTTCAACAGCGCCTTGTCGTCCTGCCCGGCGGTGCGGGCCTGCCCGGCCTGCTGCAGAGTTTGGCCGTTCCGAGCAATGCGGCGGATGCTCGTATGCCCGCCCTCCAGTTCCACCTCGGCGCAGTCGCTCCCGGCCTGTACGCACAGGCGTATGTAGAGCGGCGGAACATCCTCTGCCAGCAGGCAGCGGCAGCGGCCCTGCTCCACCAGCGTCAAGGCCTTTTTGCGGTCTGGCTCGCTTACCTGCGCCAGCACATCGAGCTCCCGCCCTGCGTCGCCCGCAACGGCGCCCAGTGCCGCGGCGATCTCTACGCCGTGGAGCCCGCCCGAATTGGGGACGGTAACACCGTAGACATTTTTGATGATATTTCCGCTGCAATACGCCTGGATCCGCTCGGGCGGGGCGCCCAGCACGGCGCGGGCCCGGGCCGCCGCATAGGCGACCGCGATGGGTTCGGTACAGCCGGTTGCCGGGCGCAGCTCGCTGGAAAGGATGCGGATATAGGCCTGGTAGGTTGATGCTTCCATTGTGGCCTCCTTAGTCGCCCAGATACGCGTGTTTGACGCAGGGGTCGTTGAGCAGCTCCCGACCCGGGCCCTCCATGGTGACCCTGCCCAGCTCCAATACATAGCCGCGGTCGGCAATCGAGAGAGCCATGGATGCGTTCTGTTCAATTAAAAGCACGGTTTTGCCCAATTCTCGAATCTTGAGGATCAATTCAAAGATTTCCTCCACTACAATCGGGGCAAGGCCGAGGCTTGGCTCGTCCAGCATAATCAGGTCGGGATCCATCATCAGCCCGCGGGCGATGGCCAGCATCTGCTGCTCCCCGCCCGACAGGCTCCCGCCTCCCTGCGCAAGCCGCTCCCGAAGGCGGGGAAAGAGGGCATAGCTTTCCTCCAGAAGGGCCTGTATCTGCTGCTTGTCCAGCTTGGGGTTGCCCACTGTGCCGGCGATCAGGTTTTCGTATACGGTCAGGCTGGGGAAAATTTTACGCCCCTCCGGCACATGCGCCAGCCCCATCTGCACGATCCGGTCCGGCGCCATACGGGTAATATCGGCGCCCTTGAACCGGACCTGCCCCTGCTGCTTTTCCACCAGGCCGGACACCGCCATCAGGGTAGTGGTCTTGCCGGCGCCGTTTCCGCCAATCAGTGAGATGATCTCGCCCTTGCGGACGGTGATGTCCACTCCGGTCAGCGCCCGCACATAGCCATAGTTGACCGCAAGGCCCGTAATCTCAAGCACGTTTCTTCACCGCCTCTCCTGCAATAAGCCCCTTGCCGAAATACGCCTCGTGCACGTTCCGATCTGCCCGGACCGTATCCGGGGTTCCTTCGCAGATTTTTTTGCCAAAGTTCAGCACAAGGATCCGGTTGCAGGTGTTCATAACAAACCGCATGTCATGCTCGATCAGCACAATGGTATAGCCGTCTGCGTTCAGGGTACGGATAAACTCGGCCAGCTCCATGGTTTCCTGCGGGTTCATGCCGGCAGCCGGCTCATCCAGCAGAAGCAGCCGGGGTTCCAGCGCCAGGGCACGGGCGATCTCCACCCTGCGCTGTACTCCATAGGGCAGC
Organism: uncultured Oscillospiraceae bacterium; assembly: GCA_910578965.1. Taxonomy (GTDB): domain Bacteria; phylum Bacillota; class Clostridia; order Oscillospirales; family Ruminococcaceae; genus UBA7177. The sequence goes on from CAJTSP010000044.1 coordinate 12,712, forward strand.
ATACCGGCCATCGTGCCGCTGTACCGGCTCAGGCCTACCCGGTCCAGAATGGCCTCGCTCTCTTCGTTGATCAGTTTTTCATCCTTCCGGTAGGTTTCGGTGTGCAAAACAGCGTCCCAGAGCCTTGTTTTTGCGTGCAGATGAAACCCGATCTTGACATTGTCCCGCACGGTCAGATATTTAAAAAGCTGGATGTTTTGAAAGGTGCGCGCCATACCCCGAGCGGCCACCTTGTCCGGCGAAAGACCCGATATATCCTCATCGCCAAGGTATATCCTGCCCTGTGTAGGGGCATAGATGCCCGTGCAGACATTGAAAAAGGTGGTCTTGCCGGCGCCGTTGGGGCCGATAATCCCAAAGATGTCCCCCTGCGCGATCTCCATATCCACAGCTTCAACCGCCTTGAGGCCGCCAAAATACTTGCAGACCCCCTCGGCACGCAGGATCGCGCTCATTTTGCATCCTCCTTTGCCTTTTGCTTTTTTGCCTTGATGTCACGCCCGGCCAGCACGCTGTCCGATGCGCCGATCAGCCCCTGCGGGCGGAACCACATCATGACGATGATCAGCACGCCATAAGCCACCATCCGCCACTGGCCAATGGGCCGGAGCAGCTCGGTGAGCGCGTTGATTACCACCGATCCGGCCAGAGGGCCCATCAGGGTGCCGCTGCCCCCCACAATAACCATAGAAAGGATATTAAAGCCCTCGTCGAGGGAATATATAGTGGAATCAATAAACCGGGCATAGGGCGCATAGGCCGCCCCGACAATGCCGGCCCAAAAGGCCCCGTACATAAAGTTTACGGCCTTGTAGGCGGGAGTGTTTACCCCCAGCGAACGGGCCGCGAGCTGATCCTCACGGATCGACATCCAGGCACGCCCGATGCGGGACCGGACGACCCGGCGGGTCACAAACAGAAACAAGGCTGCGACGCCCAAAAAGATGTAATAGTAGGTACGCGCATTTGAAAATTCGAGGCCGCCCAACTGAGGCACGGGGATGTTTTTGATGCCCATGGCCCCGCCCGTGACTTCGGTCCAGTTAAGGGCAATTAACCGGATGATCTCCGAAAAGCCCAGGGTAATGATGGCGAGATACACTCCGCGCATTTTGAGGGTGGGCAGCGCCACCATAAGGCCCATCAGCGCCGCGACGGCCCCGGCCAGCGGCAGCAAAAGCCAGAAGCTGATGCCAAACCGGGTAGCCAAAATAGCCTCTACATACGAGCCGATGCAGAAAAACCCGGCGTGCCCGATGCACATCTGGCCGCTGTAGCCGTTGATTACATTGAGCGAGCCCGCCAGGGTGGCATACATCAGCACCCGGCAGAGCAGCCCCAGGATGTAGGTCTTTGTAATCAGCAGCGGCAGCAGCAAAAAAATGCCCAGCAGCACAAGGGGGCCATATTTTTTTACCGGCCCGGCAAGGCCGTACACCGCTTGTTTCATTTATGGACGCGCCCCCTTTTTGGATGCAAAGCCCTCCGGACGGATGAGAAGCATCAGGATCAGGAAAATAAACGCAAAAATATCGCGGAAGCTGGCGGACGAAAAGGTAATGCCAAGGTTTTCGATGATACCGAGGCAGAGCCCGCCCAGTGCAGAAAACCGGATGTCGGTCAGCCCGCCGAGCACCGAGGAGGAAAACGCTTTCATTCCCAGGGAGCCGCCCATGGTTGCCTGGAGGGTTTGATAATAGATGGACAGCAGCATACCGGATACCCCTGCAAGGGCGCAGCCAACGCAGTTGCCAACCATAGCGGTACGCTTTACATTGATGCCCACCATATACGCGGCGGTTTTATCCTGGCTTACCGCTCGGAGCTTGATGCCCCATCGCGTTTTATTGAAAAAGAAGGACAGGACCGTAGCGCTTACGATTACCGTGATGACCACAACGATCTGTATGGTGGATATCTGCACGATCCCAAGGCTGTAGATTTTGTTGTCCACAATATTCAGCATCGGCTTTTGGTTTGGCCCAAACACGATCTGAGCCAGGTTTTTCACCACCATGCTGAACCCGATCGTACAAAGCATGGATATATTCCGCGGGGCGGAAAAAAATCGCTCATAGCAGATTTTGTAAACGCATGCCCCCATCAGCCAGGCCGCCGCAAAGCTAAATAAAAGCCCTAGGAGGATGTGGTTCCCGGCCATTTCAAAGGCATAGTAAGAGGCAAAGGCCCCAATCATAATTACCTCGCCGTGGGTAAAAGTGACCATCCCCACAACGCCCACCACAACCGAATAGCCAATAGCCATCATTGCGTAAATGGCCCCCTGGCAGATGCCGTTTACCAGTTGGTTAAGGATATATTCCATCCGAGTATCCTTTCTTAATATACAAACGCTCCTGCCGCCAGTCCACCGACGCGGACCGGCGGCAGGGGCGTTTGGCTCATTGCATATAAACACCTGCAAACAGGCCGGTTGCCGGTTATTTGCCGGCGGCCACCTGCTCGGGATAATCAAAGCCCGCCCGCTTTACATACTCGCCGTCTACAATTTCACAGATGATATACCGGCGGTCAAGGCTGCCGGTCTCGTCAAACTGAATCTGGCCGGTGAGGCCGCCGCTAAATTCAATGGCCGCGAGCTTGTCCCGCACATTCTTGCGGGAGACATCGTCCCCGCATTGGCGGATCGCCTCGGCAATCAGCAGCGCGCAGTCGTACGCATTTACCGAGTGCACGGTAGGTGCAAAACCGGCACGGCTGGTAAATTCATCACGCCAGGCCATTTCCTTTTCGCTTTCCGGGTCAAAAAAGAAGGGGGTGGTAAGCAGCAGGCCTTCGCAGTTCTCGCCGCAAAGGTCGATGAGCTGCTGCGAGGTGCCGGGGCCGTTGGTAGACAGTGAAACATCCCACCCGGATGCGCGAATCTGGTTGATGATCTGGGAGGTAGCGCCTTGATCCATAATGGCGATGTGATCCAGGTTGGCCGCTTTCATCTTGGTAATGATGGACGAAAAATCCTTTTCATCCTGTACATAGCTTGCGGTTTCCACAATGTTCAGCCCGATCTTCTGCGCCTCATCCACAAAATTGCTCACAGCGGCATTGCCCCAGTCGCTCTCGATGTAGATGATACCCACATTATCCACGCCTGCGTACTCCTGAAGGACATAACGTGCGTAGTAGCGGCTGTCGGCATCCTGCTTGCCAATAATGCCAAAGGTACAATCGTTCATCTCGGTAAAAGCGGGGTTGGACGCAGTTGGCGAAAGGATCGCCATCTCGGCCTCCTTTACAATGGGGGCGTCCGCCATGCAGGCCGTGGAGGTAAAATCGCCCAGGATGGCCACAATCTCCTCATTGTCCACATATTGCCGGCAGAGGTCCGAGCTTTCCTTGGCATCCCCCTTGGAATCCTGGAAAACCAGCTCCAGCATACGGCCATTGATGCCCCCGGCGGCATTGATCTCCTCCATGGCCATAGTCATGGCAACCTCAAACCCTTTGCCGAATTCGGCGTTGGTGCCGGTGAGGGGGGCCAGCACCCCTACCTTGATGTTGCCGGACGCGGCCGCCGAGCCGGACCCTGCGCCGGATGAAGCCGGCGTGCTGCATGCGGTGAAAAGGGTGAGTGCAAGCGAGAATACAAGCAGCAGACTAAGCAGTTTTTTCATTGGTACATCCTCCTAAAAATTTGTTTTACCCTGCATTTTTGCTGTAATGCATGGTACAGTCGCCATCACCACGGGCAAGTGTGCAGGGCAGCTTCATCGAAAAGCCCAACAGCTCCAAGAGCGCTCGATCTCCATCCATTGCAATATCACACAAAAGCTCCACCCGCTCCGGCGCAAGGCCCATTTTTTCCCAGGCATCCACAAGCGGGCAAAAGCTGCAATGCACCGTGCCCGCCTGCTCGTCTGCCACAATGTCCCTTTGGCAAAAGGACGCCCTGCCCATCTCGTTGGCAAAGCGTGTGCGGATAACCTCCTCCACGCTGCCGGGGTCTTTTGCGTGGCTGCGGTAGTCCAGCCCGTCCATCTGCCCGCAGCGGCGTACCGCCCTGCGCAGGGTGTGCTCTATCCGGCCGGCCGGTATGCCGTCCTTTTCCAGCTCCTCAAACACAAGCGCCATCCAACGGGCCCGATGGGCTATGGCGGCGCGTTGCACCGCCGCTTTTTCTTCCAGAAAATCGTCTTGTTGCATCCTTTCCTCCTTCGGTTTCCTTGATATTGTCTTTAATATGCTATTGATAATATCAGAAGATATACAAAATGTCAATAAAAAAAGAAAAATATAATTATTATTGTGCAAACACACAACAATCCGCCTGATTTTTCGGACAAAATATCGGTTTACATTTTATGGTTTTTAGTATATTATTAATATTATCAAGGAGGGAAGTATGTGAGCACTACATCAGACAATCGTTCGGGCGCCATTTCGCTGAAAGCGCAAATCCACGCGCAGCTTCTAAAAAGCATTGTAACGGGCGAATTCCATCCTGGCGATGTCCTCAATGAAAAAGATCTGATCGAACGTTTTGGCGTGAGCAAATCACCCATCCGGGAAGCGTTGATTGAGCTATGCAACGAAAAGGTGCTGCGGAGCATCCCGCGCTATGGCTACGAGGTAATCCGTATTACGCGGGACGAGGTCAATGAGATTTTGGAGTTCCGCATCCTGCTGGAGTGCGGCTATCTGGAGCGGATATGGGACAGCATCACTGCCGAGGATCTGGAGTACCTGCAGCGCACCATGGACGCTCTGTACCATGCGGGCTCGGATGAAGACAGTGTCTTTGCCCTGTGGCGGTACAACAGCGAGTTTCATTTGGCTCTGATATCCCTGGCCCACAATAAATATGTCTGCGATGTGTTGACATCGGCAATGAAATTTCTGCAGCGTGCCTACAGCCAGTTGTATTGGGAACGTCAGCGCAGCATCGTTTCGCTCAAGCACCCGGAACGGCACGACCGTATTCTGCGGGCAATACGAGAGCGCAACCTTCCTCAAGCAAAGGAGTACCTGCGTGAGGACATTGCTGCTTTTTCGCAATTTTAACAAAAAAGGCTGCACGGCCGCTGCACGCGGCGGCTGTGCGGCCTTTTTAAGCAAAAAGGGAGCTTTTGCATGGTAAAATTTATGACGGCCGGGCAGGCAGCGATTTTGGTACCAGAT
>CAJTSP010000045.1 GCA_910578965.1 uncultured Oscillospiraceae bacterium
GTGCAGACTCCGCCGCCATGTTCGGGGTTCTCAGTCCTCAAAGCAGACCTTCATGTAGCCGGTCAAAAAGCGCAGGATCTTATCCTGGCCCATATGGTCGGAGTCAAAGCAGATGTCGTAGTGCCCGGCGTCCCGCCAGTCGCTGCCGGTAAAGGCACGGTAGTAGTCGGCCCGACGCTTGTCCACCCGGCGCATCTGCTTGCGGGCCTCGGCCTCGCTGATGCTGTGCCGCTGCATCAGGGTGCGCACCCGCGCCTCCTCCGGCGCATGGATGAATACCCGCAGCACATTGGGCCGGTCGCGCAAAATAAAATCGGCGCAGCGCCCGATCATCACACAGCTCTCGCTCTCGGCCAGCCCCAGCATCACCTTGGCCTGATAACGGAAAAGGTTTTCATTGGAAACAAAGTTGTCGCTGTCCGGCGGGATCACCTCGCCGTTGTAGGCGTTTTTGGCCACCCGGAAAAGAAGGCTGTTTTTGAAGCTATCCTCCGCCTTGGCAAATAGCTGCTCGTTGATGCCGCTGTCGTCCGCCGCCATCCGCAGGATGGCGCGGCTGTAAAAGGGGATGCCTAACTGGCCCGCCAAGGCCTCGCCAATGGCGCGCCCACCGCTGCCGTTTTCGCGGGCGATAGTAATTACATAATTTTTCATGGTAATCTCTCCCAAAGGGGCGGGGCGCCCGCGCCAAAAACAAGGCGCTTGGCGCCAGCGGCCGCCGCTCAAAATCCGGTTTGGCCTGCCGCAAGCCGAAAAAGCTCGTGCGGGGCGTTCCCGCCCCGGCAGGCCTTTCTTTAAGTATAGGGCAGAGCCGGGCGAAAATCAACCGATTTTCAAAAAAGGGCAGGTATCTCGCAAGGGCCCAAAAACATGCGTTTTATCGACAAGCAAAAACCTCAAAGCCCCTTTTCAAGTTTACAAAATGTTCACAGCCGCTTAAAATTTTGCACGCAAGTTTTGGGTATACTACAATCACAGGGCGATGGAGCCGCAACCACAGCCCTGTGACATGATTCCTCCTCACACCAAAGCGATACCCCTAAAAACCCCCGCGCCGCTCAGGGCGCGGGGGTTTTGCCGTTTTGCCGCGCCTGAGCGAAAAGGCAGCCTCCGGCCTTGCCCGCCGGCGCCCGGCAAAAGCGGCCAGCCGCACCGGCAAAGCCGGTCATACCCGGGGCGGCCGGTAGCCCTGCCAAAAAACCAACAGGTTATGGGGGCCTTTTGTGCCGTCACACCTCGCCATAGATGCCCTGTACGCTCACCTCGCCGGTAAAAACGGCGGCCCCGCCGGCCTCGGTTTCCACAAGCAGGCGGCCCTGCCCGTCGATATCCCGCGCAATGCCCCGCCCGCCGGCAAACTCCACCTCCCGGCCCAGATTGACGCAGAGCCGGCAATATTCCTCGCGCAAAGCGGCAAAGCCCTGCTGCGCAAAGCCGGGCAGCAGGGCGGCAAACTCCGTGCCGATCTTTCGGGCCAAAAGCTGCGCCGCGTTTTGGGGCAGGGTGGCGCCAGGCTGTAAGACGCCGCCCGGAAAAAGGCCCTCGCCCTGCCGTGCGGCCGTACCCGGCTGTGCGCCTTCGGCCTGTAGCGGCCCCCTACTGTTCTCCCGTTGCCTTGCCAGCGCCGCGGCGGCCGAGGTGGCGTGGGGCAGGCCGCAGGCGGCAAAAAAGGCTTCGCTCTGCCACAAGTTTACCCCAATGCCGCACACAATGCCATCCGGGGTGGATTCGCACAAAATGCCGCAGAGCTTTTTGCCCCCGGCCAAAAGGTCGTTGGGCCATTTGATCTGGCAGCAAAGGCCAAACAGCTCCCGCAGTGCGCCGGCCGCCGCCAGGCTGGCCAAAAGGGGCAGGCTGGCGGGGTCGGCCAAGGAGACCTTGCACACGATGGTGTAGTAGAGCCCCTCCGGGCCGGCATTCTCCCAGCGGCGGCCCAGGCGGCCCTTGCCGGCGGTTTGGCTGGCGGCGTAGACCGCGTCCAGATGTGAAAGCCCGGCAAGGCGTGCCTTGGCCCAGTTATTGGTGCTATCCGTCTGTTCCAGATAGTATAAACGCGGGGCAGCGGGAGGGCTCAGCCGTTTCATAACGGGGGTACCTCGCGGTGCTCAAAGTTGGCTTTCCCATTCTGGATAGTAATTACGCCGTAGCTGGCCAAGCCCTGGCGCGGCCGGCCTACGCTGCCGGGGTTAAATACGGTAACCCCCTCGATCTCCTCGCTTGCGGCGGTGTGGGTGTGGCCGTATAGGGCGGCGTCCGCGCCGCGCGCCCTTGCAGCCTCCGCCAGTTGCTCGCGGGAATATTTTACCCCATAGCGGTCGCCATGAGCATAAAAGAAGAGTACCCCGCCAAATGCGGCAAGCCCCTCCCCTGCTTCAAAAGCGGAAAAATCGCAGTTTCCGCGCACGCTGTACACCCGCAGGTTAGGGTGACGCTGGTACAACCCATCCAAATCGCGCAGGCCGTCCCCCAAAAAGATCATCGCATCGGCGTCTGGCTCGGTCTCGGCGACACGGCAAAGCGCATAGGCAGAGCCGTGGCTGTCCGACGTGACAAGGATCTTGTGCATGGCCGCATATCCTCCTCTTTTCATCGTTTCAACGCGGATAGGACACCTTCAAGCGCAGGGCATAGCTCCATACACCCCGCATAGGCGGCGCCAGGGCCGCCGCCAAATCCCGGGACCGTCAGCCCCGAGGGGGCCTGCCCTCTTTTACTCCGGTCAGCAGCCGGTAAATCTCGCTTTTGGAAAAAGCGCTGCCCTTGGCGGCCTGGCGCGCCGCCTCGCTGGCCGCCATACCCTGCGCCCGAAGCTGCCGGGCCTTTTCCAGCGCATCCTCCAGGGTCATCCCGGCCTCGGGCGGCGGGGCGGGGTCGGCGCCCGCCAGCACCAGCACAAACTCACCCCGCGGGGCCTGCTCGCGGTACCGCTCGACGGCCTCGCCAAGCGTAGTTTTCACAATCTCCTCGTGCAGCTTGGTCAGTTCCCGGGCCAGGGTCACGCTGCGCTGAGGGCCAAAGGCGGCAACCAGGTCGTTTAGGGTCATCCGCAGCTTGTGCGGGGCCTCGTAAAAAAGCATGGTGCGGGTTTCGCCGGAAAGCTGTGCCAGCCGCTCGGCCCGCTGGCGGCGGTTTGTGGGCAAAAAGCCCTCAAACACAAACCGCCCGGTGGCCTGGCCGGACACCGCCAGCGCGCTGACGCAGGCCGAGGCCGCCGGCACCGGCACCACCCGGATCCCCGCCGCAAGCGCGTCCCGCACCAAAACCTCGCCGGGGTCGGATACCGCCGGCATGCCTGCATCGCTGCACAAGGCGCAGCTTTCCCCCGCCAAAATGCGGGCCAAAATCAGCCGCCCCCGCTCGCGCAGGTTGTGCTCGTAGTAGCTTACCAGCGGCTTTTTAAGGCCCAGATGGTTCAGCAGCTTTAAGGTTACCCGGGTGTCCTCGGCGGCGATAAAATCCACGCTGCCAAAGGTGGCCCCCGCGCGCGGGGTCAGGTCGTCCAAGTTGCCAATGGGGGTGGCAACCACGTACAGCGTGCCCGGCATACGCCGCCTCCTTTGCAGAAAATCCTTAGGCCAATCTGGGGGCCGCAGCCCACCATAAAATGTCCCGCATTTGATGGATGCGATGTTTCTGGATTTTTTGCCCTTTGCAAACTGGTTGGCAAAAAATGCGAAACATCGGACCAGACCCCCGCCTTAGACGGGCAAAATTTTGCCCGCCCCGCAAAAAATGGCACAAAAAGGGATGGGCCGCCGCGAAAGCCGTGGCAAGATAAGAAAACGCAGCTCCGATCCAACGATTCACCGCCGTTAAGAGCCGGCAGTATCATCATAACCGCCCGCACCCTCGCCGGTCAAGAGGTCCGGCTCAAATTTGAGGCCGGGCCGGCCGCCTTTTTTGGCCTCGCACAAAAAAAGGGCCGGCAGGCTGCGGGGCTCCTTTTTTACCAGGGCCAGCCGTTTGGGCTCCAGGCCCAGTCCATGCAAAAGGCATAGGGTTTCAGCCAGGCGCTGGGGCCGGCCGCAAAGGGCGAACCTGCCGCCGTACCGCAAAAGCCGCGCCGCGCATTCCGCCGCGTCCCGCAGGGTGCAGCTACCTTCGTGGCGGGCGGCGGCACGCACCGGGTCGGGGCTGGGGCGGCCGGCGGTAAAGTAGGGCGGGTTGCAGGCCGCCAAATCAAAGCTTTGGGGGGCGTCTTGGGCAAAGCCGCGCAGGTCGGCCGTAACCGGATGGATATGCCGGATACCGTTTTGCGCGCAGGCAGCAGACAAAAGCTCGCTGCCCTCGGCGCAAAGCTCTACCGCCTCGCAGCGGCCGCGGTGGCCAAGGTCATGCCAGCGCAGGGCCAGGATGCCGCAGCCGCTGCAAAGGTCTGCGGCAGATTCGTCCCGCTTGGGCCGGCAGAAGCTGCTTAGAAGCATGGCGTCGGTGCCAAACCGGTGGGCTTTGCTGATCAAAACGACGGTGCCGTTTTGCAGCGTTTCCCGTTCGCAGTCCATACGTAGCCTCCTTTTAGGCCGTTTTGCGCCGGGCCCGATTCAGGTTTGCTTTGCCCCGGGTATGCGGGAGACCTGCCTTTTTGATCCTATTTTCTGCCGCGCAGATATTTTTTGCACGGCAGAAAGGGGCCTGGGGGATGTATCCCCCCGGATTGGCTTTATAAAAGGGGGCCGGGGGCGTGTGCCCCGGCTGGGCCCTTCTCTTGGCCCGGGGCAAAGAAATGCGGCGAGCCGCATTGCCGCCCGCCGCGTTTGGGTATGTCCGATCCGGGCTTAGCCCTGCTCGATTGCGCCCGTGGGGCAGACGCCGGCACAGGTGCCGCAGTCCAGGCAGGCGTTCTCGTCGATAACGAACTTGCCGTCGCCCTCAGAGATAGCGCTCACGGGGCACTCGCCAGCGCAGGTGCCGCAGGAAACACAGGCATCGGTAATCTTGTAAGCCATAATCGTACTCCTTTTTCTCCGTGCAGTGTGGATTTTTTGGAAAGCCGCTGCGCCTCGCACGGAAAGCGCGTCCCGGCACGGGCCTCGGCCGGCCTCCCATCCGCCAGCCTCCCCCGTACCTCTCATTGTAGCATAAAATCTCGGTTTCGCAAGGGGGCACGGCGCCAATTTTCCCCCTCGCCGCGCATTTTCCTGCCGCGGGCCGGCTTGGGGACCCAGGCGTAAAGGATGGCCCGGGAACTGCGCCCTTTGGGCTGCGTTAGGCCGCGCAAATTCTTGTGCGGCCTAACTCTATCGGCCGGAATTGGCCAGGCATAAAGCCCGGTACGGCCGAATGCCTGGCAGGGCCGGGCTTTGAAAGGGCCTGCCGGCAACAGCCCGCTTTCAAGGCTGGATATTCCGGGGATCGTTTGCTTTTGGGAGTGCTTGTTTTCCGGGCGGCCCGCTCCTGCCCGCCCTTTTATTCCCCGGGCTCCGGGTCGGGCTTTTTGGGCGGGCGCTTGCCGCCCCGCAGGTAGATGCAGTCGGACCTCTTATAGGTGCCGGCGGCCGGGCCGCCCCCCTCCAGCCGCACCTTTAGGGTGCCTGCCACCGGGCTCGCATCCAGCACTACGCCCTCACCGTCCGGTGTACGCACAACGCTGCCCGGCATGGGGGTGATCCCGTTGAGATACTCGTAGGCCTTTTGCTCGTAGGCAAGGCAGCACATCAGCCGCCCGCAGCTACCCGAGATTTTGGCCGGGTTCAGGCTTAGGCCCTGTTCCTTGGCCATCTTGATGGACACCGGCTGAAAATCCTTTAGAAACCGGCTACAGCAAAAGGGCTGCCCGCAGATGCCAAGCCCGCCAAGCATCTTGCTCTCATCCCGCACCCCAATCTGCCGCAGCTCGATCCGGGTGTGGAACACCCCTGCCAGGTCTTTGACCAGCTCGCGGAAATCCACCCGGCCGTCTGCCGTAAAGTAAAACAAGACCTTGCTGCGGTCCAGCGTGTATTCGGCGTCCACCAGCTTCATCTCAAGGCCATGCTTTGCAATCCGCTCGCAGCAAATCTCAAACGCCTTTTTTTCGTCTGCCCGGTTCTGCTGCATCCGGCGCACGTCTACCCCGTCTGCCATCCGGGTCACGCTCTTAAGCGCCTTGACCACTGCCGAATCCGGGACCTCCCGTACCTCGCTTACCGCCTCGCCGCACTCGGTGCCGCGTGCGGTCTGCACGATTACATACTCACCCTTGTGGATTTCCAGCCCCGCAGGGTCAAAATAATAGCTTTTCCCGCCTTCCTTAAAGCGGACGGATACGACCTTTTTCATAGCTGCAATTCCCATGCCGCTGCCGCAGGCGGCCAAGCTGTCACATCCCCGCCCGCGGCAAAGATCAGGCGGAGGCTTAAAAAGAAAAACAGAGGGCTCGGCAGGCATCCATACGCCCCGCAGGCAAGCTCCCTGTATATCCGGAAGCCTCCCTTGCGCCCTGCCCTTTTGTGCGCCAAGGGCCCGCGCCTGCAAAACCGCCGGTCAGGGCTGCGCCAGGCGCACGGCAAGGTTGGTCAGCACCAGCTTGGGGTTTGCGTTGGAGGCAAGGGCCGCGGCGGCATCCCCCGCCGCCCGCGCCAGCCGCGCGCCCAAAACAGGGCCGAGGCCAACCCCGCCCCGCCCGCGCATTGCGGCCGAGCCAAGGCATGCAAGATCCCGCAGCAGCAGCCGGATATCCGGCTGTTGCTCCTCCGGCCCCTTTTGTGCCGGCTGCCCAACAATTGGCCCCTTTTTGGCCGCAGGCCTGCGGGCCGGCTTTTTCTTGCCCCGCCGGGCCGGCTCATAGGCAGCCAGGGCGCAAAGCAGCTCGTATTCCCGGCGCCTGGCCGCAAGGTCCGAAACGGCCAGCGCGTCGGCAAGCACCGCCGCGCGCTGCGGCGTTTGCAGCACCCGGATCGCCTCGCCCAACTGCCCGGCATAGATCGCTGCCAGCCGGGCCGGGCCAACGGGCGCTGAACCGGCTGCCTGGGGGGCGTGCGCCTGTAAATAGGCCTCGCACTCTTCCTCGCTTACCGGGCTGAGGGTGTACGCCGCGCAGCGGCTGCGCAGGGTGGGCAGGATAGCGGCCGGGCTGCTGGCCGTCAAAACAAAAAGCACACCGGCCGGCGGCTCCTCCAGCAGCTTGAGCAGGGCGTTGCCACTCGAGGCATTCAGCCGGTGGGCGTCATAAAAAATCACTGCCCGACCGGCCGCATTTAAGGCGGTGCCGTACACCTCCCGGCGGACCTCGCGCACCCGGGCCACCTTGATTTCGCCCGACGCGCCCTCGCCCCGCACCTCAATGCATTCGTCCGCGGCGCCGGCCAGCACCGCCTCGGCCTGCGGGCCGCCGGCCGGGTAGAGGTAGTCGGCCGCGAGGCAGCGGGCGGCAAAGCCCGCACCCAACCCTTTTTCGCCGCAAAGCAGTACGCTATGTGTAAGCCGCCCGGCGCTTAGCGCTGCGGTAAGGTCCCGACGTAAAGACGGGTTGCCGGCAAGCCGCTCCAGCATCACAATTTTTCAAACCGTTCCACGTTGGTCACAAACACGGTGGCGCCGCCCACCGTTACCTGCAACGGAACGGCGGTGGCCACTCCCAGCCCATAGCTGGAGGTACTGGGCACCACTTCGGTGCGCTGCTTGCAGCAGCCCGCGATGATCTCGATGCAGGCGTCCACCCGGGAATCCTCGGTGCCAATCAGCAGGGTCATGTTGCCGGCCATCAAAAAGCCGCCGGTGGTGGAAAGCCGGGTTACCGAGAACCCTCCCTTGATGAGAGCCGAGCATACAGCCTTGGAATCTTCCTTGTTGACGATGGCGGTAATCAATTTCATGGCAAGTCACCTCATTTTGATCCGCACAGCGGGGCTGCGCGGGCAGGAATTTTATGGGTCAGGCCCTAAAAGCCCTACACCTCCAAGAAGTGCGGAGGGGGGCTGTCTTGCGGCTGCTGTTGTTATTATCCTATCGCGAAGCTTGCCCCATCGCCCCAAAGGGCCTATGCCCGCTGAGGATAAGATATTTACGCTGCTAAGCTCGGCCCCTTTGCCTACGGCCCTGCCCTGCCAATCGAGCATAGCATACCATGGACGCGCAGCGTGAATGGTATAATGGGCGGTTTCGCCGGTTGCCCCGCGAGGGGCGAGGCGAACGCCGTAAGATAGGGTATAATAGCCGCCCTGCGGCTCTATTATACCATGGACGCGCAGCGTGAATGGTATAATTGGGCGGTTTCGCCGGTTGCCCCGCGAGGGGCGAGGCGAACGCCATAAGATAGGGTATAATAGCCGCCCTGCGGCTATTATACCATGCCAAAGCCCCCTTTGCCAACCGGCCTTGCCTGCAAAGCCGGGCTTTGCCAATCGGAAAAGATACCTGCCCCACGATGGCCGGCATTTTAAAAATACGTTTTTGCCTATTTTCATATGCAAAATGCGGGATACCCATCCGTCCGCTATCCCCGCCGCGCGGAAGTCCCCGTACGGCCAGAGGGCGGGCAGAGGCCTTTATACTGCAAAAAACACAAAAGCGCGGCGCCGTTATTTCTTCCACTGGTTTTTCCACTGCTGGCGGCGGCGGTAATTGACGATGGAGCGGCGGGCCTGGTCAAAGAGGCTCCGGCCAAAAAAGAGCAGAAAGCCCGCCATGCCCAGTAGCAGCGAGGCCTTGCCTGTGAGGCTTGCGGTGAGCAACTGCCAAAGGTACAGTCCGGCGGCAATCCAGCCCAGCCATTTTACCTTGACCGGCAGCACATAAAACAGCAGCACCTGCGCCTCGGGAAACAGCATGGCAAAGGCAAAAAAGAGCGAAAGGCCCAGGGCGCTGTTGTCGGCGCTGCCCACCAGCAGGGCGGCCGCAATGGAGCCCAGCATCCCGGCGAGGAAAAACACGTTGAAGCAAAAGCCGCCCCACTGCCGTTCCAGCGAAACGCCAATGATATAATCAAAATACAGGCTCAGCGCCACCAGCAAAGGGTTTGCCGAGAGCGGCGGCAAAAAGATAAAGCTCACCAGCCGCCACACCTGCCCGTGAAAGAGCTCCCAGCGGGAAAGGGTCAGCATCGGGTATACCCGGAAATCCACCAGCATCACCAAAAGCCATACCACGAGCTGCCCGCCCACAACCCAAAGCATCAGGTTTGAGATGTAAAAGCGGCCGTACCTGCGTTCTAATTTGTCAAGCCAGGACATGCTTTTTGCCTCCTTTGCCGTGTAAAAGCGCACGGCACAAAAATTTTTGAGAAAGGGCGCATTTTTTGCCCGCATCATGCGGTTTGGATAGAAAGTTGTTGTAAGCGCCCGGCTGCGTTTTATGGCGAAAACGGTGCAAAGGCGGTTCAACCCTCTGTAAACCCGGCAGGACGTTTGGCGGCGGATGTGGAAAACAGGGCACAAAGGCCGGGGGTTTTTAACACTTTCAACAGAGTTTTCAACAACCATCCCGCGGCCGGCGGGTTATACAAGCCGTATTTCCCTTAAAACATGCAAGGGATCTTTTTCCATCCTGCGGCCCGTCCATGGAGTTTTCGCCCGAATTTTCGGCGGGCGCTTCAAAGGCCGGCCCCCATCGGCCGGTATCAGCCCCCAGGGGAACCGGCCTGGGGCGCGGGCTTCGTGGGGTCGGGCAGTTCGGGGGGCAAAAAGCCCTCGCCAAACACCTCGTTGGTCTCGCAGATCATCACCATCGCCCCGGGATCCACCGCGTGTGCGGCGGTGCGTACCCGGGCCACCTCGGCCTTGCCGCAGGCGCACAGCACCATCTCGAGCGGCCGGCCCGAATAGCTGCCGGTGGCCGGGAAGAGGGTGGCCCCGCGGCCTACCGCATCGCTGATGGCGCGGGCCACCTGCCCGCCCTTTGCCGTGATGATCAGGGCCAGCTTGCCGCCGCCCGCGCCGTAAACGATCCGGTCCATCACAAAGGTGGAGGCCATTACCGAGAGCATGCCGTAAAGCACCGCGTCGATATCCCCAAAGGCAAAATAGCCGGCCAGGATCACCATCCCGTCGGTAACAAGGGTAATCTGCCCAAAGCTCATATGGGGAAACCGCCGCTTGATGGCGTAAATCAAAAAATCCGCCCCGCCGGTGGAGGATCCCCGCAGGTAGATGATGGCCAGCCCCGCGCCCAGGCAAACGCCGGTAAACACGGCGGCCAAAAGCCGGCTGCCCTCGTACACTGCAAACCGAGGGAACACCAGGTCCAGCATCAGGGTCGAGATGAGGATGGTGCGCAGGCTTTTTAACAAAAATACCCGGTTGAGCGCCCTGCGGCTGACAAGCAGGATGGGGAGGTTCAGCGCCAGGCTCACCAAGCCTACCGGCCAACGGGTAAAGTGGTTCAGGATCAGCGCCACGCCGGACACCCCGCCCGGCGCAAACGCGCCCTTGAGGGCAAAGGTATACACACCCAGCCCGTAAAGGAGGCTGCCGGCAAGGTCGTACAGGGTGTCCACCGCCAGGCCCTGCAAAGCAGTGCGCTTCACATTACACCCCTTCTTTCTCAAAAATGGCCCTCAAAGCCCGAACATCCAGGTAGCAAGGCTGAAATAAATGGTGATCGAGCAGGCGTCCACAATGGTGGTGATAAAGGGCGAGGCCATCAGCGCCGGGTCCAGCCCGGCCTTCTGCACCAGCAGCGGCAGGCTGCAGCCGATCAGCTTGGCAATTACGATGGCCAGCACCAGGGTGACGCTGATGAGCAGGGCCAGGCGCATATCACGGTACATGAGAAAGATGCGCAGCCCGTTGGCGGCGGCCAGCACCAGACCCACCACCAGGGCCACCCGCGCCTCCTTAAAGGCCACCCGCAAAATGTCCCGCGGGCGTATCTCGCCCAAGGCAAGGCCGCGCACCATCAGGGCGCTGCTCTGGTTGCCGCAGTTGCCGCCGGTGTCCATCAGCATCGGGATAAACGAGACCAGCAGCGGCAGGGCGGCAAAGGCGTTTTCGTAGTAGGTGATAATCATGCCGGTAAAGGTGGCGCTGAGCATCAGGATCAAAAGCCAGGGGATGCGGGAGCGCGCGTGGGCCAGCACGCCGGTGGAAAAATAGCTGTCCTCGGGCGGGGCGGCAATGGCGGCCATCTTCTGGATGTCCTCGGTGGCCTCCTCGATCAGGACGCCGGCCGCATCGTCCAGGGTCACGATGCCCACCATAAAGCCCTCGCTGTCCACCACCGGCATGGCCATAAAGCCGTAACGGTTCATCTCGTTGGCCACAAATTCCTTGTCGTCGGTTACCTGCACCCGGATGACATGGTCGTCCATCACCTCATCAATCAGGTCCTCGGGGCTGGACAGCAAAAGATCCCGCGCGGTAACCACCCCTGTCAGCCGGTTGCGCTCCACCACATAGCAGATGTACACCGTCTCGGCGTTTTCCCCCTGCCGGCGGATCGCGGTAAAGGCGTCCGCCACCGTAGTGCCCGGCCGCAGCCGCACATATTCCGGGGTCATAATGCTGCCGGCCGAGTCGGCCGGGTAGTTGAGCAGGCGGTTGAGGCTCTCGCGGGTCTCGGGGTCCGAGCGGCCCAGTACCCGCTTTACCACACTGGCCGGCATCTCCTCCAAAAGATCGGCCGCGTCATCCAACGCCATCTGTTCAAGGGTAGCGGTAAGCTCGGCATCGCTGAACGCCTCTATCATGTCGCTGCGGGTATCGTTATCCAGGTATGCAAAGGCCTCGGCCGCCTGGTCCTTCTTCATCAGCCGGAACACCAGCAGCCGCTGCTTTTCATCCATATCTTCCAGCATTTCGGCAAGGTCGGCCGGCTGCAGCTCCCCGGCGGCCTCGCGCAGCCGCCGGTAGCTCTTTTGCTCCAGCAGCCGCAGCATCTGTTCTTTTTCCATCCTCGGCCTCCTTTGCAGGCCGCGGCAAAGGCCCCCACCCTTTTAAGGCAAGGGCAAACGGCCGGCCGCGGCAAGGCGCGCCGCCCGGCACAGGCGGGCGCATACGGTTCGTCGGTTTTTACTACTGCTTGGGTCCACGACCGGTTTCACCTCTCTTTGCAGATGGATTTGCGCCAGGGCTTAGGGCGCCGGGGTTTGCCCGCGCCGGGCGCGGCGGCAAAAGGGCCCGGATCAAAACCGGGCAGCCCCGGCCCCGCCGCCAAAGCAGGCGCCCGGCAGGCAGGGCCATACCGGGCGCTACGTAAAATTAGTATACTCTTTTGGGGTGCTTTGTGTCAACGCGCCAAACGCCGCAAAACACGGGGGCAAAACGTGTGGCCGCGCGGCCTCCGCGGCCCGGCCAGAGGCAGCCTGCCCGCGCGGGTGTTTAGAAGCTGTACCAATAGCCATCGCACACATCCTGGCGGCAAATTTCGACCCTGCATCCTCCCGCAGGGAAGTGTCGGACGCAAGTACATTATGCGGCCGACCCCGTCTGTCTTTGCCCCAAAATCTTGAAATACGCCAAGTATTTCTGCAATTTTGGGGCTTCGACAGTCAAAAAATTTTCTCGCCATGCTGCGCACGCCGTCTATTGGTACAGCTTCTTAGATGGGCCGGCCGCGGCAGCCTTGCCCACGGCCTGCCCCCCGCCGTAAGCCGGGGCGTCATCGGCCTTGCGCTCACCGCCCTCGCCGTTTTCAGGCGCGCCGGCCTCCGAGGGGGTCTGGGCAGACGGGGTGGCGTCATTGTTTTCCGGGTCCCCGGCCGGCGCGGCCGGCTCCTGAGGCGCGCACTCCTCGGGCGCGGCCTCGGGCGTTTCGGCCATGGCCGCGCTGGAGCGTACCATCCCCTGCTCCCCGCTGCCGTCTGCGGTGTCGGCCATCTGGTATACCGCTTCGGGGGCTCCTCCCGAGGCCCCGGCCCCGTCCAGCATCCAATAGCCGGCGGGAACTGTCAGCAAGGCCAGCGCAAGGCAGACGGCCAGCGGCGCGAGACGGCGGGTACGCCAAGGCCCTGCCCGGCCGGCGGGGCCCCGGCGCTGCGGCGCAGGGGCGGCAGCCTCGGCCAGCGCCTGCCGGGTGCGGGCCAAAAAGGCCTCGCTGGGCTTCACCCGCGCCAGGGCCGCGCGGTAGGCGGCCAGCGCCGCGCCAGGCGCAGCGGGCGTTGTGCGTTCGGTCATGGCTCCCACTCCCCTTTCAGCGCGGTTTTTAAGAGGGCGCGTGCCCGGCTCAACTGGCTTAACACCGTGTTTTGGCGGCTACCCAGCAGCCGTGCGATTTCGGCGCTGGTATATCCCTCGATGTAGTGCAGGTAGATTACCTGCCGGTATTTCAGCGGCAGTGCGCCCACCGCGTCCAATACGGCCGATTCTTCCGGGGTAAAGGGGGCCGGGAGGCTTTCGTCGAGCGGTACGGTGCGCCGGCGCCACGCGCTGCGGAAAACCGACCGGCAGCGGTTGATGGTGGCGCGCAGCAGCCAGGCCTTTTGGTGCTCCTCGCTCTCAAACTGGGGCGCGGATCGCAAAAGGCTCAAGAACACCTCCTGGGCAACATCCTCGGCATCCTGCATATTCTTTAAAAGGCCAAAGGCAGTGCGCAGTACCAAGGCGCCATAGGTGTCCAGCGCCGCTTCCGCCTGCCGCACAGCCTCGGGCGCGGGAGCTTTTGCAGAGGGCATAAGCCTCCCTCCTCACATTGTTAGAGCGGCCCCCGACCGGGCGAAGCAAGCAGAGGGTGTACGCCGCCTGCCGGGGAGCTTGCACTGCTTTGGGACCTTAAACATCTTAAAGGCGCTCCGGGGGCATGCGGGGTCAATCAAGACACCCCGGTATCCGGGGCGGGGCCGTTCCGCCGCCCATCTTCCCCCAATCGGAATACGCATAAAAAGCAGATTTTATTGCGTTTTGGCTATGGGCTTTTTATGGTATAATAGCCGCAGGGCGCCTGGCCCGCCCCGCCGTCAACCCAAAACAGACAAAGAAAGGTGCATTGCAATGAAAGTATTATTGATCAACGGCAGCCCGCACCAAAAGGGCTGCACCTACACTGCCCTCGCCGAGGTTGCAAGGGAACTGGAGGCGCAGGGGGTGGATTCGGACATTTTCTGGATCGGTTCGGCCCCGGTGGGCGGCTGCATTGGCTGCGGCGGCTGCGCCGGCAAGGGGGCCTGCGCTTTTGGCGGAAGGGTCAACGAGGCCATCGAACAGGCGAAAACTGCCGATGCGGTCATCCTGGGCAGCCCGGTGCACTACGCTTCGGCCGCCGGCTCGGCCACCGGCTTTTTTGACCGGCTGTTTTACGCAGGCGGCGCCGCCCTGCGCTTTAAGCCGGGCGCGGCAGTGGCCAGCGCCCGGCGAGCCGGGACCACCGCCACCCTCGACCAGCTCAACAAATATTTTACCATCAGCAATATGCCTTTGGTGGGCAGCCAGTATTGGAATATGGTACACGGCTCGCGGCCAGAGGACGTTTTGCAGGACGCCGAGGGGATGCAGACCATGCGTCAGCTTGCCCGCAACATGGCCTGGCTGCTGAAGAGCCTTGAGGCCGGCCGGGCCGCCGGGCTGCCCCTGCCCGCGCAGGAGGACCGGGTGCGCACCAACTTTATCCGGTAAAAAAGGGCTGCCGGCCTGTCGCCAGCCCCAGCCGCAGCAGGCAGAGGATTAACAGGTGCAGCGGGTAGTACAGGTAAAAAACATACCGGGGCAGGGCGCGGCCCCTCGCCCCGCTGTAGGCAAAAACCGGCACGAGAGCAAAGAGGGCAAAGGCCCCCGGCCAGTAGCTGTTCCAGGCGCAGTGCAGCAGCATCGCCGCCGCGGCCAGCGCCAGGGCGGCCGTGCGGTTTTTGCGCCAAAGGGAGAAAACGAGGATCAGCAGCACCCCAAAGCCGCCATAGTCGGTACGCAGGGCTTCGGCCGCCAGCACGCAGGCCGGCGGCCCGGTCCAGCGCAGCGCGGCGGCGGGCGCGTGCAGGGCGCAGAGGGCCAAAAGCCCCAGCAGGAGGGTGAAAAAGACGTTTTGGTAGTGCGGGTACCAGGGCGTGCTAAAGATGGCAAGGTCAAACACGGCCTCGCTGAGAAGTGCAAACACCGCCAGCCGCCGGGCATATGCCCAGCGGCTGGCGGTGTTTGCAAAGCCTTCGGCCAGCAAAAAACAATAAAGGGGAAAAGCAAGCCGCCCAACGCCCCGGCAGGCAAAATAGAGGGCGGCCAGCGCAGGCCGCCCCGCACAGGCCGCGCCATTTTGCAGCAGCACGGCGGCGGCGTGGTCGATGGTCATGCTGCACATGGCCAGCCCCTTGAGGGCAAAGCCGCTTAGCCCCCGCGCGCCGCCAGGGCCGGCGTTATTCAAGTACGATGTCCTCATCGGTGAGGGTGCCGTCCGCCACCATGTTGGTGGGGCCGGTGACAAACAGCTCGGTGACCTTATCGCCGGCCCAGACCGGCTCTACCATCAGGTCATCGCCGGGGTTCGAGACCCGTACCGGGCCGCGCGCCAGCTTACCGGTGGCCTGCAAAGCCGCTACTGAGCTGGCCGACCCGGTGCCGCAGGCGAGGGTAAAATCCTCCACCCCACGCTCATAGGTACGGATGAGCAGATGGTCCGGCGCGAGCACCTGGCAGAAATTGATGTTGGCCCCCTTGGGGAACTGGGCATGGTTGCGCAGCTTGCGGGCGATATCGGTAAGCTCGGCGCTGTAGTCCATGCCCTCCAGGTCCTCCCGCAGCAGCACGGCATGCGGCAGGCCAGGGTCGCCCAGCTCTACATAGGCGCAGTTTATAATCGCGCCGTCCAGCAGCAGGGGGAAATCCACCTCCAGCCGGGTGGGCTCGTTGAGGCAGATTTTATACTCGCGCTCGTTCAGCCGCCAGGCGTACACGTCGCCGCTGGTGGCCTCGATGGTAATGCGGGGCTTTTGAGCAAAACGCTCATAGCCAAACCGCCCGATGCAGCGCGCGCCGTTGCCGCACATCTCGCCGAGGCTGCCGTCCCCGTTAAAATAAACGAGCTTAAGGTCGCCGCCGTGCTCGGGCCAATCGGCCACCATCAGGCCGTCCGCCCCCAGCGAAACATGGCGGGCGCAGGCCTGCTTTGCCAGCTTTGCAAACAGGCTGGCGGGGATGCGCAGCTCGCGGTTGTCGATGACAATAAAATCGTTGCCCGCGCCCTGCATTTTGGTAAACGGGATATTCAGCATAAAAAGGCTCCTCCTTGTCGGCGGCGGCGCGATAAAAAGCGTCTGCAAAACCCGCGGATTTGTTTTTGCAAAACCGCCGCACTGGTTTATCTGTCGGCATGGCTCTTATTATACGCGTTAGAAAAGGGCGTGGCAACTGCCGCCAGGCCCGGGGCCGGCCCGTTTAATGCCGGTAGACGATGGCCTCTTTTACCTCCTGCGCTTTTTGGGGGCCCTCCAAAAGGGCGGCCAGCTCCAGCGCAAACGGGATGGCCGCGCCAAGCCCCTGCCCGGTGGTAACCGGCCCGTCGGTAACCGCCTCGGCCCCGGTGATCTCGGCCCCGGCAAGCGCATGCTCAAAGCTGGGGTAGCAGGTGGCCCTCCTGCCCTCAAGCAGCCCAAGGCCGCCCAGTACGCTGGGGGCGGCGCAGATGGCGGCTACCCGCTTGCCCTGGCCTATAAACCGGCGCACCACCCCGGTAACCAGGGCGGATCCGCCCAGATGAGTGGTGCCGGGCATGCCGCCGGGCAGCACCAGCATATCGAATTCGTCCAGCGCAAGGGCCTCGGCCAGCGCGTCTGCTGTTACGCTGATGCGGTGGCTTCCGGTAACCTGCGCTTTGCCGGTGACGGAGGCCATAACCACCTCGACCCCTGCCCGGCGCAGGATGTCCACCGTAATCAGCCCCTCGCACTCCTCAAAGCCGTCGGCCAAAAAAACACATACCTTGCTCATCCTTTTAGAAACGCTCCTTTTTTAGGCCGATCGGGATCGGCCCCCTATTAATAAATCCCTATAACAAATTATAAAGCAAAACCCGCCCGGCCGTCAAATTGCGGGCCGGGCGGGGAGGATGTCGGATCAAAGCACGGCGGCCGGGCCGGCGGGGCCCCGCATCCAGGGCAAGGGCCGAAACCCTGGTATCCCGCGGCGCACGGCTACTGCCCGGCGGTAAACAGGCCGGCCAGCGCCTCGCCCACCAGCTCGCCGGCGTAAAGGGCCTCGTTTAGCGTGTTGGCGTGCCCGCCAATCTCGATCAGCAGGCTGCCGGTAGTGAGGTCTTGGTTGTAGTAGCGGTAATCAAACAGCACCGGACGGGTAAGACCGGGAAACCGGCTTTCCATGGCGTTTTGCCATGCAGCGGCAAACCGCAGGTTTTCCCGGAAATTAGGCAGGTTTCCGCCGCGGTCTGCCCCGCAGATAATCATTACCTGCGCGCAGGGCTGCCCGTCGATCTCGGCAAGCGGCTTGACCCGGGTGCCGTCCTGCTGCTCAATGGCGTCCCGGTGGACGTCCAGCACTACCTTGATGCTGGGGTACTGCTCCAGGTACCAGCGCACCGTCTCATTGGATTTGGCATAGCTGCCGTTGTAGCTGGGATAATCGTGCAGGGTGGTGTCCTGCAGGGTACAGATGCCTGCTGCGTCCAGCCGCTCGGCAATCCGCGCGCCTACCGCCGCCATGTTTACCGCAGTGTCGGTGCTGCGACAGGTGAATGCGGGGTCGTACCAGCCGTTGTCGGCCAATTCGTAGGTTTCGGTGGCATGGGTGTGCATGATGAGCACCTGCGGCTCCTCGCTGCCTGCCTCTACAGCAAAGGGCATCCCGCCTGCGATAATGCCGGCCACCTCGGCATCCGAAAGGGCGGTGCAGTTTTTAATGCTGGCCACGCCGCACGACACATAGCCCTCCCCGCTGCCCTGCTGGTAATGGGCCGAGACGATGGTGCCCGCGCCGGGCGGGGCCTCGGCGGGCGGGGC
>CAJTSP010000046.1 GCA_910578965.1 uncultured Oscillospiraceae bacterium
GCCGGATGTGCCGGTGCAGCCGGTCGGCCCTGTGCGTCCGGTGCCCCAGGCAGCGCCGGTGCAGGACGGGGCCGAGCTTTTGCGGCGCTGGCAGAGCGACCCTGCGGCCCTGGCCGGGCGCAGCCGGATCGAGCTTTTAAGCGCGGACGCCCTGGAAAAGCTGCAAAACGCCGGCCCGGCCTCCAATGCCGGCGCGCAGGCCAAAGCCGCCTATACCGCCGCGCAGGCAGTGGGGCGGCAGCTTGCCGGGGCCGAGGGCCTCAGGGGGGCCGGCGCCTTGCAAAGGGCCGGGGACGCCCAGAGCCCCGAAGGGGCCAAGAGTGCCCGTGAGGTGATGGAAGAATCCGAGTGCGAGACCTGCAAGGAGCGCAAGTACCAGGACGGCTCGGATGATCCGGGCGTGTCCTTCAAGACCGCCTCCCACATCGACCCGGAGCTCGCCGCCGCCAAGGTGCGCGGGCATGAGATGGAGCATGTTGTGCGCGAGCAGGCCAAGGCCCTGCGGGAGGGCCGTGAGGTCATCAGCCAGTCGGTAAGCTATCGAACCGCTATCTGCCCCGAGTGCGGCCGGGCCTATGTTTCGGGCGGCACTACCCGTACCACCACGGCGGCCAGCAGCGAGCCCCTTACCGAAAGGCTCGGCGGCAGGGAGGATGCCGGCGGGTTTTCGGTGCTGGTGTAAGCGCGGCAGGGGCGGCCCGGGCATTGGCCAAACCAAACAAAAAAGCGCCGCAACAACAGGTTGCGGCGCTTTGGCGTCCCCGGGCAGAGTCGAACTGCCGGCCTTTCGCTTAGGAGGCGAACGCTCTATCCATCTGAGCTACGGAGACAAGGGGCCTGCTATCTATTATACTGTTTTTGCTGCGGTAAATCAAGGCTTGGGCGGCCGAAAAATTTGTGCGGCCTGCCGCCCTGTACGCATCTGCACACAGGGTGCAAAGACAAGCCGGCGGTTTCCCGGGTTATGCGGGCGGGCAGAGGGATACGGTAGCCCTCAGAAACCGGTGCAGGTACACGGCCGTATTGCACTGCGCCTACCCACGCCGGCTTGTGCCCGGCGCCCGCAGGGCCCGGCTTTGAGCGCATGGGGCGCCTGCCGGTAAGGAGGATTGTAAGGATTTGAGCAACAACAAACCGGCCCACGGCGCAGCCAGGCGGCGCGGGCATATCCCAACCCAGACCATTGCCTACAGCTTTGCGCTGCTGATCCTTGCCGGGACCGGGCTGTTGCTGCTGCCCTGCTCTACCCGGCACGGTATCGCCCCGCTGGACGCCCTGTTTACCGCTACCTCGGCCGCCTGTGTGACCGGCCTTGTGGCGGTGGATACCTACACAGCCTTTACCGGTTTTGGGCAGGCGGTGGTGCTGGGGCTGATCCAGATCGGCGGGCTGGGCCTGGTAACCCTTACCAGCTTTTTTGCCATGACCGTGCGGCGGAGGATGAGCTTCCATAGCCTGCAGCTTGCCGGCGAGTCGATCGGCGCGCCAAGCGCGGTGGAGGCAAGACGGCTGTTGGGCACGGTGATCAAGGTGGCCTTTGCCTGCGAGGGGCTGGGCGCAGCGGCGCTGTGCGCCGCGTTTGTGCCGGAATACGGGGCCGAGGGGGTCTGGATTTCGGTGTTTTTGGCAATAAGCGCCTTTTGCAACGCAGGCTTTGATGTTTTGGGCCGCATTGCCCCCTATGCCAGCCTTACCGCCTACACTTCCAACTGGTATGTGCAGGGGGTTCTGATGGCGCTTATCGTGAGCGGCGGGCTGGGCTTTCTGGTTTGGCAGGAGCTGGCGGCCCTGCGCCGCACCAAGCGGGTTTCGCTGCACACCCGGGTGGTACTGGCCTTTACCGGGCTGCTTTTGTTTGGCGGTGCGCTGGGCTTTGCGGTGCTGGAGTGGCAAAACCCGGCCACCCTGGGCGGCATGGCGGTGGGGGATAAGGTAGCGGCCAGCCTGTTCCAGTCGGTCTCGGCGCGCACGGCGGGTTTTAATACGGTGGATCTGGCCGGCACCAACCAGCTTACGCGGCTTTTGCTCTGCATACTGATGTTTGTCGGCGCGGCGCCGGGCGGCACCGGCGGCGGTATTAAGGTGACCACCTTCAGCGTGCTGGCCGTAACCGTGCTGTGTGTGGCGCGCGGGCGGGAGGATGCGGTGATTTTTGGACGGCGTATCCCTAAAAAGACGGTCTACCGTGCCCTGGCCATTACCATCCTGAGCCTTGCCGCCGTAATGGCGGCGTCGGTGACCATGTTTTTTAACACCAGCGCCGCCGTTACCGAGATGGACAGCCTGTTTGAGGCGGTGAGCGCCTTTGCCACGGTGGGGGTTTCGATTGGGGTTACCGCTACCATGAACCCCGCCGCCCGCATCGTAACCATGGTAACCATGTTTGCCGGGCGGGTGGGCCCGGTTTCGCTGGCCGTCAGCCTTGCCTCGCGCGACAGCAGCAGAGAGGCCTGGGAGGTTTTGCCCGAGGGCAAAATCTCGGTGGGATAAAGCTGCCGCAAGATCGCAGGACACAAAAAAGCGCGCCGCGCTGGGAACTTTCCCGGCGCGGCGCTTTTGGCCTGCTGCGCTGGCCCGTGGCTTTTATCGCGGCGCTTTTGGTATACCGCAGCCCGCCGCCCCGCCACTGCGGCGCGGCGTTCCGCCCGCGATCCCCCGGCTATTCCGCCTTGGCGTACAGGGCGGCGAGGTGTACCAGCACGTCGGTGGCCTGGTCCATCTTTTCGGCCGTGATGCATTCGCAGGGGCCGTGGAAGTTAAAGCCGCCGGTGCCCAGGTTGGGGCAGGGCAGGCCCATATGCGAGAGGGTGGCCCCGTCGGTGCCGCCGCGGATGGGCAGGATCACCGGCTCAAGGCCGGCCATCCGGCAGGCCTTTTGCGCATTTTCTATCAGATGGAAGTGCGGCAGGATTTTTTCTTCCATGTTGTAATAGCTATCTCGGAGGGTAAGGGCCACCGTGCCCGCGCCGTACCGGGCGTTCATATCCTCGGCAATGCGCTGCATGGCCTGCTTGCGGGCCTCAAATTTTTGCCTGTCGTGGTCCCGCACAATGTATCCAAGCTTTGCGCCGCTTACCGTACCGGTCATGCTGGTGAGATGGAAAAAGCCCTCCCAGCCCTCGGTGTGCTCCGGCCGCTCGGCGGCGGGCAGGGCGGCATGGAACTCCATCGCCAGGTTTTGCGCGTTGACCATCAGCCCTTTGGCCGAGCCCGGATGCACCGAAAAGCCCCGGAAGCTTACCACCGCGGCCGCAGCGTTGAAGTTCTGGTATTCCAGCTCGCCCACATCGCCGCCGTCCACCGTGTAGGCATATGCCGCGCCAAAGGCGGGGATATCAAACAGGCTTGCCCCCTCGCCGATCTCCTCGTCCGGCGTAAAGCCGATGCAGAGCCTGCCGTGGGGCAGCCCCTCGGCCTGTATCCGCTCCAGGGCGGTCATGATCTCGGCGATGCCGGCCTTGTCGTCGGCCCCCAAAAGGGTGGAGCCGTCCGATGTAATGAGGGTTTGGTCCTTGAGCGTTTTCAAAAAGCCAAAGCGTTCCGTGTCCAGGGTGACCCCATGCCCCAGCTCGACGCTCCCGCCGTCGTAGTTCGGGAACAGCCGAGGCTGCACTCCCTCGCCCGAAGCGTCGTTTGCCGTGTCCATATGGGCGATCAGCCCAAGGGCCGGCGCGCCCTCGCAGCCGCTTGCGGCGGCAAGGCTGGCGTACACGTAACAGTGCTCGTCCACCCGGGCGTCGGCAAGGCCCAGCCCCTTCAGCTCCTCGGCCAGCATCCGGGCCAGGGTAAACTGGCGCGGGGTGCTGGGGTGGGTGCCGGTGGAGGGGTCGGAGGTGGTGTGCACCTGGGCATAGCGGATAAACCGTTCGTAAGCGCGCATATTTTTTACTCCTTTTTGGGCAGCCCGGCGGGTAGGATGCCTGCCGGGCTTTACTATTTTGGGCGGTTTATGGGCATGCTGTTCTACAGCGGGGCCTGCCGCAAGCGCCGGCCCTGCCAAGGGCGGCAAATGCCCCCGTTTGGGCCGTGCCCGCTCGGTTGCCCCTAAGCCCTATTGTAACACGGCACGGCCGGTTTGCAAGCGCGCTTGCGCCGGGCAGACGGCAAAAATGGGCGGCAGCCCCCAAAATTCGGCCCAAAAAGCCGCGAATCGTCCGGGGGTTTGCCCAAAAGCCTTGGAAATCGCCCTTGTTTATGGTAAAATAATCCTTAGTTATGGGCGGCGTTTGCCCACACAAAACGAAAATACGCCTGCCGCCGGCCTCTTTTGCGGCAGATGCAGGGAGGACATTGCTTGATGCAGACCACCGTATTTCACAATAAAGCCCTCTTAATTACCGGCGGCACCGGCAGCTTTGGCAACACGGTGCTCAAGCACTTTTTGCAGAGTGATATTGGCGAGATTCGTATCTTCAGCCGGGACGAGAAAAAGCAGGACGACATGCGCCACGACCTACAGGCGCGCCTGCCGGAATATGCCGGCAAGGTTAAGTTTTATCTTGGCGACGTGCGCAGCCCTGCCAGCATTCGCCCGGCGGTGGACGGGGTGGATTTCGTTTTTCACGCGGCGGCCCTCAAGCAGGTGCCTAGCTGCGAGTTCTTCCCCATGGAGGCGGTGCGCACCAACATTGTCGGGACCGACAACCTGCTCACCGCCGCCATCGACGCGGGGGTCAAAAAGGTGGTCTGCCTTTCTACCGATAAGGCGGCCTACCCCATCAATGCCATGGGCATCAGCAAGGCGATGATGGAAAAGGTTATCGGCGCCAAGGCCCGCACGGTGGACCCTCAAAAAACCACCATCTGCTGCACCCGGTACGGCAATGTCATGGCCAGCCGCGGCAGTGTGATCCCGTTGTTTATCGAGCAGATCCGGGCGGGCAATCCCATCACCATTACCGACCCCAGCATGACCCGCTTTTTGATGAACCTGGACGAGGCGGTGGAGCTGGTGATGTTCGCCTTTGAGCACGCCCGCCCGGGCGATTTGTTTGTGCAGAAGAGCGACGCCTCCACCATCGGCGACCTGGCCAAGGCGGTGCAGCGCCTGTTTGGCGATACCGGCACCCATTTGATCGGCACCCGCCACGGCGAAAAGCTCTATGAAACCCTGCTTACCAAGGAAGAACGGGTGCGCAGCGAGGATATGGGGAGCTATTTCCGGGTGGCGGCCGACGGGCGGGACCTCAACTACGACAAATATTATGTAAACGGCCGGGTACACACCGAGGCGGACGAGGCCTATACCAGCCACAATACCCGCCGGCTGGATGTAGAGGGCACGGTAAAAAAAATCCTTACCGCTTCGGCGGTACGCGAGGCCTACGAGCAGTATGGCCTGCGCTGAAAGCGTGGGCGGCGGGCGGCTGCGGCGCCGGCCGCCCGGCCAAACGGGGGACGCGCCGCAAAAAGCACGGCTTTGCCCGGCGCGGTGCACAGGCTCGGTTGGAAACGGTCCAGTAAGAAAGGCAGGCGTGTTATGGACAAGCAGGCACCCATCCTCATTACCGGCGCGGGCGGGTTTGTGGGCAAAAACCTGGCCCTTACCCTGCGCCAGGCGGGTTATACAAACCTGCTGCTGTTTGAGATAAGCGATACCCCCGAGACGCTGGCCGGGTATGCCGGCCGGGCGGCCTTTGTGTTCCATCTGGCGGGGGTTAACCGCCCCAAGGATCCCGGCGAATTTTACGCCGGCAACCAGGGCTCGGCCGACCAGGTGCTGAAGGCGCTGGAAGAGGCTCACAACCCGGCCCCGGTGCTGCTTACCAGCAGCGTGCAGGCCGAGTTGGAAAACCACTACGGAAAAAGCAAGCGTGCGGCCGAGCAGGCTGTGTTTGCCCACGGCCGCAGGGTGGGCGCGCCGGTATATGTGTTCCGCATGGAGGGCGTGTTTGGTAAGTTCTGCCGCCCCAACTATAACAGCGTGGCTGCCACCTTCTGCTACAATGCGGCGCGCGGGCTGCCTCTCTCGGTGCGGGACCCTGCCTTTGCCCTGCCGTTGGTGTACATTGATGATGTGGTTGCCTGTTTTATGGATGCGCTGGAGGGCCGCCCCCTCTTGCAGGATCGAAGCGCCGAGCCGATCTGCCGGATTCATCCGGTACACACGGTTACGCTGGGGCGGCTGGCCGAGCTGGCCGAGGGCTTTGCCGCCGGCCGCGAGGCATTGGCCGTGCCCTACCTGGCGGAGGGCTCGTTTGAAAAAAAGTTTTATTCTACCTTCCTGTCCTACCTGCCTGCCCAAAAGGCCATCTATCCGCTGCCGATGCACTGCGATGTGCGCGGCAGCTTTACCGAGTTTTTGCGCAGCCCCGAGCGTGGGCAGGTAAGCGTCAACGTGGCAAAGCCCGGCGTTGTAAAGGGGAACCACTGGCACCACACCAAAAACGAAAAATTCTTGGTGGTGTCCGGCCGGGCGGTGATCCGCCTGCGCAGGGTGGACGAGGGCGAGGTGCACGAGTTTTTTGTGAGCGGGGACACCCTGCAGGTGGTGGACATCCTGCCCGGCTATACCCACAACATCGAAAATATCGGCCGGGAGGACCTTGTAACCGTGATGTGGGCCAACGAACCGTTTGACCCCACGCGGCCGGACACCTTTCCCCTGCCGGTATGACCCTGCCGAAAACCAGCCTAAAAAGGAGCAAGTACAAGATGCCAAAGCTGAAGCTGATGACAATTGTGGGTACCCGGCCCGAAATTATCCGACTGAGCGCCGTAATCAAAAAGTGCGACGTTTATTTCGACCAGGCCCTCGTGCATACCGGGCAGAACTACGATTACACCCTCAACGAGATTTTTTTTGAGGACCTTGGCCTGCGCGCGCCGGACGTCTATCTGGACGCGGTGGGGGCTGACCTTGGCGAGACGATCGGCAATATCATTGCCAAAAGCTATAAGCTGATGGCCGAGCGTATGCCGGATGCGCTGCTGATCTTGGGCGACACCAACAGTTGCCTTTCGGCCATTGCGGCAAAGCGGCTGCATATCCCCATCTTCCATATGGAGGCCGGCAACCGCTGCTTTGACGAGTGCCTGCCGGAAGAGACCAACCGCCGCATTGTGGACCATATTGCAGATGTAAACCTCTGTTACTCCGAGCATGCCCGCCGGTACCTGAACGCCGAGGGCGCCGCTAAAGAGCGCACCTATGTTACCGGAAGCCCCATGGCCGAGGTGCTGCGGGCAAACCTTGCCAAGATCGAACAGAGCGACGTGCTGGCCCGGCTGGGGCTTACGGCCCAAAACTACATGCTGCTCAGTGCCCACCGGGAGGAAAACATTGACACCGAGCAAAATTTCACTTCCCTTTTTACCAGCATCAACCGGCTGGCTGCGCAGTACGATATGCCCATTTTGTATAGCTGCCATCCGCGCAGCAAAAAGTTTTTGGCGGCGCGCGGCTTTAAGCTGGACAAGCGGGTGCGGCTGCACGAGCCGCTGGGCTTCCACGATTACAACCACCTGCAGATGAACGCGTTTTGCGTGGTGAGCGATTCCGGCACCCTGCCGGAGGAATCCAGCTTTTTTACCAGCATTGGCCGGCCCTTCCCGGCGGTCTGCATCCGCACCAGCACCGAGCGGCCCGAGGCGCTGGACAAGGGCTGCTTTGTGCTGGCCGGCATCGCGGGGGACGGGGTGGTGCAGGCGGTAGAAACCGCAGTTGCCATGAATGCAAACGGTGATTTTGGCATCCCGGTGCCCTATTATACCGAGGATGTCTCGGCAAAGGTGGTTAAAATCATCCAAAGCTATGTTGGGGTAGTGAACAAGATGGTCTGGCGCAAGGGGCAATAGCCCTCTGCACGGCTGGCGGCAGGTTGCCCTGCGGGTTTTTGGCAACAAAAAAACCCTCTGCGGCGCTGGTATGCCCGGCGGCAGGCAACACAGCGTTTTGCGCAAGGGGCGGCGGGGAAGCGGCATGCGGGCCGCGGCCCGGCGCCGGAAGATCGGTTCCAAAGCAGACCAAAGCCAAAGGAGGGCAGCCCGGTGGAGCAGCGGCGGGTCCTGGTGGTTACCCAGCATTATTGGCCGGAAAATTTCCGTATTAACGACCTTGTTGAGGGGTTTGTGGCCGATGGCATTGCGGTGGATGTGCTCTGCGGGCTGCCCAACTACCCTAAAGGCGAATGGTATCCCGGCTACCGTTATGCCGGCCCCCGGTACGAGGAGCGCGCCGCAGGCCGGGAGGGGATGCCCCCGGTGCGTATCTGGCGCGCAGGCGAGATTCCCCGCAGGGGCAACAGCGGGCTTATGATTTTTTTGAATTATGTTAGCTGGCCGCTGCTGGCCCTTTTGAGCCTTTGGCGGCCGAAAGGGCCATACGATGCGGTTTTTTGCTACAATACCAGCCCGGTTTTGATGGCGCTGCCCGCCCTCCTTTACGGGTGGCGGCACCATGTGCCGGTAACCGTATATGTGCTGGACCTCTGGCCCGAAAACCTTTACAGCGTGCTGCCGGTCAAAAGCCGGTTCTGGCAGGGGGTGGCCCGGCGGGTGAGCGACTGGCACTACCGCAAGGCCGATAAGCTCATTGCCATGAGCAGCAGCCTGCAAAGGCGGCTGATCGAGCGCACCGGCAAACCGGAAGGGGATGTGGCGGTGATCCCGCAGTACTGTGAGGATTTTTACGCCCTTCCCCAGCCGGACGAAGGGCTGGCCGCGCAGTATGCGGGCGGGTTCAACCTGGTGTTTACCGGCAATTTCAGCCCGGCCCAAAGCCTTGATACCGTACTGCGGGCGCTGGCCCTGGCACGCAAAGAGGCCAAAGGCCAAACCCTGCGGCTGCTCTTGGTGGGCGACGGTATGAGCCGCGCTTCGCTGGGGGCGCTGGCCGAAGAATTGGGCCTTGCGCAGAGCGGCGCAGTGGTGTTTTGCGGCAGCGTGCCGCCGGCCGAGGTACCCCGGTATACCACCCTGGCGGACGCGCTGGTGGTCTCGCTGAGCGCCAGCGAGGACCTTGGCCTTACCGTACCGGCCAAGCTGGCCAGCTATATGGCGGCGGCAAAGCCGATCCTTGCCAGCATGGACGGCGAGGGCCGCGCGGCGGTGGAAACGGCCGGCTGCGGCCTTGCCTCGGCCGCCTGCGACGCCAGGGGGCTTGCAGCCAACATGCTTTCGCTCTGCCGCCTTACGGCAGAAGAGCGGGCGGCGATGGGCCAAAAGGCTTTTGCCTGTTACCAGAAATGCTATCGCCGAGCGGAGCTTTTGCGGCAGCTTGAGGGGTTTTTGCTGCCCGCCAACACACCAACGGAGGGATAACCTGCATGCCGCTGAAAATACTGGTATTGATCCCCTGCTACAACGAAGAAGAGAATATTGCCGCGGTGGTGCGCCGCCTGCGCGAAAGCTGCCCCTGGGCGGATTACCTTGTTATCAACGACTGCTCTACCGACCATAGTGCGGAGATCCTGCGGCAGGAGGGTTGCAGCTATCTCGACCTGCCCGTCAACCTTGGCATTGGGGGCGGCATGCAGTGCGGCTTTCGGTATGCGCACCAGAACGGCTACGATATCGCGGTGCAGATGGACGGTGACGGCCAGCACGACCCCGCTTTTTTGCAGGCAGTGGTCGGCCCGGTGGCAAAAGGCGAGCTGGATATGTGCATCGGCAGCCGGTTCATTACGGGGGACGGCTTTCAGAGCAGCTTTATGCGGCGGCTGGGCATCAATTTTTTAAGCGGGCTGATCCTTGTGCTCACCGGCCGGCGGGTGCGGGACGTTACCAGCGGTTTCAGGGCCTGCGGCAAAAAGCTCATCGCCTTTTTTGCCGAGCATTACGCACAGGATTACCCCGAGCCTGAGGCCATTGTGATGGCGGTGCAGCACGGCTGCCGGGTGGGCGAGGTGCCGGTGGTTATGGCCGAGCGGCAGGGCGGTGTTTCCAGCATCAATGCTTTCAGGAGCGTCTATTTTATGATTAAGGTTTCCATCTCGCTGGTGATCGTGCGGCTGTCCGGCCGCAAGGACGGTTAAAAAGGAGGGATGCCCCATGCCCGAATCCCTGCGATATATACTGCTGCTGGGTGCGGCGGCGTATCTTTTGCTGATCTTTTTTTTGCTTAAAACCGGGCGGCTCAGCGTGCGGTTCAGCCTCATCTGGCTGGCCTCGGGTGCGGTGCTGGTGGTGTTTGCGGCGTTTCCGTATGTGGTATATGTGCTAAGGGACCTGCTGGATATGATTATGCCGGTCAACCTGGTGTTTACCCTGCTTTTTTGCTTTGTGCTGCTGGTGCTGCTGTCTTTAAGCGTGGCGGTGAGCGGGTTTGCCGATCGGATCAAACGGCTGGCGCAGGCCAATGCGATCCTGGAAAAACGGGTGCGTGAGCTGGAACAGGAACTTTCGGGCCGCCGCAGCCCTTAAAATGCCCGGCCCGGCAGCCGTGCGGGTTCCATGCCGGGGATACCTGCAGAGGGCCCGCGGCCCGTGCGGCCTTGGCAAAGCCGCTGCCTAAAAGGGCGGCCGCCGTTTACAGAGCGAGGAGGCAGGGCAGATGTCCTTTAACAGTGCTATCTTTGTCGGCTTTCTGGCCGGGGTCACGGCGGTATACTACCTTGTACCCCGGCTGGCAAAGCCGTATTTTTTGCTTTTGGCCAGCTACGCCTTTTACCTCTACCAGCCGCAGAACGCGCGCTTGGTGGTGCTTTTGCTTGCCGTTACCCTTGTTACCTGGGCGGCGGGGCTGGCCATTGGCCGGCTTGCCAACGCTTGGGCAAGGCGCGGCTTTTTGCTGCTCTCGTTGGCCGTGTGCCTGGGCATTTTGCTTTTTTATAAGTATGCAGGCTTTTTTGGCGGCATTTGGGCAGGGCTTACCGGCAGGCCAAACGCGGCCGCCGGTTTGGACCTCATCGCGCCGCTGGGGCTTTCTTATTTTACCTTCCAGAGCCTTGGGTATGTTATCGATGTCTGCCAGCGCCAGGCCGAGCCGGAGAAAAACCCGCTCAAGTACGCGTTGTTCGTAAGCTTTTTCCCCTGTATCTTTACCGGGCCTATCGAGCGCAAAGGCCATTTGCTGCCCCAGCTCGACGCCCCTCGCCCCTTTGACTACGGCCGCGTTTCGGGTGGGGCGGCGCGGGTACTATGGGGGTATGTCAAAAAAATGGTCATTGCCGACAACCTCGCCGTGTTTGTGCGCGGGGTTTACCAAACGGCAGGTAGCTGCGCCGGGCCGTATTTGGCGGCGGCAAGCCTTTTATTCAGCTATCAGTTGTATATGGATTTTTCGGGCTGCTGCGACATTGCCATCGGCGGCGCGCAGATGCTGGGCGTTGACCTGCTGGAAAACTTTCACCGCCCCTTTGCCGCCTGCAGCTACACCGAGCTGT
Organism: uncultured Oscillospiraceae bacterium; assembly: GCA_910578965.1. GTDB lineage: Bacteria > Bacillota > Clostridia > Oscillospirales > Ruminococcaceae > UBA7177. The sequence continues at coordinate 11,325 of CAJTSP010000046.1, forward strand.
GGAACCGCTGGCACATCAGCCTTACAAGCTGGTTCCGGGATTATATCTTTACCCCTCTTTCTTTCTACAACCGCGGCGCGCCCGGGGTTTGGGGTAGGCTGCAGGGCTGGTTCAATGTGTTCGTCATCTTTCCCATCAGCGGGCTGTGGCACGGCGCGGGGCTTGGGTATGTGCTGTGGGGAGTGCTCAACGGGGCGTTTCTCGTTGCGGGCAAGGCCACCGCACGGTGGCGGCGCAGGCTGGCAAGGCGTAACCCCCTCTACCGCAGCAGGCTGATAAAAACGGTAGTCCAGCGTGGCTGTGTGTACCTGCTGTTTACCGTTTGCATCGTCTTTTTTGCCTGCGAGCTGTACGGCGCCGAGCCTTTTGCCGTGTATGGCGGCATGCTTCGGGGCTGGGGCGCAGCCCTTGAAGGCGGGCTTGCCTCTTTAGGCCAAGGCTTTGCCCGGCTGGGGCTGGACGGGGCCACTGCCGGCATGCTGGCGCTGGCTGGGCTGTTTGTGGCGCTGGTGGAAGCGCGGGGCCCGGTGGCCGGGTGGTTCCGCCGGCAATGGTTTTTTGTGCGCTGGCCGGTTTACTACGCGCTCTGTTTGCTGCTGCTGTTTTTTGGCGCGTTTGGCCAGTCGGCCTTTATCTACCAGCAGTACTGAGAGGGGGCGCGGCGCAATGTGGAAAGCAATCAAACAGGCCGGCCTCTTTATGCTGCGGTATCTGGAGGCTGCTGTCAAGCTGGCGCTCCTGGCCGGGCCGGTGTTGTTTTTAATGGTGTATGTCAACTATACGGTAGACCGCAGCGGCTATTTCCAGGGCGACCAGTTTGAGAGGGAGGTGGCCGAGGCGCTGCTGGCCGGGCAAGACCTTTCCAACTACGAAAAGATGGACGAGCGTCAGATTGTACGGCTGTATGTGCAAAATCTGCCTGAGGGTTCCCCGCCTGGCACCGTGGCCCTTGGCTCCAGCCGTATTTTGCAGATGGATCGCTCGGTGGCGGATGCGGATGCAGGCGGCTTTTTCAACGCCGGAATGATCGGCGCGGACGTCCGGGATGTGATGAGCACCCTTTACCTTTTTATCCGGGACGGCAAGGCCCCCAAAAACGTCATCTTGGGCATCGACCCTTGGCTTTTCAGCCCCAGCCCCGAGGCGCTGGACCTCCGGGCGGACGCCGAACTGTACGAGGAGTTCCTCAGCGAGGCGCTGGGCCGCGAGAGCGGGTATGACGCGCCCGACCCGGTAGAGGCTTGGGATGTGCTGCTGGACCCGGCGTATTTCCAGGGGAATATTGCCTGGGCTTCGCGGGATACCGGCGGCGAGGAGCACCCTGTCACGGTGGAAGGGGCCGCCCTCTGGCAGCAGGATACCGAGGTCAAGCGTAGCGACGGCAGTGTGGTGTATACACAGGAAATGCGCGCCTACACCCACGACGAGGTGGAGCTTTTGGCGGTAGAGCAGGGCGGTACCGCCCTGAGGCTCAACGATTTTGACGCGCTGCCCCCGGATAAGCTCGCCCTGTTTGACGAGTTTATCCGGTATGGCCGGCAAAACGGGGTGAATTTTGTGTTTGTGCTGGTGCCCTACCATCCGCTCGCTTATTATGTAATGAGCCAGGCCCAGGCCGAGCGGCAATGCTATAGCGGCTTTTTTGCGGTGGAGCCCTGGCTGCGGGAGTACGCCGCACAAAACCATATCCCGCTGTACGGCTCCTACGACGCCGGGGCGCTTGGGCTTACCGGCGAGGATTTTTACGACGGCCTGCACTGTAAGGGCAGCGGCATTGCAAAGTTTTTCCCCGGCATGCGCGCGGTGCTGGCCGGGCAGAGCGGCACGGCCGAGCTGCAATAGGCGGCATGCGGCCGGCAGGGTTCGCCCCGCTTGCGGCGGCCTGTCCGCCCGGCCCCCCCCCTTGCCGTTCTGCCGACGTGGCGCCCAATTTTTGCAGTTTGGTTGACAGGCCGTGTAAATTGTGTAGAATATTGAATGCGGCCCCGCGCGTTTGCCGCGCCGGGCAGAGCCGGCGGCGCCCGCGGGCGGGAGGGCGCGCGCCCGCACCTTGCCGGTTACTTTACAGCCAAAGGAGATTGTTTTGTGAAACATCGCCTGCATCCCGGGGATCATATGCCCGAATTTTCGTACGATACCCCTTACGAGCCGCAAAACAGCTTTTACGCCCTGCTCGAAGCGGACGAACGCCCGTTGTTTATGGTATTCCTGCGCAATTTTGGTCATCCGTTCACCCGGCATTATATTGTGCGGTACGCCCAAAGCATCCGGGAGCTGTACAGCGCCCGGCTGGTTTGCGTGGTGCAGACCCGACCCGAAACCATCGGCCCTCACCTGCCCAAGGGTACCATGCCCTACCCGGTGATCTGCGACGCCGAGGGCGCTCTGTACGAATACTTTGAGATTCCCCGCCTGCGAGGCCGGATGCGTACCCTCTCCTGGGAGGGGCTGCGCATCCTAAAGGAGGCCGAAAAGCAGGGCTACCACGAATCCAAGGAGACCGCCCAGCAGATGCCGCTGACCCTGCTCGTTTCCCCGGGCGGCGAGGTACTGCTGGCGCATTACGGCAAAAGCGTTACCGACCAGCCCGAGGACTGCGCCGCCATGGAGATGGTCTGCCAGGAAATGCGCCAGGCTGCCGAGCAGGAGCGAAAAAAGGCCCGGCGCAAGGGGGAGGAAGCGGTGCCGGAGGAGCTGTTTGAGAGCCAGGCGCCCAAACGCCGCCTGCCGGATGCCGGCCCCGCGCGGCCGGCCGGCGAGGAGGAGCTTGGTTTGCCGTTGGATAAGGTCCCGCTCCCGCTTGCACCCGCAGAGCCGCCCGTGCCGCCGGCCAGGGCGGCGGTGCCCATCCCCCTTACCGATAAGGGCCGTCCAGCCGGCCCGGCTGGGCTGCACGGTGCAACCAAGGCGGCGCCTGCCCCGCTTGCCGGCGGGGAAGGCCGGCCTGCTGCGCCTGTGCCCGGTGCGAGGCCCGTTCCGGCGCCCCCGACGGGCGGGCGTGCCGCCGCCCGTGCGGGCTACGCGGCCTCGGCCGCCCTGGCGCAGGACGCTGCCGGGCCGCGGGAAAGGGAGCCTGCTGCCCCTTTGCCAGAAAAACCGGACGCACCGCCCGCAGCAAAGCCGATTACCTCACCCAGCGGCAGCGCCGCAGAGGACCTTGCCCTGCAAAAATTCCGCTCGGCCGCCGCCGCTCTTTTTGCAGACGAGATTTAGGCCGAAAGGCGTTGTTTGACCCTGCTGTGCATGCACCTCAAAAACCAACCAAAAACGCCCGCAGCCCCTTTTGGGAGGGCTGCGGGCGTTTTTGGCTATGACGGGGGTTTTTTTGCAATGCCCAAGGGTTATCCGGCAGGCCGGGCGCCTTCGCCGGGGCCGGCCAAAAGCGTATCGCAGGCAGTGCGCAGCGCCTCGCATAGCTGGCCGGGGGTGCGGCTGCCGTTTTGCAGGGCGTCAATTGCCTGTGGCGGAAACATATCCTCCAGCTCTCGCTGCCAGGCCTCGCTGCCCGGCGGCTCGTCCAGCAGCCAGATTTCCATGGGGGTGTAACTCTGGCCGTCTGCCCGGATCAATGTCAGCCGCACCGGACCGCACCATTCGGCCGGCTGGAGCCGGCCGCGCGGCCCGTCGGTCTCTCCAAAGCCGCCCTTTACCATTGCCGCCAGATACACCCGCACCGCCCGGGGGTCGTTGCCCACCTCCTCCCAATAAAGGGTAACATGGCTCTCGCAGAGCGGCATGCCTGGATTTTCCGAGTCCGCGTGGATGCCCAGCAGGATGTTATGCACAGCCTCCTCCAACGCGGCGTCCTCATAAAACGCCTGCTGCCCGCCGCCGGTCCCTACCGAGACGATGGCGTAGCCGCCGCCTTTAAGCTGCTTTATAGCCAACTCCCGGTATAGCCCGGCAAAGCTGCCCAGCCCCGCGACGCCATCGCCCGGGGCAAGGTAGGCTTCGCTGGCGGTAGTGATGTCATAGGTGATCTGTACCAGATACTGGTAGGGCATTTCCTCCCAGCTCTGGCCCTCGGGCGGGGTGCCGCTTACGGTGCGGCATTCCCGGAGGGTGTACCCCGCCAGCCGCTCGGTATCCGGGGCTTCGGGGCGGGTAAGCCAGGCAAGAAAGGTGTTGGCGCCCACATCCCCTAGCACCTCGGGCGGCTCGTCCGGCTTGACCCAAAAGGTCAGCGGCCCGCCCTTCGGCCCGGCGGTACTGTCATCCTCGCCCTTGCCGGCCTGCCCGGAGGAGCCTGGCAGGCCGGCAAGGGTCTGCCCGTTCGCCTCTTCGGCCAGCGGCAAAAACCGCTCACCGTCCGCCACCTTCAGGTAGAGGAAGTTGGTCGAGCCCTCCTCCACAAAGGCCAGCGCGTCCCCCTCTACCTCAAACTGGTTTAAAAGGTTGGGGCGGGCGTCGTCCCGCAGGGTCAAAAGGCGGCCCTCCAGCGTCCAGCTTCCGTTGCCAATGTAGCTGCTTGCAGCCCCCTCATAGTACCAAAAGCGGCCGTCTGCATCCAGCCGGAGAGTAAAATCGCCATAAAAGCCGTCCTTTTCGTACCGGTATACCTTGCCGGCAAGGTCCTCCGGCCGTGGTTCGGCCCCGCCGGAGGGGGCAAAGGCCAGCGCGGCGCAAACCGCTGCCACCCCCAGCCCGGCCAGTACCAGCGCCAAACGGGCCGGCGGCGCAGCGCGCAGTACCCGCCGGATGCGCTCTTTTATATCGCCCTGCCCAAAGGCCGGGGCCCAAGGCGCGGCGGGCCGGCCGGCGGCCTGGGCAAGCAGGGCCCTTGCATATGCCTGCCGGGCGCCGGGGCCAAGCACGCGCAGGGCCGCCTCGTCACAGCAGCGTTCCATATCCTGCATGGCAAGGCGGTAGGCCAGCCAAACCAGCGGGTTGAACCAATAAGTGCAAACCAGGGCCCAGGCCAGCGGACGGATCAGGTGGTCGCCCCGGCGCAGGTGGGCCCGCTCGTGGGCCAGGATCATCCGCTCCTCTCCGGCCGTAAGCCCGGCCGGCAGGCAGATGCGCGGGCGGGCAAGGCCAAACACAAACGCGCTGCCCAGGGCCGGCAGCCGTACCGCGCCGTCCGGCCCGGGCTGTGCGCCCCGTAGCCGGGCGGCCAGCCGCAAAAGCAGGATTAGCTGCCAGCAAAACAGTGCCAGCGCCACGGCCAGCCAGGCCAATGCCATCCAGCCTTGCGGGGGGATGCCGGGTGCGCTTTCCGCTGCGCTGCCGGGCATGCCGAACCGGCCAAGCCCGCCGCCTGCCTGTATTTTGGCCGGCAGGGACAGGACGCCGGGCGCAAGGCCCAAGGCAGGGGAGGCCCCGCCGCGCGTGCCGGCGGCCGCTTCTCCAAACCCCTGCCGGAGCGCCCCGGATGCGCCTGTAAAGCCGCCGGCATTTGGCAGAAGGCCAAAGGGGGCGGCCAGGGTTGCGGGGCAGGCCAGCCGGAAAGCCGCCGCCCCCCACAGCGCCCAGCAAAACCGCGCCGGCATCCGCCGCAGCAAAAGCCGTGCGGCCAGTATTGCCAAAATGCACAGGCTGCCGGGCAGCGCCATGCGCAGTACGGCAAAAAACGCTTGCTCAACCCACGGCATGGCTTATCCCTCCTTTGGCGGGACTCAGGGCGAAGAGTCCCGGGCGTCCGGTGCGGCAGGGGCTTCCCCGGCGCTTTCGATCAGCCGCTGCAGTTCCTCGATCTCGGCCCCGCTTAAGCGGCGCCGGCGGGTAAAAGCGGCCACAAACTGCGGCAGCGAGCCGCCAAAGGCTTCGGCCACAAACTGCTCGCTCTGCAGGCCGGCAAATTCCTCCCGGCTTACAAGCGCACGCACCCTGCCCCTCTCGTTGGCAAACAGCCCACGTGCGCACAGCCGCTTGAGCATGGTATAGGTGGTGGATTTTTTCCAGCCCAGCCCGGCGGCACACAGCTCTACCAGCCGGCCCGAGCCCACCGGCGCATTTTGCCAGATCAACTCGGCAAACCGCTGTTCCATCTCGCCCAGCTTGTATGGCTCCT
>CAJTSP010000047.1:0-14254 GCA_910578965.1 uncultured Oscillospiraceae bacterium
GGCCTGATAGCTTTCGCCCTTGGTAAGGTCGGTGATAAGGCCGGTGTCAAAATCCACCGCCACCTCGTCCCCCGCCGCAATGGCGTCGCTGGCCGCCTCGCACTCCAAAATGGGCAGGCCGATGTTGATGGCGTTGCGGTAAAAGATGCGGGCAAAGCTTTTGGCGATCACGCAGCTTACCCCGCTTGTTTTGATCACCAGCGGCGCGTGCTCCCGGCTGGAGCCGCAGCCAAAGTTCCAGCCGCCCACCATCACGTCGCCGGGCTGTACCTTTTTTACAAAATCGGCGTCGATGTCCTCCATGCAGTGGGCCGCCAGCTCTTTGGCGTTTTGGCTGTTGAGGTACCGGGCCGGGATGATCACATCGGTGTCCACATTGTCCGGGTATTTATGCACAAGGCCTTTTGCGTTCATAGGGTGTTCCCTCCTTTTCACGCGCTCAGCCCGCAAGGCTGGCGGGGTCGGTGATGTAGCCGGTCAGGGCGCTGGCCGCCGCAACCGCCGGGCTGGCAAGGTACACCTCGCTGGCGGTGTGGCCCATACGGCCCACAAAGTTGCGGTTGGTGGTGGAAACGCAGCGTTCGCCCTCGGCCAGAATGCCCATGTACCCGCCAAGGCAGGGCCCGCAGGTGGGGGTGGACACGATGCAGCCGGCGTCGATAAAGGCCTCGAGGTAGCCGCGGCGCAGGCACTCCTTATACACCTGCATGGTGCCCGGGATGATGATGCCCCGCACCCCCTTGGCAATGGTTTTGCCCTTAAGAATCTCGTAGGCGGCCCGCATATCCTCCAGACGGCCGTTGGTGCAGCTGCCGATGACCACCTGCTGGATGGCGATTTTTTGTGCCTGGGCCTCGCGGGCGGTGTGGGTGTTCTCGGGCAGGTGCGGGTAGGAAACGGTGGATTCCAGCGCCGAGAGGTCGATGGCGATCTCCTGGCAGTACACGGCGTCCGGGTCGGCCTCGTACACGGTATAAGGGCGCTGGCTGCGGCCCTCGAGATAGGCGCGGGTCACCCCGTCCACCGGGAAGATGCCGTTTTTGCCGCCGGCCTCGATGGCCATGTTGCAGATGCACAGCCGGTCGTCCATCGAGAGGCTGGCAACGCCCGGGCCGGTAAACTCCAGGCTTTTATAAAGCGCGCCGTCCACCCCGATCAGCCCGATGAGATGCAGGATCACATCCTTGCCGGCCACATGGGGGCGCAGGCTGCCGGTGAGGGTGACCCGGATGGCCTCGGGCACCTTGAACCAGGCCGTGCCGGTGGCCATGGCGGCCGCCATATCGGTGCTGCCCACCCCGGTGGAAAAGGCCCCCACCGCGCCGTAGGTACAGGTGTGGCTGTCCGCCCCGATGATGCAGTCTCCGGCCGTAACGATGCCCTGCTCGGGCAAAAGCGCGTGCTCGATGCCCATTTTGCCCACGTCAAAAAAGTTTAAGATGTCGTACTTGCTGGCAAACTCGCGGCACTGCTTGCTTTGCTGGGCGCTTTTAATGTCCTTGTTGGGCACAAAGTGGTCCAGCACAATGTTGATGCGGGTGCGGTCGTACACGCTGGTAAAGCCCGCCTTTTCAAACTCGTTGATGGCCACCGGGGTGGTGATGTCGTTGCCTAAAACAATGTCCAATTTTGCGCTGATCAGCTGCCCGGGGCTTACGGTGTCCAGCCCCGCGTGGGCCGCAAGGATCTTTTGGGTCATGGTCATTCCCACTGCTGCTTCCCCCTTTTTTACTTGGTCCCGCCAGGGGCGGGCATGCCGGTTTTTACTTTGCGGCGGCGGTTTTTGGGCCGCCAAAGGCCGCTTAATGGTTGTTGATGGCGCTTACCAGCGCCTTGACGCTGGCCACAATGATGTCGTCGTCGGTGCCGGCGCCCCAGCTGATGCCGCCGTCCGCCCATTTAAGGCCCACATAGGTGGCCGCCTGGCTGGTGGAGCCCACCGTAAGGGCGTGCTCGGTGTAGATCTCCACCGAGAAGTCCATGCCGGTGCCGGCCTTGATGGCGTTGCTTACCGCGTCCAAACGGCCGTTGCCCATGGCGCTGAACTCCTGCGAGACGCTGCCCCGCTTGAGGGTGACCACCGCAAAGATGCCCTTTTTTTGGATATAATGGGCCTCGAGCACCTCGTAGGGGCTGATCCGGTTGAGGTAGGTCTTGCTGAACACCTCGTACACCTCGGCGGCGCTCAGCTCCTTGTGCGCATGGTCCGAGATGCTCTTGACCGTATAGCCAAAGTGCTCGCGCATTTTGGGCGGCAGCACAAAGCCGTAGTTCTGCTCCAGCAGGTAGCCGATGCCGCCCTTGCCGCTCTGGCTGTTGATGCGGATGACGTCGGCGTCGTAGGTGCGGTGGATGTCGTGCGGGTCAAGCGGGATATAGGGTACCGTCCACTCGTGCAGGTGGTGGTCCTCCCGCCATTTCATGCCCTTGGCGATGGCGTCCTGATGGCTGCCGCTGAAGGCCGCAAACACCAGCGCGCCGGCGTAGGGGCTGCGCTCGTACACATGCATGCGGGTAACCCGCTCGTACACCTCCACCAAGGCCGGCATATCGCTGAAGTCGAGCCCCGGGTCCACCCCGTGGGTAAGCATGTTCAGCGCCAGGGTCACAATATCCACATTGCCGGTGCGCTCGCCGTTGCCAAACAGGGTGCCCTCCACCCGGTCGGCCCCGGCCAAAAGGGCCAGCTCGGTATCGGCCACGCCGCAGCCCCGGTCGTTGTGGGGGTGCAGGCTGAGGATGACGTTTTCGCGGTAGTGCAGCCGGTCGCTCATATACTCGATCTGGTTGGCGTAGATGTGGCTCATGCTCATGGCCACCGTGACCGGCAGGTTGATGATCATGGGCCGCTCGGCGGTGGGCTGCATGATGTCCAGCACCGCGTTGCAGACCTCAAGCGCGTACTCCGGCTCGGTGCCGGTAAAGCTTTCGGGGCTGTACTCAAACAGGAAGTTGCCCTCATACTCGGCCGCCAGCTGCTTGACAAGCTCGGCCCCGTCGGTGGCGATCTTTTTGATCTCCTCCCGGCTCATCTTAAAGACCTGCTCGCGCTGGGCCACGCTGGTGGAGTTGTAAAAATGGATCACCGCCCTCGGCGCGCCCTTCACCGCCTCAAAGGTCTTGCGGATGATGTGGTCCCGGCACTGGGTAAGCACCTGCACCGTAACGTCGTCGGGGATCATGTCCTTTTCGATCAGGGTGCGCAAAAACTCGTACTCGGTCTCGCTGGCGGCCGGAAAGCCCACCTCGATCTCCTTAAAGCCCACCCTGACCAGCATCTGGAAGAACTCCAATTTTTCCTCCAGGCTCATCGGCACGATCAGGGCCTGGTTGCCGTCCCGCAGATCCACGCTGCACCAGGCCGGGGCCTTTTCGATGTGGTCCTTTTTGACCCAGCGGTACTCGCACTCTGGCGGCGGATAATAGCCTACATGGTATTTGGTTGCATCCATCATCCTTGCACTCCTCCATTGCTATGGCTTTTCAGAAAAGCCTTTTTTGATGTTTCGTCTTCCTCAGCCGTCCGCTGGGATACGGCAATGCCGTTCCCTGGCCGGCCGGGCGGACACAAAAAAGCCCCGTCCATCAAAGGGCGTTCCCCTTTGAGAGACGAGGACTTTGCTGCATACCAAAGCACCCGCGGTACCACTCTCTTTGCCGCCATAAAAGGGCGGCCGCTCGGCATGGTCGGCATCTTTTTGCAACAATGCGAACCACTCTCCGGATAACGGTGGAGCACCGGCCACGCCTACCTTCCCCCGCTCCTGCAAAGGAGGATATTCAGCGCGGCTGCTCGAGGGCCAGTATACAAAGGCGGCGGCACTGCCTCGCACCAACCGGCAGCTCCCTTGCCGGGGCGGCAACGCCGCCCCCTGCGCGCAAAGCCTTTGCTTTATCCCTGTCATCGCATTTTACCTTTGTCCCAGGGCAGCCATACCGCCCACGGGGCTTTGAGCTATTGTATCAGCTTACGCGGGAGCTTGTCAAGCCCTTTTTTGCGCAGGGCCAGCAGCCGCGCGCGGTTTACCCCAGGCTGATGCCCATGCGCCGGGCTACCGACAGCATGGCGTGGTCGGGCGGGACTAGGCGGCTTTTGCCGGCGATCTCGCTCAAGGGGTTTTCGGTGGTGCGGCGGTTTTTCATAGCGACGGTCACGCCGTACTGCTCGGCCTCTACAAGCTTGGCCGCATGCACGCCAAACTGGGTAGCCAGCACCCGGTCGTAGGCCGAGGGGCTGCCGCCGCGCTGCATATGCCCCGGCACGCACACCCGGGTCTCAAGGCCGGTCATTTCCTCGATCTGCTTGGCAATGCGGCCCGTGGCCGTTGTTTCGCCCGCTTCGGCGCGCTTGGCCGCGCGCTCCTTTTTCTTCATGCGGGCCTCCTCGGTGTCGTAAGCGCCCTCGGCCACCGCGACAATCGAGAATTTTTTCCCCTGCTTGCCCCGGGCCTCCACCGCACGGCAAACGTTGTCGATGGAATAGGGCAGCTCGGGAATGAGGATAATATCGGCCCCGCCCGCAATACCGGCGTACAGGGTCAGCCAGCCGGCCTTGTTGCCCATAATTTCCACCACCATTACCCGGCTATGGCTGCCGGCGGTGGTGTGGATGCGGTCGATCACATCAGTAGCAATATCCACCGCAGTGTGGAAGCCAAAGGTCACATCGGTACCATAGATGTCGTTGTCAATGGTTTTGGGCAGGCCAATGATGTTCAGCCCTTCCTCGCTGAGCAGGTTTGCCGTTTTGTGGGTGCCATTGCCGCCCAGGGTAAGCAGGCAGTCCAGCTCCATGGCGGCATAGTTCTTTTTCATGGCGGCTACCTTGTCGATATTGTCCTCCCCCACAACCCGCATCAGCTTAAAAGGGGTGCGCTTGGTGCCCAGGATGGTACCGCCCATCGTGAGAATGCCCGAGAACTCGTGCGGCTGCATCACCCGCCATTCGCCGTTGATAAGGCCGGAATAGCCGTTGGCGATACCCACAATCTCAACACTCTCTCCCATGCGCTGGTACAGCGCCTTTGCAACCCCGCGGATGGTGGCGTTCAGGCCCGGGCAATCGCCCCCGGAGGTAAGGATCCCCACGCGTTTTTTCATCTTGACATCCTCCTTTGATCTGCTGGCCGGCTGCCGCTTCGGGTAGGCTGCGGCCCTTCTTTTTTGCGGCGGCCTGCGCGCATACAGTCTATTGTTAGAGTATTCCCTGCTGGGCTTTTTGTCAATGCCGAGCCTGCCCGGCCTGCTTCATATGGCCCGTTTTTGCGGCCGTTCTGCGCAAAGTTTTTGGAGCCTTGGCAAAATATCCGCCGCTGCCCTTGATTTCATCCAGCGGATTGCGTACAATGATTTGTATCTTTGTACAATTTTTGCGGCTGCAAAACAACATCCCGCGGCAGGAAAGGCAAGGTTTTCAGCAGCCGCCGAGGGGGATTTTTTATGCAGGCAGTTTCCAATGCCATCCAGGCGGTAAACGATTTCGTCTGGGGGCTGCCCATGATCGTGCTGCTGTTTGGCACCCACCTGTTTTTGACCGTGCGCACCGGCTTTATCCAGCGCAAAACCTTTACCGGCATCAAGCTTTCGGTAACCCGGGACCCCGATTCGCCCGGCGAGGTAAGCCAGTTCCAGGCGCTGACCACCGCGCTTGCCTCCACCATTGGCACCGGCAACATCGTGGGGGTGGGCACCGCCGTATTCATCGGCGGGCCGGGGGCGGTGTTCTGGTGCTGGCTTACCGGCGTGTTTGGCATTGCCACCAAGTACGCCGAATCGCTGATCGCGGTCAAATACCGGGTGATGACCCGGGACGGCCGGATGCAGGGCGGCGCCATGTACGCGCTGGAGCGCGGGCTTGGCATGAAATGGCTGGGCCTTGTGTTTGCGGCCTTTGCGGCCATCGCTTCCTTTGGCATTGGCTGCGGCACCCAGATCAACGCCATTGCCGAGATCATTGAGAATAACCTTGCCTTTCTGCGCATCCCCCGCATTGCCATCGGGCTGGTGTTTGGGGCCATTACGGCGGTGGTGATCATCGGCGGCATCAAGTCCATCGCGCGGCTGTGCGAAAAGCTGGTGCCCTTTATGTCCGCCTTTTATGTGCTGGGCTGCCTTGTGATCCTGGCGCTGAACCGCGATTTTCTGCTGCCGGCGCTGGCCGCCATTGTAAAGCTGGCCTTTACCCCCGGCGCGGTAGCCGGCGGCCTTGTGGGGCGCGGCATCATGGAGGCCGCCAGCGCCGGCGTGGCGCGGGGGCTTTTTTCAAACGAGTCGGGCCTTGGCTCGGCCCCGCTGGTGGCCAGCGCCGCCCAGACCCGCAACCCGGTGCGGCAGGCCCTGGTTTCGGCCACCGGCACCTTTTGGGACACCGTGGTGGTCTGCCTGATGACCGGCCTTGTGCTGGTGACCACCGTGATGAAAAACCCCTCCATCAACATCGAAAGCCTTGAAAACGGCGGCCAGATGACCTCCGCCGCCTTTGGCCAGATCCCGGTGCTGGGGCCGGCCATCCTGGTAATTGGCATCATCACCTTTGCCTACTCCACCATTTTGGGCTGGTCGTACTACGGCGAACGCTGCGCCGAGTACCTGCTGGGCCGTAAAGCCATTTTGCCTTACAAAATAATCTTTACCGCCATTGTGGTGATCGGCCCGGTGCTGGCGCTGGACATGGTGTGGAACATCTCGAACATCCTCAACGCCCTGATGGCGGTGCCGAACCTGGTGGTTGTGCTGCTGCTTTCGGGAGTGATTGCGGCCGATACCAAGCATTACTTAGCTAATTTAGATGAAAAGGATACGGCCGAAATCCCGGTAATCGACGACTGAACCTTTTTGCGGAATGGCCGAAAAATGGATTTTGCGTTTTTACAAGTGCTTTTTGGCAGGGCTTCTTTAGAGGGCCAAGCCTATTACAGAGGATAAAGGGAGCGAAAAGCCGTTATGCTGACACTGGATAAAATCTACCATGCTGCATTTATCTTAAAGGATGTGGCCCGCAGAACCGACCTGATTGCTGCGCCCGGCCTTGGCTGCAAGGGTGAGGTTTACCTGAAAACCGAAAACCTGCAAGTAACCGGCAGCTTTAAGCTGCGGGGCGCCTATTACAAGATCAGCCAGCTTACCGAGGATGAAAAGGCGCGGGGCATTGTGGCCTGCAGCGCCGGCAACCATGCGCAGGGGGTGGCGCTGGCCGCCACCAAAAACGGCATCCCCAGCACCATTTGCATGCCGGACGGTGCGCCTATCAGCAAGGTAGAGGCTACCAAGCGGCTGGGGGCCACGGTAAAGCTGGTAAAAGGCGGCTACGATGATGCCTACGAATACGCCTGCAAATTACAGGCCGAGACAGGGGCCACCTTTATCCACCCGTTTGACGATGATGAGGTAATTGCCGGGCAGGGTACCATCGGGCTGGAAATTTTGGATCAGCTATCCGATGTGGACGCCGTGCTGGTGCCCATTGGGGGCGGCGGGCTGGCCAGCGGGGTTGCCTTTGCCATCAAAAAGCTGCGGCCGGAGGTAAAGGTGTACGGGGTGCAGGCAGCGGGTGCGCCCAGCATGCTAAACAGCCTGCAAACGCACAGCCAGCAGACGCTGGAGCTGGTGTCCACCTTTGCAGACGGCATTGCGGTAAAACGGCCTGGCAATACCACCTTTAACATGGTAGAGCAGTATGTCGACGCGGTGGTGACCGTGAGCGAGGACGAGATCGCCGCCGCCATTCTGGCCCTGATCGAAAAGCAGAAGCTGATTGCCGAGGGGGCCGGCGCGGTGGGGGTAGCCGCCGCCATGTTCCATAAAGTGGACCTTGCGGGCAAAAAGGCGGTATGCCTTGTATCCGGCGGCAACATCGACGTAAATATCCTGAGCCGGGTGATTACCCGCGGCCTTGTAATGAGCGGGCGCAATGCCAACCTGATGATTGCGCTGGAGGACAAGCCCGGCCAGCTACAGGGGGTAAGCGAGATTATCAGCCACTGCGGCGGCAATGTGGTAAGCGTCCATCACGACCGGGGCGATACCAGCATGGCCATTACAAGCTGCTTTTTGAAGCTGGGCCTTGAGACCCGCGACCATACCCAGATCGAAGAAATCCGCCAGGCTCTCACCGAAGCGGGCTTCCACCTGGTAAGCGAGCGAGTGTAAAGCCAAAGGGCTTTATAGTTTTCCCTTCATCTGGCCATGGCCCTTTCTGCTGCCGCAAAACGGCGGCCTATCAAAGCGGCGGTTCCATCGGTGGATCGAATTTTGTTTGGAATCTTTGTTTTCTTATCTCACCGCCGCTAAATGGGGCGGCGCCTTTGAAGGACGGCGCCCTGAACTGGCAGCATCCCAAAACATTTCAAAACCGGCCGGGGGAACCTTGCAGCGCAAGGTTCCCCCGGCCGGTTTTTGTTTGTTTTTTTTTTGAGGGCGGCAGCTTTATTATAACTTTATTGAGATAAGGGCGGTGGCACGGCTATAAAACCCTCCGCTCGTCTATCGCCTCATAGTGGATATTCTCCGCCGTGACCGGCTCAAACCGCACCCCATCGGTGCTGTTTTGCGCCGCCCAGCGCCGGAACCGCGCGGCAACCTCCTCCTCGCTCATGGCAAGCAGGGCGTCCAGGCTGGTATCCTGCCAAAACCGCTCAATCTCAGCCAGCATCCCGCCCACGCAGGCGTCCCGCTCGGCCACCGTAACGGCGGCGGGGTCGGCAACCCGGTAAAAGAGCTGGTAATAAAGGTCGCACCAGGCCGCCCCGCCGCCCGCCTGCTCGATGCGGCTGGGCAGGCTGGCCGAAATGCCGGGAGCCTCCTCGGGGCGGCCAGTGTGCAGCGCGCGGACCCGCATGCCGTTTTCGGCGCCGGAAAGCGCGCAGGTCAGCGAGACAAATCCCTTTTCCTCGGCGGTCAGCTCTGCGCCATAGTCATTCCAAATCACGTCGCAGCCGATCCGGCCATAGGCGTCAAACGCTTCGTTGGCCCAGTCCAGCAGGCGCTGGTCAAATTCGGCCAGCGCCTGCCGCTGCCAACCCTCGGTTTTTACCGCTGCAAAAAGGGCGTCGTAGTCCGCGCGGGAAGCCCGCGGATATTCCCGCTGTTCGGCGAGTTCAGGCTGCCCGGTCTGCCCGCTTTGCCCGGATGCGTCGGCGGGTACAGCAGCGTCCGCCGGCCGTGCCGAGCCGGCGGATTCCTCCCTGCTTTGCTGCCCCCGCACATCCCAGGGCTGGGCGTTTTCCGGCCCAAAGCCCCACACCAGCACGCCCCCCTTGACGGATACGTCCAACTGGTCGGTGCTGAACTGCCGTTCCAGATCGGTAAGGTCTATGTCCTGCATGCCGCTCTGCCGGGCAAGCCCGGCCGGGCCGGCGGCCAGCCGCGCAGCCGCCAACCGCTCAAGGGCCGTTTGCACGGCAAGGCGGGTCTGCTCGTACTCCCCCACCGTGAGCCGTTCGGCGTCCTGGATACGCAGATAGCAGGCGTACTCCAGCAGCACCGAGCTGCCGTTTTCGGCCGTGTCCCCCGCCTCGCCGGAAAAGGCGATCTTTTGCCACCACTCGGCGGTAAGCGGCCTGTACACCGTTTCAAAATACCCGGCAAAGGCCTGTTCTTCGGCCGTAAGCCCGGCGCGCTCCTCCGGGGTCAGCCCGGCCAGATACCAGCCGTACCGGTCCAGCAGGGCGACCCGCCCCGGCGCGTCCCGCCCGGCCCACATCGCTTCCTGGTATTCGGCCACGGTCAGCCGCCCGTACCCCTCCATCCAAAGGCCGGCCAGCCAGTCCAGTTCTTCCTTGGTAAACCCGCCGCCCGGCGCACCAAGGCGGGGCGGGTCGCTGCCGGCCCGCGCCGTGGTGGCAAAGCCCACCCCCACGCAGCACACCAGCAGCAGGGCCGCAAGCAGCGCGGCCAGTGAGCGTTTTTTGGTTTTCATAATGGCAAGAATCCTTTCTTCCGCCGCATGGCCGCCAAAGGCGCTGGCAAGAGGCGGAAGGCCGCTTTTTTGCTCCTCCATGCGCAGCAGCGCCCGGGCGTACTCCCCCCGCCGGCCAAGGCCCAGCCGGCGCACCACCGCCTCGTCGCAGCACAGCTCCATATCCCGGCCGGCCAGCAGCAGCATGCACCAGACAAGGGGGTTGAACCAGTGAACGCAGGCGGCACACAACAGCAGCCCCTTGCGCAGCGCGTCCAGCCGGCGTATGTGCATCAGCTCGTGCTCCAAGGCAAGGCAAAGGCCGGGCAGGTCCGCCCAGTCGGCCGTTTGGGGCAGCAAGACCACCGGGCGCAGCAGGCCGTAGGTCATGGGGGTTTTGATCCGGTCGCTGCGCCGCAACCGCACCCTACGCCGCAGGCCGCTGCGCGCCAGCACCGCCTTGAGCCTGGCATCCTCCACCGGCAGCGCGGTGCAAAACTGCGCGCGGCAGCGCAGGTATATCGCCCCAAAAAACGCCCCGCACCCCGCCATGCCGGCCAACCAGACCCAAAACAGGGCCGCACTGCCGCCCGGGCCTGCCGCGGCAGCGGACAGAGCCCCAACAGGCAGTGCCGGCAAAGCCGCACCGGGCAGCGGAACCTTTGCGGGGGCGCTGTTTGCCGCGGCCGGCAGCCCATTTACCAAGCTGTATACGCTGAACGCCGAGGCCAGCCTAAAGGGCAGCAGCAGCCGCAGCAGAGCCATGCCCCACAGGGCCGAAAACGCGCCCTTTGGCAGCCGGTGCAGCGCCGCCGCCCGCAGGGCCATGGTGATCAAAATCAGCACCCCGCCCTGAAAGCTCATCTGCAAAAGGCTCATTCCATTTCCCCCACGATCTCGCGCAGGCGGGCGATCTGCTCGGCCGAAAGGTTTTTGCGCCCCAGCAGCGAGGCAAAAAGCTTATCTACCGAGCCGTCAAACAGCTTGCCCACCAATTCGTCGGTCTCGGCGGCCTGCACCTCCTCGCGGGTGATCAGCGCCTTGCACAAAAAGCCCGGCTCGGTGCGCTGCACCGCCCCCTTTTTGATGCACCGCTTGAGGAGGGTGTAGGTGGTGTTGATGTTCCAGCCAACCTCCTTCTCCAACACGGCGGCCACCTGCCGGGCCGGGCGCTCCCCCTCCCGCCAGAGCAGGTCCATTACCTTCAATTCCGAATCGAACAGCTTTACCTCCATGACCCTGTTCCCCTTTCACGCAATAAGACTGTGGTAGTACCGCCGCTATAATACTACCATAGTCTTGCCGCGTTGTCAATACTACTCCGGTAGTATTTTGAGCAAAAAACAGGCAGGGCTGATTAAGGCCCTGCCTGCTGGGATTATTGGGGGAAGTGTCCAAACCGGGGAGGTGTCTGCCGGCCGGGTGCAAAGGAACAGTCTCTCAAGGCAACAGAACCCCTTCCCCGAAAGCCTTTCGAGACGATCCCCCGCGCCCGGCCTGGGCCAGCATAAACCCTTGCGATGGACACTCCCCTTATTTTACCTGCTTTTGGCGGGGGCAAACGCCCTCAAACAGCCCTTACGGCCGCAGGCCCATGCCGCCCTCGAGGGTAAGGGTCTCGCCGGTGAGATACTTGAAGTCGGGCGAGGCCAACTGCACGCAGACCCGGCCGATCTCCAGCTCGGAATCACCGTAATGGCCCGCCGGGGGCATCTTGACGTTGGCCTTGAAGGCGTCGGGATAGGCGTTCTGGAACTGCTCGAGCTGGGCGGTCCAGGCCAGGGGGCAGATAATGTTGACATTGACGCCGTCCTTAGCCCACTCGGTGGCGGCCACGCGGGTCAGGCCGCGGATGCCCTCCTTGGCGGCGGCATAGGAGCACTGGCCGTAATTGCCAAACAGGCCGGCCCCGGAAGCAAAGTTAATGACCGAGCCCTTGCTCTTGGCCAGATGAGGGTAGCAGGCTTTCATATAGAAGAAAGCGGCGTACAGGCCCGAGTACATGGCCAGGTTGAACTGCTCGAGGGTATGCTCGGCCAGGGGCACGCCGGAGGCCGAGGCCTGCGCATTGTTGATGAGCACGTCGATGCTGCCAAAGGTCTCGACGGTTTTGTTTACTACATTGTTTACAACCGCCTCATTGTCGGCCCCGGCGTTGACGTCGGCCTGCAGGATGAGCACCTTGATGCCGTACAGCCGCTCCAGCTCCTCCTTGGCGTCCTCTAACTTTTTGACGTTGCGGCCGGTGATGACGATGTTCGCGCCCTCCTTGGCATAGGCGGTGGCGATACCGTAGCCAATCGAACCGCAGCGCCCGTCGCTGAGCACCGCGCGGCCCGCGCCGGTGATGATGGCGGTTTTGTCGGTTAAAAAGCCCATTGTTTGCACGTTCCTTTCTTGTTTTGATAATGGATGATGGCGTTACAGCCCCGGCGGCAGGCAAAACCGGATGCCCGGTATATGCAGGCGGCCCGGCCAGCCCGGCCGCACTGGGCCGGGTCCCATCCCTGCCGGGAGCCGCAAGGCCTGCCGACCTGGTACACTCCCGCCAAACGATGTTTTGCTTATTATAGTACAATTTTGCCACAAAGTACAGTGCCCAACGTAAAAATCCACAGCAACGCCCCGTAAAAGCCATTCTCAAAAAATTTTTCCCGCGCCGGGCCGCCCAGCTCAATTACCGCTTGACTTTTTTGCTCCGCCTATGGTAAAATACAATACGCGACGTGTCCGTGTGGACAAGGCCTTGCGTGCGCCCATAGCTCAGCTGGAAAGAGCAACTGCCTTCTAAGCAGTGGGCCGGGGGTTCGAGTCCCTTTGGGCGCACCATGTGGTGGCTATGGCGCAGTTGGCTAGCGCGCCAGATTGTGGCTCTGGAGGCCGTGGGTTCGAGCCCCACTAGCCACCCCACCTGAAAAAAGCGGATTCGTGGGTTCATCGAGTTCGCTTTTTTCTATATGCTGGGTTGTCGCCAAGCGGTAAGGCACGGGACTTTGACTCCCGCATGCGTGGGTTCGAATCCCGCCAACCCAACCATCCGCCGCAGGCAAAATGCTTGCGGCGTTTTTGTGTACAAAAACCGCCGTTACCGGTTTTTGGCAGGCCAAACGGTCCCCTTTGCTATTGGGGCGCAGGCAAACGCCTTGCTCCAAAAAGCCGTTTGAGCCTTTTTCCTCTGGCAGTCCGTAGCAACCTATCGGACGTGCGGCTGCGTCCGGCAAACAGGGCGGCCCTTATGCAAAGCCGTGGGCGGCGGGGCGCCCCAAAAAGGAGCGTACATGCAATCACAACCTTCCAAGGCAAAGTCCCGCGGCTTTCGCAAAAAGCTGCTGGGCGACATTTTGTACGGCGTTAAGCGGTATCTGGCCCTTGGCGTTGCGGCAACCTTATGCGCAACGGCGTTTTCGTACCTGAGCCCTCTGATCGTTTCGTTTACGGTAGACAGCATCATCGGCACAAAAGCGCCGGCCCTGCCCGGGCCGCTGGCAGCTCTCTTTGCCGGTATGGGCGGGCGGGCCTACTTTGCCGGGCACCTGTTTTGGCCGGCCGCGCTGCTGGTGCTGGTGAGCCTTGCGGGCGGCGCGGCCACCTACCTGCGCGGGCATTGCATCGCCTACGCGGGCGAGGGGCTGGCCAAGCGCCTGCGGGACACGCTTTTTTGCCATCTGGAGGCGGTGCCCTACAGCTACCATGTGGGGGTGCAGACCGGCGACCTGGTGCAACGCTGCACCAGCGACGTGGAAACGGTGCGCCGGTTTGTGCAGATGCAGGCCATGGAGGTAGTGCGCACCCTGGCCATGGTGTGCACGGCCCTGTCCATCATGCTGCCCATCAGCCGTCGGATGACCCTGCTGTCCACCTGCCTTTTGCCAATCCTGATCGTGTTCAGTTTTTTTTATTTCCGCGGGGTACAGCGGCAATTTACCCGCTCGGACGAAGCCGAGGGCGCCCTTTCCACCGCTTTACAGGAAAACCTCACCGGCGTACGGGTGGTGCGTGCCTTTGCGCAGGAAAAGGCCGAGCTGGAAAAATTCACCCGGCTGAACCGGTCCTTTCACGACATCACCCTCCACCTCAACACCCTGATGGGGGCCTACTGGGGCCTTTCGGACATGATCGGCTATCTGCAGATCGCCCTCTCAGGGGTGTGCGGCGTATATTTTGCGGTGGAAGGCTCCCTGAGCCTGGGCGACATGCTGCTGTTTACCACCTATACCTCAATGCTCACCTTCCCTATGCGGCAGTTGGGGCGTATTTTGGCCGACCTGGGCAAGGCGGACATCGCGCTGTGCCGCCTGGAAGAAATCCTCGCGGCGCCGGCTGAGGATGAGCCCGGCCAAGCCTTGACCCCTGTGATTG
>CAJTSP010000047.1:14264-16868 GCA_910578965.1 uncultured Oscillospiraceae bacterium
ACGGCAGCGTCCGGTTTGAGGACGTCTCTTTTGATTACGGCGACGGGGCGCCGGTGCTCTCGCATGTATCCTTTGCCGTCGAGCCGGGCCAGACCATTGGCATTTTGGGCAGCACCGGGGCCGGCAAGTCCAGCCTGGTGCAGCTTTTGCAGCGGCTCTACCCGGTAAAAAGCGGGCGGATCACCCTTTCGGGGGTGAACATCCGGGACATTGAGCGCCACCACCTGCGCCGCAATGTGGGCATTGTATTGCAGGAGCCGTTTTTGTACAGCCGCACCATTGGCGAAAACATCGCCATTGCCCGGCCGCAGGCCGCCAAGGCCGAGGTGGTGGCCGCGGCCCGCACCGCAAGCGTACATGATGTAATCGAGGGCTTTGCCGACGGCTACGACACCATGGTGGGCGAACGTGGGGTAACCCTTTCGGGCGGGCAGAAGCAGCGGGTAGCTATTGCCCGGATGCTGCTGCAAAACACCCCAATCCTGATTTTTGACGATTCCCTCTCGGCAGTGGACGCCGAAACCGATACAGCTATCCGGGACGCGCTGCATGCCCGGCGGCACGGTACCATGTTTTTGATCAGCCACCGCATTGCCACCATCCGGCAGGCAGACCTAATCCTGGTGCTGGATAAGGGAAAGGTGGTGCAGATGGGCGCTCACGAGGCGCTTGCTGCCGAGGAAGGGCTCTACCGGAGGGTCTGTGCTATCCAAAACGAGCTGCCCGAAGCAGGCGCGGAAGGGGGCGAGGCGTAATGGCACACAACCATTTTGAAGATAAGCGCGACGAGGCCGGCCAGAAGATCGACCTCGGACTTTGGAAACGGCTTGTATCCTATGCTATGCGCCACCGCCGCACCGTGCTGGGGGTGGTGCTGGTGTTGCTGTGCGTAGCGCTGGGCGACCTTGCCTACCCGCAGCTTTCGCGCTATGCCATCGACCATTTTATCGGCGGGGGCACCACCGAGGGGCTGACGGCTTACGGGCTTTTGTACGCTGCGCTGGTGGTAACCCAAAGCCTGGGGGTGTTTTTGTTTGTCAAACTGGCGGGCAGGCTGGAGATGGACATGAGCTACGACATCCGGCAGGACGCCTTTGCCAAATTGCAGCAGCTATCCTTCAGCTTTTACGACACGACCTCGGTAGGCTGGCTGATGGCCCGGATGGTAAGCGACATCGCCCGCCTTTCGGACATGATCGCCTGGAGCCTGGTGGACCTGATGTGGGCCGGCGTGTTTGCAGTGGGCATTGTGATCGTGCTGCTGGCCATGCACTGGCAGTTGGGGCTTTTGGTGCTTTGCATCACCCCGGTTTTGGCGGTGCTGTGCGTGTTTTTTCAGCGCCGCATCCTCAAATACCAGCGCAGGGTGCGTAAGGCCAACAGCCGGATTACCGGGGCCTTCAACGAGGGCATCATGGGCGCGGTAACCACCAAGACCCTGGTGCGGGAGGAGGCCAGCGCCGGCGAATTCAAGGCGCTTACCGGCGCCATGCGCACGGCCAGCATCCGCTCGGCCCTGTTGAGCGCGGTCTTTATGCCGCTGGTCATGGCATTAGGCAGCGTATCCACCGCGTTGGCTTTGGGCTTAGGCGGCCGGCTGGTGTTTGCGGGAACCATGGGCTTTGGCACCCTGGCCGCCTTTATCAGCTATACCACCCAGCTATTTGACCCCATCCAGCAATTGGCCCGCATCCTGGCCGAGATGCAAGCCGCCCAGGCGAGCGCCGAGCGGGTCATCGACCTGCTGGATACCGAACCGGATATTGTGGACAGCCCCAAGGTAGCCGCCGAATACGGCACTGCTTTTGCCCCCAAGCGCGAAAACTGGCCTCCTATTATCGGCCGGGTTGAGTTCCGGCAGGTGACCTTTGCCTACAAGACCGGCGAAACGGTGCTGCGGGATTTCAGCCTGAAGGTAGAGCCGGGCCAGACCATTGCCCTGGTGGGCGAGACTGGCGCGGGCAAGAGCACCATCGTCAACCTCGTCTGCCGCTTTTACGAGCCCACCGAGGGCGCGGTACTGATCGACGGGGCCGATTACCGCACCCGCAGCCAGCTTTGGCTACACTCTGCGCTGGGGTATGTTTTGCAAACACCGCATCTTTTTAGCGGCAGCATCGCCGACAATATCCGGTATGGCCGCAAAAACGCAAGCCTCGAGGAGGTACGGCGCGCAGCCGCCATGGTGCAGGCGGATACGTTTATCGAGGCTTTGCCGGAGGGCTATCACACCGAGGTAGGCGAGGGGGGCGGCCGCCTCTCGACCGGGCAAAAACAGTTAGTCTGCTTTGCGCGGGTGATCCTGGCCGACCCACGCATCTTTGTGCTGGACGAAGCGACCAGCAGCATTGATACCGAAACTGAGCAGCTAATCCAAAACGCCATCCAAACCGTACTGGCCGGCCGCACAAGCTTTATTGTGGCGCACAGGCTTTCTACCATCCGCAGCGCCGACCGCATCCTCGTGATCCGGGATGGGCGGATTACCGAGGCCGGCACCCACAACGAGCTGCTGGCGCAGGGCGGCTATTACTATAGCCTCTACACCCACCAGTATCGCGCCGAAGCTACCCGCGGTGCACTGGACGCATGATCCCCCTGCCC
>CAJTSP010000048.1 GCA_910578965.1 uncultured Oscillospiraceae bacterium
GCGGGGGTAGACCCGCAGTTGGTGTTTGAGGCGATCAAGGGCGGCCTTGCGGGCAGCACGGTGATGAACGCCAAGGCCCCCATGATGATTGCCGGCAACGACAAGCCCGGCTTTAAGATCGACCTGCATATCAAGGACCTGAACAACGCGCTGGACTGCGCCCACAGCGTGGGGGCCCCAGTGCCGATGACCGCCGAGGTGCAGGAAATCCTGCAATGGATGCACAGCCACGAGGGCGGCCAGAAGGATCACAGCGCCATTGCCCAGTACTACGAGCACCTCACCGGTATCCAGATCGGCCGGTAAGCGGCCTTAAAAGGCAGAAATCTTGCCTGCCCGCCTGTGCCCGGCACAAGCGGGCGTTTTTATTGGCTGCCCACACAAAAACAGAAAGGAACGGTTTATGAAAGCAAAACACCGGGCAATGCTGTACTTCGGCTGCTTTGACGGGATCTTTTGGGGGATCATGGCATCCTACGGTTCCTATATCGTGGCAATGGCCCTGTCGCGCGGATACGGGCAGGGCGTTGTCAGCATTATGGCGTCGGGGTACCTTGTCAGCGCGTTTGCCGGGCAGTTTTTCTGGGCCGGTATGTGCGACCGGCTGCACACCAACAAAAAAATATTTATTGCCGGCGTATCCATTACGGCCATCGTGCAGCTCCTGCTTTACTTTACAAGCTCCGGGCTGCTGTTTGGCGTGCTGTATGTCGCGCTGGGCTTTACCCTACAGCCGATGGGCTCCATCCTGGATGCATGGATGCTCCGGGCCTTGGAGGGGGATGTCAAGGCCTACGCGCCCGCGCGGGGTGGCGGGAGCATCGGCTATGCGGCAATCATGCTGGTAACCGGCAGGCTGATTGCGCGGTTTGGCTATCCGGCCATGCCGGTTTGTGCCAGCCTGTTTGCGGCGGCTGCGCTGGCCGTTGCCTTTGTCACGCCGGAGCCAGGCTTTGCCGCTGTAGGCCCAACCGAAAAAGCTTTTTGGAAAACAGCCCTGTCCACGCTCCGGGACCGGCCCTATCTGCGGATGCTGCTTATGGTCTTTCTAATGGGTATGGCCAGCGCGCCGATTAACAGCTTCAAAATCAGTATTTTGCGTTCGCTGGGCGGCGATATAAGCACGCAGGGCCTGGACGGCTTTTTTGGCTGTGCGGCCCAGTTTATGGTATTTGAAGCGGGCATTTTGCTGGCGCGGATCCCTGCGGCCGCGCGCATGCTGGGAGGGGCCTGCCTGCTGACGCTGGCTATCCTGATAACGGCAAACGCATCAGGCTGCGGCGCGGCCATCCTTGCCAGCATGCTCATCGGCGCGATTTTTGGGATTGTGATACCGGCAGGGCGCGAGCTGATCCTTAAAACAGTCGACCCACGCTGCCACACCACGGCAATCGGGCTGATGGACGGGTGCTACTCGTTTTTGGGCGGGACCGTGGCAATGCTGTATGCCGGCGCCCTAATCGAGGCCTTCGGCCTCCGCGCCATGCTCCTTGTCTGCCTGGCGGTTTCGCTTGTGCCGCTGCTGCTTGCCTGGCAGGCTTGCGCGCGGCAGAGCCGGCCCCGGCCGTCCCCAAGGCCCTGCGGCCGCGCGCAAGCCTGCTGCCATAAAAAGGATGGCCGCTAAGGTTTTTCAGACGCTTTGCCATAAAACAATCCCGGCGTTTCCGGATGGGTGCGGAAGGCTTACGCCCGTGTTTAGGGCAGTCAAAAGCCTTTCGCACCTTTTTTGCGCGCAGAAGTTCTTGCGCCTGCAAAAAGGACTATTCCCCCTTCCCCGCTCATACTGATAGAGAGAGGGGCTATGGGGGGTGGTTTCGCTATTTCCGACAAGACTGCTTTGAATTTCCGTTTTCACAACCCCAACACAGCAGAGGAGGCCGCCAGCTACATATTGAAAATCCTTCTTGAAGCAAACCGGCCAAAGCTGGAGGCGGCGCTGCAAAGCGAAGCCTCCCAAAAGGGGCCATTAAAAACCCCGTAAGAAAAAGGCGGCCGCACAAAAAGGCCGCCTTTCCCTTTTGGAGGGTTTTCCCCCTAAAGGCCCGGGCGCCATGGCCGCACTGCATCGGCAAGACAGACAGGCATAGACAGAAAGGTATTGTATATGGACATTGCAGCTTACTGCCGGGTTTCCACAGACAGGTCCGATCAGCTAAACAGCTTGGATACTCAAAAAAAGTTCTTTAGGGATTACACCCAAAAAAACGGCCATAATCTTGTACAGCTCTATGCCGACGAGGGCATTTCGGGGACGAAAACCAAAAACCGCAAAGAATTCCTGCGTTTGATGCGCGATGCACAGCGCGGCTTGTTTGGGATGGTCGTGGTAAAAGATATTTCCCGGTTCGCCCGCAACACCGTAGACCTTTTGCAGAGCATCCGCACCCTAAAAGCGCTGGGGATAGAAACCACCTTCCTGACCGCCAATATGACCGTTTTAGGGCAGTCGGAGTTTGTACTGACCATTTTTGGCGCCCTGGCGCAGGAGGAAAGCGCAAACACCTCTAAGCGGGTAAAGTTTGGCAAAAGACTGAACGCAGAAAAGGGCCGGGTCCCCAATATCGTTTACGGGTACGATAAAACTGCCGGCGATTATTTCAACCTTGCCATCAACCCAACCGAAGCGCAGGTGATCCGGCAGATTTTTGACTGGTATCTGAAAGAAGGCTACGGGGCTGCAAAAATCGCCAACCGGTTAAACGAAAAGGGTATCAGGACAAAACGGGGCTGTAGCTTCAGCCAAAATGCGGTCTGCCGAATCTTAACCAACGAGCTTTATACCGGAAAAATCATCAACGGCAAACAGGAGGTCGTCGATTTTCTTACCGGTACAAGGAAGCAAAAGAGCGAATCCGAATGGTTTATCACCAACCGCCCTGACCTTCGGATCATTGAGCCGGAGCAATTCGATAAAGCGCGGGCGGTTTTGCAGGGGCGGCATGATATGTTTCAGAGCCGACATGAACGCCAAAGCAACAAGCATCTGTTCAGCACCCTCATCAAATGCAAGGAGTGCGGCCGGTCGTTCCGGCGCGTTGCACGCACCTATAAAAACACCTATGTCCGCTGGACCTGCTCCGGGCACAACGGAAAAGGCGCAGACAATTGCTGTAACGCGCTAACCGTGGACGAAAGCAAGCTGATCCAGGCGCTGGAGGGATATTTCGCAGCCCTTTTGCATAAAAAAAAGGACATTGCCCGGTATATGGCAAGGGAATTTGCCCGGATCTATAAAGCCAAGGATGAAAACACGCCTGATGAAAACGAGCTGAACCGTCAGCTTGCCAAATGCAAAAAAATGCGGCAAAAGTACATAGACATGTACGCCGATGACCTAATCAGCCGGGAAGAGCTGCACAAAAAAGCCGGTGAGATCAAGGCCGAGCTGGAACGGCTGGAGAATGAACAACGAATGGCGCGGTACGGTTTGGAAAAAGGCGGCCAACTGGAGGAGGTCGTTGGCAGGACATTCCGGCGTATAGAGGATATCGTTTCGGTGCGGGAGATGACCAACGCGCAGCTAAAGCAGGTCATCCAAAAGATCGAGGTGGACAAAGACGGAAACGTGGATATCTCCCTGCACTTGTTCGGCGGCCTCGGGCCGGATAGAACCTTCCCAGTTCATCACAACGGAACATAAGGACGTTACCTGCCGGCTGCGGCGGCTAAGCCCCTCGCTGTTTAGCGAGGTGCAGCAGGTATTAGGCCGCAACAAGGCCGAACGGCACCTGCGCGGCGGGGCCGCTACCCAGCAGAAGTACGCACAGCAGGCCCGGCGCGCATCCACATAAAAGCTTGCAGGCACAAAAAGGCCCAGCCGGCACGGCGGCGCCGGGCGGGCCGTTCAAGGACCCCGCAGGCGGCGCAAGCGCGGATTTCCAAGAAAAAGGCAAAAAACGCCCCGCAACGGTGGAAACCGCGCGGGGTCTTGTTGTATAATGGAGCAAAGGGGCAACAGCAGCCCCCCAAAGCCTGTGCCGCCGGGCAAAGCTCCAAACGGCCTTTTGCCGGGGCAAACACAGGGCCCGCCGCCGGGGGCCCAAAAGGAGGCAGCCGATGAAACGCCAGGATTATCTGCACTGGGACGAATATTTTATGGGCATCGCCCTGCTGACCGCCCTGCGCAGCAAGGACCCCAGCAGCCAGGTGGGGGCCTGCATCGTCACCCCGGAAAACAAGATCCTCTCGCTGGGCTACAACGGCATGCCCATTGGCTGCAGCGACGATGAGATGCCTTGGAGCCGGGAGGGCGAGCCTCTGGATACCAAGTACATGTACGTCTGCCACGCCGAGCTCAACGCCATTTTGAACAATGCCCACGGCAGCCTCAAGGGAGCGCGGGTGTATGTGACCCTTTTCCCCTGCAACGAATGCGCCAAGGCCATTATCCAGAGCGGCATCTCCAAGATCATCTACCTGTCGGACAAGTATCACGACACCCCCATCAGCATTGCCAGCCGGCGGCTGCTGCGCACAGCGGGGGTGGAGTTTGAGCCCTACCGGCCTACCGGGCGGGAAATTTCGCTGGGGCTGTAAAAGGGGGCCCGCCCAAAGCGCCGGGAGGGCCCTACGCGTATCAAACGGCAAGCAAAGGGGGAAACGGCCATGAATACCATCGTGATCGGGGTTGCGGGGGGCACCGGCAGCGGCAAAACCACCCTGGCCCGGCGGCTGCGGGAGCAGTTTGGCGAGCATGAGGTAACCGTATTAAACCACGACAGCTATTATAAACGGCACGACGAAATGCCCTTTGAGGAACGTTGCCTTTTGAACTACGACCACCCGGACGCCTTTGACACCGACTTGATGGTGGAGCATCTCAAGCGGCTCAAAAGCGGACAGGCCGTCGAGTGCCCCACCTACGATTACACCCGGCACAACCGTGCCAGAGAGACCGTGACCCTGCGGCCCGCGCCGGTGATCCTGGTGGAGGGCATCCTGATCTTTTGCAGCCCCGAGCTGTGCAGCGAGATGGACATCAAGGTATTTGTAGACGCCGATGCGGACGTGCGGATTTTGCGGCGGATCATCCGGGACGTCAAAAAGCGGGGCCGCACGCTGGACAGCGTGGTCAGCCAGTACCTAACCACCGTAAAGCCGATGCACGAGCAGTTTGTGGAGCCCAGCAAGCGCAAGGCCGACCTCATCATCCCCCAGGGGGGCAAAAACCAGGTGGCCCTCGAGATGCTGATCCAGCGGGTGAGCGCCCATCTGGCCCGGGCGGGGGAGGGATAGGGCCGGCAGCAACCCAGCGTATATTGAAGAGGGCGCTTTGGCCCATTGACACAAAACATCTGCCGCAAAGCGGTATTTCCGCTTTGCGGCAGATGTTTTGTGTATCCGGTCCCTATCGCCATGCGCCAGCCCCGTTCGTGTCAGCAGTGGCCTCCGTGGTGGCCCCCGCCATGGCCATGGTGCCCGCCGCGGGGGGCAGGCGCTTCTTCCCACGTCGCATCGCTGCCCGGATAAATCCCGGCAGCACGCCCGCAGTAGGGCGTCCCGTCGTGCAGATGCCAGCCCTCGAGCGTGCAGTCCCCATAGGGGCAGGGCGTTCCCGGGGTACCCGCGCTGCTGTGCCCGCAGTAGGACGTACCGTCATGCGTGTGCCAGCCCTCGAGCGTGCAGCCGTTGTAGGGGCAGGACCCACCTGCGCCGCCATGCCCGCAGTAGGGGGTACCGTCATGCCGGTGCGGGCCGTTAAAGATGCAGTCCCCATAGGGGCAGGGCCCGGCGAAGGAAGCGCCGGTATCCCCGCAGCGGCTGCGGTGGTTTTCGTCGCGGGGGTGGGCGCAAGCCGGCAGGGCCAGCCCGGCGGCAAGCACCAGGCAGAACAGCCCGGCGGCAAGGCGATGTTTTTGTTTCATGGGTTTGCGCACTCCTTTTTTAGAAGCTGTACCAATAGACGGCGTGCGCAGCATGGCGAGAAAATTTTTTGACTGTCGAAGCCCCAAAATTGCAGAAATACTTGGTGTATTTCAAGATTTTGGGGCAAAGACAGACGGAAAATTTGCCGCCAGGATGTGTGCGATGGCTATTGGTACAGCTTCTTACTCTTTGCCAAAACAGCGCGTATCCCGGGCTGCGGCTGCCCAGTAGAATGTGCGGTAAGGTGAATTGCTCCAAAGGGGCAAGACTGCGCCCGCAGGCGCGTATCGGAGGCCCCGCCGCTTTGCGGCGGGGCCAAGGCCGGAGACGGAGGATCCCCTGGGGAAATTTGTTTTCTTGTTGAACCGCCGCGGAAAGCAGCCCGGCTTTTTGCCGGACCGCCCGGGCGCAGCCCCGGTTTACCAGAGGCTGCACACCTGCTCGTACATTTCTTTATAGCGCTGAGCCGAGACGCCCCAGCCGAAATCGCAACGCATCGCCCGCTCCACCAGCACCGGCCAGCCCTCCTTGTTCCAGTAGCCCTCGTTGGCGCGGCGGCAGGCCTCGTAGAGGTCGTGCGCGCTGTACTGGCTGAAGGTAAAGCCGTTGCCTTCGCCGCCGCCGGAATCTTTTATGGAGTCCCGCAGGCCGCCGGTTTCCCGCACGATGGGGATGGTGCCGTAGCGGCAGGCCACCATCTGGGCAAGGCCGCAGGGCTCGCTCTTGGAGGGCATCAGGAAAAGGTCGGCGCCGGCGTAAATTTTGCGGGCCAACGGCGGCACAAACCCGATGTACACCCCCACCCGGCCGGGATGCCGGGCCGCAAGGTCGGAGAAGAAGGCCTCGTAGGCATACTCGCCGTTGCCCAAAATCACTAACTGCTGGCCCAGGTCCACCAGGCCTTCGGCGACGCTCCGCACCAGGTCGACCCCCTTATGGCCCACCAGCCGGGTAACCATGGCAATGATCGGGCTGCCGTCCGGCTGAAGTCCAAACTGCTCGCAAAGCGCCTGCTTGCAGGCCGCTTTGCCGGCGGCAAAGCTGTCTGCATCATAGTGGGCAGCAATGTCCGGGTCGGCAGCGGGGTTGTAGCTGGCTGTATCGATGCCGTTGAGGATGCCGCACAGCTTATACTGCTTTTGCCGCAAAAGGCCGTCCAGCCCATGGCTGAACCAGGGGTCGAGAATCTCGCCCGCATAGGTAGGGCTCACGGTGCTGACCCGGTCGCTGCATTCGATGGCGCCCTTCATAAAATTGGCGCAGCCGTCGTATTCCACCACATGCGCATCCCGCCGGCCGATACCGCAGGTATCCTCCAGAATATCCAGGCCGTACTTGCCTTGATACTGGATATTATGGATGGTAAAAACGGTTTTGATCTTGGCAAACTTGTCCAGGTGGCGGTAATAAAGGTTGAGGTAAACCGGCACAAGGGCGGTCTGCCAGTCGTTGCTGTTGATAACATCGGGGGTAAAATCGGTGTAAAAGAGCATCTCGAGGCAGGCGCGGCTAAAGAAAGCGTACCGCTCGCCGTCGTCGTAAAAGCCGTACAGGCTGCCGCGTTTGAAATAATACTCATTATCCAAAAAATAGAAGGTCACGCCGTCCCGCTGGCAACTGAACAGGCCGCAGTACTGGCTGCGCCAGCCCACCGGCACGCTGAAATTGGTAATATAGGTAAGCTCGTCGCGGAACCTCATGGTACCATAGAGCGGCAGCACCACCCGGCAGTCGACCCCAGCCTGCACCAAGGCTTTGGGCAGGCTGCCCGCCACATCGCCCAAGCCGCCGGATGCGGCAAAGGGGTTGCCCTCACTGGCACAGAATAAGACATTCATGTTTCAATTCCTCCTTTTTTGCGGCGGTGGGCCAAGCCCGGCCTGGCTGCTTTGCACTTGTATCCCTTTGCCGCGTTCAGCGGCCGTTTTGTCAAAAAGGGGGGCGGGAGCCGGCATAGCTCCCGCCCCGGCGGACAGACGCCGCCGGGGAGAGGGCGGCGCCGCCGTCAAACTGCCCGTGGGGGCCGCGCGCCTGCCGGAATAACCAGGGCGCAGCCGCGGGACAATCTGCCGTTATACCGTATGGCCTTTTTCCACATAAACCGGAAAGGTGTTGGTACCGGATAGCTTTTTGTCGGCGGTGATTTCCACGTTTTTATCGGTCACCACATACTCCACCTGGGCGCCGGCCTCTACAACGGTATCCTGCATGAGCACGCAGTTTTTGACCTTTGCGCCTTTTTTTACCCGCACGCCGCGGAAGAGCACGCTATTTTCCACCTCGCCCTCGATGATGCAGCCGTCGGCCACCATGGCGTT
The DNA here is from genome assembly GCA_910578965.1 of uncultured Oscillospiraceae bacterium. Lineage (GTDB taxonomy): Bacteria > Bacillota > Clostridia > Oscillospirales > Ruminococcaceae > UBA7177. Next base: position 8,184 of record CAJTSP010000048.1, read on the forward strand.
TTTGACCCTGCAGTCCATAGCGTAACGGGTGGGGGCGTCGTCCCGCACCTTGGTGTAGATGGGGCCGCCCTGCCCAAACAGCGCGTCGAGGTTGGCCGGGTCCAAAAGGCGCATGTTTTCCTCAAAATAGGTGCGCCGGTCCGAGATGCGGGCCACATAGCCGGCGTACTCAAAGCCCTGCACATTGAGCAGCTCAAGGTTGCGGGCCAACAGGTCGCGCTCAAAATACACCAGCCCCCGCACGCTGGCGTCCCGCACCATCTGGATGAGGGCCTCGCGCTCCATCACGTAGATGTTCATTGACAGGTTCTGCACGCCGGGGCGGAAATCGTTGCTCAAAAGCTCGGTGACCCGGCCGCCGGCGATCTTGACCGTATAGTTGTCGCCCTTGGCCCCCTCGGGAATCTCGGAGCGCTGGTAAACCATGGTGGCATCCGCCCCGCTCTTGACATGGGCGTCGATCAAGGCGTTAAAGTCAAAATTGACGGCGATGTTTGCGTCGCACATCACAACGTATTTTTCGCGCTGGTCCTCTAAGTAATCCACCACGCTGGCCAGCGCCTCGATGCGGCCGGCGTACATTTTGACCCCCGCCTCGGCAAAGGGAGGCACCATATTAAGGCCGCCGCGCTTACGGGTAAGGTCCCACTCACGGCCGCTGCCGAGATGGTCCATCAGGCTATGGTAATTGCGCTTGACCACAATGGTAATATTGTCGATGCCGCAGTTGGCCATGCTGGAAAGCATAAAGTCTACCATGCGGTACCGCCCCCCAAAGGGGATGGAGGCCATTGTTCGCTCGGTGACCATTTCGGGCACAAGGTTGTCGTACGAGTTGGGGAAGATGATCCCCAGCGCGCTGGTATTGGTGTTTACCATTGTTCCTCACCCTCCTTTACGTCTTTGACCACCATGGCCTTGGGGCCCACCTTGGCGTTTTTGCCAATGGCGATGCCCTCGCCCACAACCGCAACGCCCCATTTGTCGAGGTCGTCCATATCCTCGGGGCGCTCACCGACCACTGCACCGGCCGAGACCCGCACGTTTTCTGCAATAATGGAGTACTTGACCGACGCGCCGGGCTCTACCACGGCACCCGGCATGAGGATCGAGTCCTCCACCACGGCGCCCTCGCCCACCGTGACGCCGGCAAAGAGCACGCTTTGGGTGATCTTACCGCTGACACGGCAGCCCTCGGTAATCATCGAGTTGTCGATCTCGGCCGTCTGGCTAATATGGTGGCCGGGCATGCCGCTGTTGCGGCTGTAGATCTTCCACGCATCGTCCCACACGTCCAGCGGCACATTGGGGTTGAGCAGGTCCATGTTGGCCTCCCAGAGGCTGTCGATGGTGCCCACATCCTTCCAGTAGCCCTCAAACGGGTAGGCTACCATCTTTTCTCCGGCGGCAAGCATGTTGGGGATGATATTTTTGCCAAAGTCGTTGTCGGAATTGGGGTTGGCCTCATCCTCGGTGAGGAATTTGCGCAGCTTTTCCCAGGTAAAGATGTAAATGCCCATCGAGGCCAGATTGCTCTCGGGCTCCTTGGGCTTTTCGGCAAACTTGGTGACGGTGCCCTCCTCATTGGCGGTCATGATGCCAAAGCGGCTGGCCTCCTCCCAGGGCACCTCCATCACGGCGATGGTGCAGTCGGCCCCCTTGGCCTTGTGGAAGTCCAGCATCTTGCTGTAATCCATCTTGTAGATATGGTCGCCCGAGAGGATGACCACATAGCCGGGCTGGTACCGCTCGATAAAATTGATATTTTGATAGATGGCGTTGGCCGTGCCCTTATACCAGTCGGACCCGCTGGCCTTTTGGTAAGGGGGCAGCACATGCACGCCGCCGTACAGGCGGTCGAGATCCCAGGGCTGGCCGTTGCCGATATACTCGTTGAGCACCAGCGGCTGGTACTGGGTGAGGATGCCTACCGTGTCAATGCCTGAGTTGACGCAGTTGGACAGCGGGAAATCGATGATGCGGTACTTGCCCCCAAACGGCACTGCAGGTTTTGCCAGCCGTTGGGTCAGGGCGTAAAGGCGCGAACCCTGGCCGCCTGCCAGCAGCATAGCGATACATTCTTTCATGCTTATTTCTCCCCTTTATCCGGCAAGGGCGCAGGCCCTGGGCCCCCGCCGGTTATGATACGGTTGCCGTGCGGCGTTTTATGCCTTTTTAGCGGCGGTTCCACAAGAAAACAAAGTCCCCCAGGGGATTCTCTGTCTCCGGCCTTGGCTCCGCCGCAAAGCGGCGGGGCCTCCGACACGCGCCTGCGGGCGCAGTCTTGCCCCTTTGGGGCAATTCACCTTACCGCAAATTCTACTGGTCAGCCCCATCCGCTGCGTCAAAAAAGCTTGCAAGCCACCAAGGTCTGGGGTTTTACCGCGTCAGCGGTAAAATGTAAGCCCCAGTGGGGCTTGCAACCAGACAGCCCGGTTTTGCCAAGGGCGAAACGGCCGGCCGAAAGCCGGACAAGGGCCGCTGCGCTTTCCTTCCTTGCGGCTGCGGCCGCCCAGCGAATTTTCGGTGATCGGTGAATCGAATTTTGTTTGGAGCCTTTATTTTCTTGTCTCACCGCCGCTTTGCCGCGGCTTTTTTGCCGCGGGCTTCTTGGCGGCCGCCTTTTTTGCCGCGGTTTTTTTCACCGCCTCTTTTTTAGCGGCCTCCCCCTTTTCGGTTTTGGGCTTTGCCGCCCGCGGCTTTTTGGGCGCGGGCACCGAGAAATACAGGGTCGATAGAGGCGGCAGGGTGAGGGTGATGTGCTGGTCAAAGCCGTGCATCGGGCCCTCCTCGGTTTTGGCGGGCGGGTTGTGGATGTCCGAGCCTCCAAAGGCCGCGTCGTCGCTCGAGAGCAGCTCGGTGTAGGTGCCGGGCAGCGGCGCGCCCATCTGGTACCCGTTGCGCTGCACCGGGTTAAAGTTGCAGACCACCAAAATCATCCGGCCCTTGGCGTTGCGCCGCAAAAAGGCGATAACCGACTGCTGGTTGTCATCCGGCACGATCCACTGGAAGCCCTCCCAGCTATAATCCACCTCCCAAAAGGCGCTCTGCTTTTTGTAAAAAGCATTTAGCTCGCGCACATACCGCTGTAGCTGGCGGTGCTTTTCGTAGTCCAGCAGCATCCAGTCAAGCTGGTGCTCCTCGGTCCACTCGCTGAACTGCCCCAGCTCCTGCCCCATAAAGAGCAGCTTTTTGCCCGGGTGGGCCATCATGTAGCCGTAAAACGTCCGCAGGTTGGCAAACTTTGCGTCATAGTCGCCCGGCATCTTGTTAATGAGGCTACACTTGCCGTGCACCACCTCGTCGTGGCTGATGGGCAGCATAAAGTTTTCGCTGAAGGCGTAGAAAAAGCTGAAGGTCACCTTGCCGTGGTTGCCGGCGCGGAAAAGCGGGTCGGTGCTCATGTAGCTGATCATATCGTTCATCCAGCCCATGTTCCACTTGAAGTTGAAGCCCAGGCCCCCGTCCTCCGGCGGCTTTGTAACCAGCGGCCAGGCGGTGGATTCCTCGGCGATCATGAGCTTTTCGGGGTGGCGGCTCAGGATAGCGCTGTTGAGCTTGCGCAAAAAGGCGATGGCCTCTAAATTCTCCTTGCCTCCGCCCCGGTTGGGCTCCCACTCGCCGTCCCGGCGGTTGTAGTCGAGATAGAGCATGCTGGCCACCGCGTCCACCCGCAGGCCGTCGATGTGGTATTCCTCCAGCCAGAACAGGGCCGACGAGATCAAAAAGCTCTGAATCTCGGGCATGCCGTAATTAAAGACCATGGTGCCCCACTCACGGTGCTCGCCCCGGCGGGGGTTGGGGTCCTCGTAACAGGGCTGGCCGTCGTACATGTACAGGCCATAAGCGTCCTTGGGGAAGTGGGCGGGCACCCAATCCATAATCACCCCGATGCCGGCGGCATGGCACTTGTCCACAAAGAGCTTGAAGTCGTTGGGGGCGCCGAACCGGCTGGTGGGGGCAAAGTACCCGGTAACCTGATAGCCCCAGCTACCGTCGAACGGGTGCTCGGTGATGGGCAGCAGCTCAATATGGGTATAGCCCATCTCCTGTATGTAGGGGATCAGCTCGTCTGCGAGCTCGCCGTACCCGTAGGGCACGCCCTCCTCCTTGGTGCGCCAGCTACCAAAATGCATTTCGTAGATGTTGATGGGCGAGTTGATGGCATCGGCCCCCCGGCGGGACTTCTGCCAAGCCTCGTCCTTCCAGGCATAGCCGTCCAGCTTATAGACCTTGCTGCCGTTGGAGGGCCGGGTCTCGGTATGGAAGGCATAGGGGTCCGCCTTGAAAAGCAGGTTGTCCGCCGCCGAGGTGATGCAGTACTTGTACACATCATATTCCCGGATACCGGGGATAAATGCCTCCCAGATGCCGCTGTCCTCCAGCGGATGCATCGGATGGCTGCCGGGCACCCAACTGTTGAAATCCCCCACCACGCTGACCGCCTTGGCGTGGGGGGCCCAGGTGCGGAACACAACCCCCTCCTCGCCGTTCTCCTGGGCAAAATGCGCGCCAAAAAAGCGCTGTGCCTCAAAGTTTGAGCCCTGCCGGAAAAGATACACGGGGAAATCCGCTTTCTGCTTCGTTTTCTTCTCCACAGCCTTCTCCTCCCCGGGGGATATGCCGCCCCCCATTGAACTTCAGAGAAGCCCAAACGCCCTCCTTGGCATGCCAATCCGGCCGGGCCGGGGCCGTTTTGGGGCCGGTGGGGCTATTCCGGGTTCCTGTTGCTTCTATAGTACCGAATCTGCGCGCACTTTTCAAGGTTTTTCTGTCACATATCGCAAAAAAGATGGTTTTCGCGTTTTGGGTTTTGTAAAAGTTCACCAGTTTTTGACACGCTTCCTTGTCAATTCCTGAAAAAGCGTTTCCAAAACCTCCAAAAGCTGCAAAAAAGCGGCCCCGGCTGCCAAGAGCCGGGGCCGCTTTTTTGCGGGTACAGACAGGGCGAGGGCTACAGCGGCTGCAGCCGTCCCCGCGGCCTCGGCCGCCTTTGGCGGGCAAAGGCCGGGCGGGACGACGGGCAAGGCGCCGCAGACACGGGCCAGCCGGCCGAGGCTGTTGCTCCCGATCTGTATTTTTTGATGCGCAGGCCACGCCAAAGGGCAGCAGGGCCCTTAGCCGATCACGTACACGTTTACCTGCTGCACCCCGTTCATCAGCGCCTCGCTGTAGGTCTCGTAAAAGAGGTCCACCAGGGCGGTGCCGTTTTGCAGCGCGCCGCCGGTGTCGGTGGCGATGGCATAGCCGTAGACAAACCGCCCGTCGGTGGAGGCGATATACAGCTTGGTGCCGTAGGGGATGAGGGCGGGATTGACCGCCACAGTGCCGTAGTAGAGCCCCAGCCCCGAGGCCCCCCGCCCGCGGGAGGCAGAATAGCCGGTAGCCCGGCCGGTATAAACGGCGGTATAGCTGGCGGGCACCCCGTCTATCACCGGCGGCCCCTCCAGGGACGAGACCGGCGCGCCGGGCGCATAGGCCTTGATGACGGTGTTTTGAGGCGGGACGGTCTCCACGATGCTGATGACCTGGCTGGACTCGACCCTGCCGTCCACCACACGCTCACGGCTGGTGATCTCGTTGGTGCCCTCCGAGCCGTTTTGGAGGGTAACGGTGCGGCTGCGGTTGCGGTAAAACAGGCTGGTGTAGACATACTCGGTTTCAAAAGGGATGCTCTCGTGGGTAACGGTATCCCGGTATTCTACCCGGTGCACCGTAACGACCGTATCCTCGTTGACCGGCTCGTGCAGGCTGGGCTCAGTATAGTCGTGCTCGCCCAAGGTGACCCCGCAAAGGGTGAGCACCTTTTCCACCGTGCCGCTCACCAGGCTGCCCACATACTCCTGCCCATCGGCCAGTACCTTGACCGGGAAGGCCCGCTGGATGCTCAGCGAGGCAAGGCTGCCGTTGTAGGCGGTGTAGTAAAAGGCGTCGCTCTCGCCGGCCTCAATGCCGGCCTCGGCCATCAGCCGGTGCGGGTCCTCCTCGCGGGTAATCAGCACCCGGCGGCTGCCGTAAGAATCCGACACGATTACCACGCCAAGCGAACGTGTCACGGCAAGCAGGGTAAGCGACAGGCAGCACAGGGTGAGCAGGCTGGCCCAAAACCTTGCCGGAATGGCAAAAAAGCGCCGCCGCATATGCTCTGTGAATCTTGTCATAGGATCTCCGTTTCTTTGCCGAGGGGATGGGGCAGGGCTGCCGGCCGCTCTGCGGCATTTTAGGCGTCCCTCCGGGCCGTTCCCTCCTGATGATGCCCTTATCGGCACTTTGGGCATTGTAACAAAGCCGGGCGCGGGGGTCAAACGGCAGAATCCGGGTTTGCCGGGCGACATAAGGCAAATACAGCCAGTCCCTAAAATTTTTTGCCGGGTTGCCCGGTTTCTCTCACGCTTACGGGCAAATACTCACGCATGCTTTGATTTTTTGCAAAATCCTTGCCTCTGCAAACTAATTCGAGCCATTTTTTAAGTGTACAAAATGCCCAATTTCGAGCAATCGTTATTTGCAGGTTGCACAGTTTTTGGCAGGTTTTACGCTTCGGGCGGCATTTGCAGGGCCTTGCTTTTGCCTCGCCGCCGTATGCGCCGCCCCTTTTTGGGGTTGGGGCATATAACAGGGCGCCCGTATGCCGGGCATCAAAGGGCTCCTTGGGCGCTAAAAAGCCCCCCGCCGGTTGGCGGGGGGCCGGGCTGCAAAGCTCAGCGCTTGGAGAACTGGGGAGCGCGGCGGGCGGCCTTGAGGCCGTACTTTTTGCGTTCCTTCATACGGGGGTCCCGGGTAAGGAACCCGGCCTTTTTGAGCGCAGGGCGCAGGTTCTCGTCGTACTGGAGCAGCGCGCGGCTGAGGCCGTGGCGGATGGCGCCGGCCTGGCCGGACACGCCGCCGCCGTTTACCCGCACAACCAGGTCAAACTTGCCGTCCACCCCGGCCGCAGCCAACGGCTGGCGCACGATCAGCTTGAGGGTCTCCAAACCAAAGTAATCGTCGATGTCCCGCTCGTTGATGGTAATCTTGCCGGTACCGGTGTAAACACGCACACGGGCAACGGAATTCTTACGACGACCGGTGCCGTAGAAATAGGGTTTCGTCTCGTACATATTCTATTGCCTCCTCTTAAAGCTCATAGGCCGCAGGCTTCTGCGCGGCGTTCTTGTGCTCGGCGCCCTTGTAGCAGTGCAGCCGGGTCATGGCCTTGGCGCCCAGGGCGTTGGACGGTACCATGCCCTTGACGGCGAGATACATGGCCTTGTCGGAATTTTCGGCCATCAGGGTCTTGTACTGGGTTTCCTTGAGGCCGCCGATCCAGCCGGAATGGGTGCGGTAGTATTTCTTTTCCAGCTTTTTGCCGGTCAGCACCGCCTTGTCGGTGTTGACGATGACCACATGGTCGCCGCAGTCGACATGGGGGGTAAAGGTGACCTTATTTTTGCCGCGCAGCAGCACGGCGGCCTGTGCCGCAACACGGCCCAGGGGTTTGCCGGCAGCGTCGATCAAAAACCATTTGCGCTCGGCCTTTCCGGCCTTTGCAAGCGTAGTGCTCATATCTATTTCCTCCTCGAAGATTTGGGTTGCGTCGATGGTGCGCCCGGTATGGGCACGCTCCTGATTATACCCGTCCAAAAGCGCCGCGTCAAGCACTTTTTTGCAAAAAAATCATTGGCCCTTTTTATGCTCTTGTTTTCTCTTGTTTTCTCGCTTATGCTCCCAAATCCTCGCGTGCTATTTTCAAACTGCTTTGCGGTTGCCATCCGGCGCTTTTATGGTATATAATACAAACAGCTTGCGGTTGGAGGGGGGCGGGAGGCCGGTGCAGCGTCTTGAGGGGCTGATGCGCAAGGCAATCCAGGAGTACGGAATGATCCGCCCGGGGGACCGTGTCTGCGTAGGGGTATCCGGCGGCAAGGACAGCGTCGCCCTCACCATCGGCCTCGCCCGGCTGCGGCGATACCTCGGCATCCCGTTTGAGCTGGTTGCGGTCACCCTTGACCCGCAGTTTGGCGGGCAGGATATTGATTATTCGGCACTGGCGGCCCTTTTTGCCGCATATGATATACCCTATGAGGTGCGGCGCAGCGGCATTGGTCGGGTGGTGATGGATGTGCGCAAAGAGCAAAACCCCTGCGCCCTCTGCGCCAAGCTGCGGCGGGGCGCGCTGCACACCGCCGCCGGGGAGCTGGGCTGCAACAAGGTGGCGCTGGGGCACCATTTGGACGACGCCATCGAGACCTTTTACATGAACCTTTTCCGGGAGGGGCGGCTGGGCTGCTTTTCGCCGGTGACCTGGCTGTCCCGCCGGGAGCTCACCCTGATCCGCCCGCTTGTGCTGGCTGCGGAGGGCGAGGTGGCGCGGGCGGTGCGCGCCGCAGGGCTGCCGGTGGTCAAAAGCCGCTGCCCGGTAGACGGCGCCACCGCCCGCGAGGAGGCCAAGGGGTTTGTGCGCGGCATGGCCCGCGCCGACCCGGCCTTCCGCCAAAAGATGCTGGGGGCTTTGCAGCAGAGCGGGCTGGACGGCTGGGCGCCGGTTTTGGCCGGGCGGGGGCGGCAGCGAGCGCCGGGCGGGCAATAAGGCCCGGCGCGGGGAGTATCTAAC
>CAJTSP010000049.1 GCA_910578965.1 uncultured Oscillospiraceae bacterium
CCCTTAAGCGCCGGCCCGCCCCTTGCAGGCGTCACGATAGCATTGCAGATACCTATGGACGCTTTCATCCGCCCCAAAGCCTGCCGCGCGCAAAGTACACATCTCCTGCGAAAAGCAACCGCCGGCATCCATAATTTTTTTGACGGCCTGCAAGATTTCGGCATCCGCCGTGGTTTGAAGAACAATGCCGCAGCTCTCATCAACGCATTCGGGGGCACCGCCCGACGCAAGGGTAATCACAGGCGTGCCGCAGGCAAGGGCCTCCAAATTTACAAGGCCCAGCACCTCTTCCCGGGTCGGGTTTACAAACACATCTGCGGCCGAATAAATCTCCGCAAGCTGCTCTTGAGAGCCGGTGCGCGGTATCCAGAGAACGCCGGAGGGGAGCGCGGATACCTGGCTCTTTTTGCCGCCTACCAAAACAACCTGTGCCGAGCCGGGAAGCAGGCCTGCCAGCCTGGCAAAAACATCCACACCCTTTTCCTGTGTCCACTCGGAGCTTACTCCCAGCACAATAAACTTATCCCCTATCCCGTATGTTGTACGAAACGCGCTTTTGCGCGGCCTGAAAACCTTCAGGTCGATCCCATTGCGGATCAAAACAGCAGGGGTATCGCGCAGGAAAGATTGGTTTTTTTGCTCCAATATCCATTTGGAGGGCGCGATCATGGTCAGGTTCGGCATGCCCTTATACCATTCCTGCTTTAGCCGGAAAAGGGTATGCGCCGTATCCTTGTAGATTGCCGGGTATTTTTGCAAAAAGTTGCATTTGATGCAGCCGGTTTTCCACCCATTGCAGCCATTTGCGGCATAATGCCCGCAATGCCCTGTCCACGCCCAGCAATCGTGCATGGTCCAAAAGGTCGGGAGCTGCTTTTCTTTTAAATAACCAAACAGCCTGCCAATATCAAAAAATTGATGGTGCAGGTTATGCAACTGTACAATATCAGGCCGAAATGCATCCAGCATCGCCAAAAGCTGGCGGGTTGCACGGGGAAACCCCTGGCCATATTTCCCGGTGAATTTGTTAAGCTTTCGCTGGAGCTTCTGCTCAACCACATGGGAAAGAGGGTGCAGCCCCTTTGGCCCATGGATTTTTTTTATATCACCGGCACAGATCATGTAGGATTCAAACCCGGAATCCTGCGCTGCTTCCGAGATGGCCCGCATGATCCTTCCGGTACTGCCCACCGGGGAACAATTGATCTGCACAAGCACGGGCTTTTTCATGGGAGCCCCCTCTATAAAAGTTCTTTTAATTTCAACAGCATCCCCCGGCAGACCGACGGCAGCAGCAGCTCATGGTACAGCCCGGCCAGGGTCTCCCACGAAAGGCTCCTCCCCCTTGCGCCCTGGCAAAATGCCGCAAACTGTTCCGCCTGCGCCCGGCTGCAGGCAGGGCCGGAAAAGCACTGGAACGCCAGCGGATACCTTTGTACAAGAGGGAGGGTATTGCAGTCCCTTTGGCTGCTGACATTGAGGATCGGCTTGCCGGTTGCCAAACACTCCAGCAACTTGCTGGGCATTTGGTTGTGCATGGTGTTGCCAAGGTTTACAAGGACATCGGCCTGCTGCTGCAGGTCGGCCGTTTCTTCGGCAGGGACCGGGGCGCAGACCGTGAGACGGTTTTTTAGCCGCTGCGTATACGCCTCCAGGTATCTGCCGGTATGCGCGCCATATTTTTTCCCGATTAGGTACAAATGCAGCCTCGGCTCTTTTTGCGCGGCCCTTTCGAACAGCCAAAACAGCGTGTCCGGTTTACGGATATCGCTGTAAACGGTGCCGAGATAAAGCAGATTGATCTCGTTTGGGTCAAAACGGATGGTACTGCGCCGGCCCGCCGCAGGACGGGCAAAATTGGGATAACACAGGGGTACGATCTTGTGACGTACCGCCGCAAAATGTTCGTTTTGATAATCTGGTAGCTGCTCCGGCGTGCAAAAAACGAGATCCGCTTTTTGATATGCCGACGCCTCTTCCTCGGCCCGGCATCCCGCCCGGGCGGCGTTATAGGTCTGGTTGTTCCAGTAAGGGTCCAGGTTATACAGCGCAACCCTCGTACCGGGCGGGCAGGCGCTTAGCACTGCCAGATGGTTTGCAAAGGGATACGAGATCGAAACCACCCAATCATACTTATTTTTTACGCACAGTTCGGCTGTTTTTTTGCTAAGGGAGGCTGTAGAACCAACCGGCATCCCCCTTTGCGCGTAGTCCTTTCCCTCGGTTAGAACGGCATAGCCGCGCGTACACAAAACCTTGGCCCAGCGCAAGGGGGACATACTTGGCCGGCCCGCGCCGCTGCGGGCAAGGCGCGCATGGCGATACCAGGTTTCGGCAGCATAGATGGCCCCGGCTTCGTCGGCGAGGCGTTCGGGCGCATTGCCCGCCCAATCATAGGTCAGCACATCACTCGGCACACCCTGCCGCCAAAGCTCTGCCCGCAAACGCCGGATGCAGCGGGCCCCTGCATCCGCATCGCCGCAATATTCGGAACAAACAAACAGCAGCTTCATAAAGGCGCCTCCCGCTTCCCTGCGTTGCCTATCAGCCGCCCCTGCACCGCCTTTGCACAGCCTGCAATCGCAAACCCGGCCTCCTCCGCTATCCGCTGCCCCGCAGGCCGGTCCGTCATTGGCGCCGCTGCGAGCGCATCGGCCCACTGCTGCACAAAACTTTGCGCGGCCGGAAGCATCCTGCTTTGCCCGCAGAGCCTGGCAGCCTGCGGGATCGCGTCCGAGGCGACGCAGGGCAATCCGTTCGCCTGCGCCTCGATCAAGGCAATCCCGAACCCCTCAAATTTGCTTGGCAGGCAAAATACATCCATGGCAGATAAGAGGCCCGGTATATCCTGCGCCTTTGCAAACCCATAAAAGATACAGTCGCCCCGGATTCCCAACGCTTCGGCCTTTTGCTTCAGCTCGGGCAAAAGCGGGCCGTCTCCCACCAGCAGCAGGCGGGCATCCGGCCGCCGCTGCCTTAAAAGCGCAAACGCTTCCAACAAAAACCCCTGGTTTTTTTCAGGCGCGCAGCGCCCTACCGTGCCTACCAAAAACGCGTTTTGTAGCTGCCAGCCCGCGCGAAGCCTCTGCCGGGCAGCGGGGTCAAACCGAAAAGCCTGTGTATCGATGGCGTTGGGGATATAAACAACCTTTGGCAAAACAGCGGGCGGAAAAAGATGCTTTGCCGCCAGGTCCGAGCAGGCCCACCAATCGGTTGCCTTGTTGGCCAGGAGCCCCCGCGCCAGCCGATGCCCAACCGATTTTAACCAGCGGGCGCCTCCCTGCTGGATGCCTGAGCAATGGCTGTGCACAATGCGTTTTGGCACCCCGGCCTGCTTTGCAAAAAGCACATACAGCATGGTTACGCTGTTGGTAAGATTAAAATACGCTATATCGCAGGGGTTTTGCCAAAAATACCGCCGGCAATGCGACAGGTTGTTCAGAATTCGCCGGACAGGCGAAGCATATACCGTGCCCAGCAGCACCACATGGCAAATGCCCAGCCGGCGCAGCTCCTCATCGTACAGGCCGGTCGTTTTTTCTGCGGTCACAAGGGTCACCCTGAGCAGGCTTAGGTCCCAATGCCGGAACTGGTTCATCAGGTAGCTCTCGGCCCCGCCGTTCTGCCAATGGTCACAGTAGACCGCAACCCGCCGTACGGCGCCCTTTTCCGGCTCTTTCAACACCCTTTGCTCCCCTCAAAAAAGCATTTCTTTCAGATGGGCCGAAAAGGCCTCATACAAAAAGAGGCCTGCCGCCCTTTTTTGTGCATTTTCGCCGTACCTGTACCGCAGGGGCGCATCCGCCCCCAACTGCTTTATTGCTGCGGCAAAAGCCCCGGCATCCCCGTTTGGCACCTCAATGCCGCTCTCGCCGCCAATGCTCACATAGTTGACCCCGCTGCCCGGGATGGTAAAGGTAACGGCCGGCTTTGCAAAATACATCGCTTCGGCCAGCGCAATGCCAAACGCCTCGTTTTTGGTAATAGACGGAAAGCAGAAGATGTCACAGGCACTGTAATAGGGCGCAAGCTCGGCAGGGGAAATCCGCCCAAGGAACTCAATCTTATCGTCCCTTGCCGCGAGCTTTTTGAGCCGCGCCGTCAGCGGCCCTTCACCCCCGATCAACACCACATAGCCCTCATCCAACTGGGCTGATGCCCGCACCAGGTACTCCAGCCCCTTGTATGGCACATGCCGCCCCACCGCAAAGCAGATGATCTTGCCGGCGTATTTTTGCCGGAGCTCCCCTGCCTTCTGCCTGGCAGCGTCATCCATCTGCAGCCGCTCGGGCCGGATGCAGTTGGGAACCACCCTGCACTTCTTTTGCACTGCCCGCAGATAGGGGCTTCCCTCGATATAGTTGGGGCTGGTGGCAACAACCGTGTCCGCCCGCTGCAGCAGCCGCAGAGTTTGATTGTGAAAGAGCTTTTTCAGCCTTTTCTGCTTTGTAATATCCAAATGCCACCAAACGATGAGCCGGGTATCCGCCGGCAGCGCCGGCAGCAGAAAGCTGGCAACAAACGGATTGGGGTAATGAAAAACCACCGTATCCGGTTTAAACTCCCGCAGCAGCCTTTTTAGCTGTGCCGGATAGCTTACCGAGAGCGACTGGGACACCGCCTTGGCAAAGCAGCCGCAGCGGGTTACATCAAGGCCGTCCACCGTTTCACAAACCGTCTCGCCACGCCGGCAGCTCAGCCCGCCGTCTACGGCATCCTCGTTAAAGCATATAATCTTTTGCTCAACGGGCGCCTCCCTCAAAAAATCCGCAATATCCCTTGCCACCTGCTCGATACCGCCGATATGCGGGTAAAAGTAGTTCGGGATCTGCAACAACCTGTTCATCCCTTGCCCACCTTTTCACTGTTGATCATCCCGCCAAAAGCGGTTTTAAAGAGGATGCGGATGTCCAGCCAAAGGCTCCAGTTTTCGATATACCAGATATCATATCTGACCCGTTCCTCAATGCTGGTATCCCCCCGCAGGCCGTGCACCTGCGCCCAGCCGGTAATGCCGGGGCGCACCTGCTGACGTACCAAATACAAGGGAATTTCCTCCTTAAAATGCCGCACATGATACGGCACCTCCGGCCGGGGGCCGACAAGGCTCATCTTGCCGCTAAAAACATTAAACAACTGCGGAAGCTCATCAATGCTGAGCTTGCGGATAAAGCTGCCAAAGCGGGTTTTTCGGGGGTCCGCATCGGTACTCCAGCCGGTTTGCTCGGTATCGGTAACGCGCATGCTGCGAAACTTGAGCATCTGAAAGGGCTTGCGGTCCTTGCCAATCCGTTCCTGCCTAAAAAGGATGGGCCCCGGGCTGGACAGCCTGACCCCGACGGCGGCCGCCAGCATGATGGGGCTTGTAAAAGCAATAAGCAGGAGCGAGCCCACAATATCCATCCCCCGCTTGCAGAGGGACCAGCCGAGGTTATCCAGCGGCGTACTGCGCAGGTCAATCAATTTTGAGCGGCCCACTGCGTTAATGGCCGGATGGCTTGGGATATAGTCGTTGTAAAAAGGGATCAGGCTGACCCGCACGCCCTCCTTTTCCACCGCCGCTATAACCGGCCTGATCTGCGCGGTTTCACCCGGTTCCAGCGCCACGATCACCTCATCAAAGGCCTGCCGGCTCAAAAGCTGTTCCAGTTGCGCATAGCGGCCAAGGCAAGGGCATGCATATTCCTTGAGGAAGCCATCCGGTTCGTTGGGCGGGGATACAGAGGTGTTTTCCCGGGGCCCCTCCCCTCTCAAATAGCCATCTACCGTGATGCCAAGGTGAGGCCCGGCCGCAATGTCCGCAAGATACTGCCCTGCCAGCGGCCCGCTGCCCACCAAAAGCACATGCTTCTGGTTGTAGCCCAGCTTGCGGTAATGCCGCAGGATACCGCGGCCTACGGTGCGTTTGCCGATAACCGCCGCGCTGGACAAAAGCCAGAACAAAAATACCGCCAGCCGGGGAAACTCCATGACCCGGGTAATGAACAAAAAGGCCATAAAGCCCAAAACAGACACGGCGTTTACCAGCAGGATGGTCACAATTTCACTGCCCGATTCCTTAAAGCGGTAGGAACCGTACATTTTTAAGGCAGCATAGGCCAGCACCACCAGCAGGCTATAGCCCGCAACAATCAAAAAATATTGCGCGGAAAAAAGCTCCAGGCTTGTGTGCCCGTGTAAAAATTCAAACCGAATATACAGCGCAGCATAAAAAGAAGAAAAGATAAGGGCTGCATCGGAAACAATGTTCAGGAAATTGATGATCCGTTGATTTTGTTTAATCAATCCCTTTCACATCCCTTCCCGCGAAAATCCCCTGGTTCCTTTATTCTTTTCCCAGGGCAAAAAGCAAAGGCGCTTTTGCCTCCCTCGCAAAATTGGCGCCCTCTATCCCGGCCCTCGAGGCTCCCGCCCCAGGGCAGGGCGGGCCCTCAAAAATCACCGTGCCAGCATGGAAACCGCCTCCTGCTCGGTGGCGGCAAAGAAAACGTCGCGACCCTGGTTGCTTTCGTAGATAAAATCCTTAAGCGGCTTGCTTGTGTAGGCCGTGAAATCCCCGTAAATGGCAATACGCCCGCCATAGTTGATAAATTTTTGGAGAATTTCCCCCGCAAGGCCCGAGCTGAGGGTAAAGAACCTTTCGCAGATTAGTTTTTTGTTAATCACAATATTTTTTGTGCCCAGCTCATAGTTGGCCGCCATCAAAACATCCAGCGCAGACTGGGCGTCGGCAATTATTTCTCCGGCGCCGCACACGTGGGCGCAAGTTACATGGTTTTGTTCGATCTTTTGCATTTCCATTAAAGAATCGTCTCCTGTTTTTTGTATACTACAAAGCCGCACCCGCCAAAAGCAATCTTTCCGGCGGGTACTGCCTTAGAAATTTTCCGCATGCTTCCAAATGGGCTTGGCAACCAGCCGCCTTTTGCCGCCCTTTCCCAGCGGCATCCGGCCCTTAGTCCAAAAAATCGCGCAGTTTTTTGGAACGGCTGGGATGCCGCAGCTTGCGCAGGGCCTTAGCCTCGATCTGGCGGATGCGCTCACGGGTAACATTAAACTCCTTGCCTACCTCCTCCAGGGTACGGGGGCGGCCGTCCTCCAGGCCAAAGCGCAGGCGAAGCACCTTTTCCTCACGTGGAGTAAGGCTCTTAAGCACACCGGATAGCTGTTCCTTAAGCAGGGTATGGCTGGCGGCCTCGGCCGGGATAGGGGCGTCCTCATCCGGGATAAAATCGCCCAGATGGCTGTCCTCCTCCTCGCCGATAGGGGTCTCGAGGCTTACCGGCTCCTGGGCCACCCGCATAATCTCGCGCACCTTGTCCGCGGGCATGTCCAGCGCCTCGGCAATCTCGTCGGCAGTGGGCTCGTGGCCGTTCTGGTGCAAAAGCTGGCTGGACACCTTTTTGACCTTGTTGATCGTCTCCACCATGTGCACCGGGATGCGGATGGTACGGGCCTGGTCGGCAATAGCGCGGGTAATCGCCTGGCGGATCCACCAGGTAGCATAGGTAGAAAACTTAAAGCCCTTGGTGTGGTCAAACTTTTCCACCGCCTTGATGAGGCCCAGGTTGCCCTCCTGGATCAGGTCCAGAAACTGCATGCCGCGGCCGACATACCGTTTGGCAATGGACACCACCAGCCGCAGGTTGGCCTCCGACAGGCGCTGCCGGGCGTGCTCACCCTTTTCGCCCCCCTCCTTGATGTCCAGCGCGAGCTGCACCTCTTCCTCCGAGGTAAGCAGCGGCACCCGGCCAATCTCCTTGAGGTACACCTTAACCGGGTCGTCAATATTGACCCCCTCGGCCGAGAGGGCGCTCTCAAGGGTATCGACGCTTTCCTCGGTGAGGGTGAAATTTTCCACATCCGGGTCGGGCTCATCCACAATCTCGACGCTGTGGCCCTCCAGAGTTTCGTATAGCTTATCGATCTGCTCAACATCAAAGCCGCTTTCCTCAATGGCATCGTTGATTTCTTTGGTGGTGAGCTTTCCGTTGCGCTTTGCGGTTTCAATCAGCTCACGCACAATGTTCCGTTTTTCCGCCATAGGTTCCTGTTCTCCTTATTTTTAACGTTTCCTGTCTCTCAGCGATTGAATGTACCGGTCCAGCTCCTGCACGGGCATGCTGGCGGCCTCCCGGCTTTTAGGCTGGCTTTGCTCCATGCGCGAAAGGAACAATTCCACATCCTTTTCGGTCAGCGCAACATCGGCGTTGCGGGCCAGTAGCTGGCTGAGCTGGCCGATCTCCTGCTCGTCCAGCCGCGAGCCCAATGCCGGCAGGTTGACCAGCCCGCCCTCCTCACAGAGCGAAAAGATTGCGCTACACGCCTTTTGCATCTGCGGGTCGATAAACTGCCCGGGGCCCACCCGCGCCTTGACCAGCGGCACCCAATCCGGCTCCCGCAGCAAAGCGGCCATAAGCTGCTGCTCGGCATACACAACCGCCAGCGCCCGCTCCCCCGCGCCGTAGGGCAGCTTGATCTGGGCGGCGGCCCCCTCCTTTAGGATGTCCCGCTGCTTTTGGCGCTGGGCCCGGCGGGCGTTTTGGCGCACCGCGCCGTCCAACTGGGAGAGGATGGCGCTTTTGGCCACGTTGGTTTCTTCGGCCAGCCGGCCTGCGTAGACGTCCCGCTCGGTGGGGGTGACCACCCCGGCCAGCAGGCCGATGGCCTCCCGGATGTAATCCAGCCGGCCGGCGTCGCTGGCAAGGTCGTGATTTGCCCGCACCCGGCTTAGTCTATACTCCAGCGCGTTGCTGGCCCCGTTTAAGAGCTGGTCGAACCGCTCGGCCCCAAATTTTTTGATGAACTCGTCCGGGTCCTTGGCGTTTGGGATGTTGAGCACGCTTACCTTGACCGGGCTGTTTGCAAACAGCCCCAGGCTGCGGGCGGTGGCCTTTTGGCCGGCCTCGTCCGAATCGTAGCAGAGCACCACTTCGTCGGCATATTCGCCCAGCAGCTTGACCTGCTCGGGGGTGAGGGCGGTGCCGCAGGCGGCCACCGCCGTGTCGAACCCGGCCTGATGCAGGCTGATGACGTCCATATACCCCTCGCAGAGGATATACCGCCGGCTGGCGCTTTTTTTGGCAAGGTTTAAGGCAAACATCGCCCGGCTTTTTTTGTACACCAGGGTCTCAGGGCTGTTGACATATTTGGGCTTTGCATCCCCCAGTACCCGGCCCCCAAAGCCGATAATGCCGCCGCGCAGGTCAAAAATGGGGGTCATCACCCGGTCGTAAAAGGCGTCGTACAGGCTGTTTTTAGCATTGTCGCGGCGGCTTTGCTTGACAAGGCCGGCCGCCAGCAGCTCATCCTCGGTATAGCCCTTGCCCTTGAGGTGGTGCAGGCAGGCCGAGTAGCCCGCCGGCGCGTACCCCAGCCCAAACCGGCGGATGGTGCTGTCCGAAAGGCCCCGCCCCCGCCAATAGGCACGCGCGGCGGCGGCCTGCGGGGTATCGGCGTTGAGGCTTTGGTAAAAAAAGCGGGCAGCGTCCCGGTTGGCGGCCAGGATACGGCCGCGCAGCCGGCCGGTTTCGTCGTTTTCTTCCGGCATAGGCATACCTGCCCGCCCGGCCAAAAACTTGACCGCTTCTACATAATCCAGATTGTTGATCTTTTTGATAAAGGTAATAACATCGCCGCCCGCACCGCAGCCAAAGCAGTAAAAGCTCTGGGTTTCGGGATATACCACAAAGGACGGCGTTTTTTCGCTGTGGAACGGGCACAGCCCCGTTTGGGTACGGCCGCGCCTGCGTAGCTGCACATAGCCCGAGACGATCTCGGCAATATCGCTGCGGCGTACAACCTCCTGAATGTACTCCTGCGGAATCAGGCCATGTTCCCCCTTTCCGGCACGGGCGCCCGCCACCTCTGCGGCACAAACAGCCGCTCAAAAGTACGCACGGCAAACTCATCACTCATACCGCTGATATAATCGGTCACGGCGCGGTCTGTGCCCTCCTGGTAAGCGATCCGCAGATAAAAATTGGGCATCAGCTCGGGCTGGGCCACAAACCGCTCGTAGAGTTCGCCGATCATCTTTTCTACCTTGCCCTCCTCTTTTTTGGCAACCTCGTCTACATACACGGTAGCATACATAAAATCCCGCAGCAGGCCAAAGGCCTCTTGTACCTCCGGGCTAAAGGTAAGCGCTGCGGGCTGCGTACCGGCAGCCTGTACCGCCTTTGCATTATGGGCAACAAGGTCGGTGATGAGGGTGGTGATGCGGGCGGATTTATCCGCCCCCAAAAGGGCAACAGCCTCGGCGGGCAGCGCCCCGGGGCGCAGTATGCCGGCGGCCACGGCATCCTCGATGTCGTGGTTGATAAAGGCAATGTGGTCGGCATGGCGCACCGCCTGCCCCTCTAAGGTAGCCGGCCAGGCCCCCTTGGTGTGGGTGAGGATGCCGTTGCGCACCTCCCAGGTAAGGTTGAGGCCTTGGCCGTCCTTTTCGAGCTTGTCCACCACCCGCAGGCTCTGCCGGTAGTGCTCAAACCCCCAGGGGGAAAGCTTGTCCAGCGCGCGCTCGCCCGCATGGCCAAAGGGGGTATGCCCCAGGTCGTGCCCGAGGGCGATGGCCTCGGTGAGATCCTCGTTGAGGCGCAGCGCCCGCGCAATGGTACGGGCAATCTGGCTCACCTCAAGGGTGTGGGTAAGCCGGGTTCGGTAGTGATCCCCCTCCGGCGAGAGGAAAACCTGGGTTTTCTGCTTAAGCCGCCGGAAGGCTTTGGTGTGGAGGATGCGGTCCCTGTCCCGCTGGTAAACCGGCCGCAGGCCGCAGGGCTCCTCGGGCCGGCGGCGGCCCCGGCTGTTTTGGCTGAGGGCGGCGCGGGGCGCAAGGGTCTGCCGCTCAACGGCCTCGGTCGTTTCGCGCACGGTCATGCGGCATCCTCTCCTCCTTTTACAGCCGGCATCCGGGATTGCTTTGGCACCGCCCCGGCAGTCCGGGGCCTAAAACAGAGCCCTCTATATTTTATATACGACATTTAAGCAAAAAACACTTTTGATTTTTCTATAAATTTTGGATTTTTCTAAAAAACAGCCTATACAAAGGCTTAAACAATCCATATAAGCCCTTAAAAGGGGGCAAAAAAAGGGGGCGACACCTCCACCGGGGCGGTTCCGCGGGTAAGTTCGGCAATTTTAGGCAGCAGGGGCTGCTCGGCGCCGGCAGGCAGCAGGGCCGTGAGGGTAACGGCATCGGCAAACACAGGGGCGTCACATCTTGCGCCCGCGGCCGCCAGCAGCGCCGCGGCCTGCTGGTACAAAGCATAGCTTACCGTGACCTTGAGACGCACGCAGCGGCGCACCGTGACCACGCTGGCAGCAGCCAGCGCGCCCGCGGCCGCCGCGGTGTAGGCCCGCACCAGACCGCCGGTACCCAGCAGGGTACCGCCAAAATACCGTGTAACCACCACGATGCAGTCGGTCAGCCCGGCGTGGCGGATAGCATCCAATACCGGCAGGCCGGCGGTTTTGGCGGGCTCGCCATCGTCAGAATAGCGCAGCCGCGCACCCTCGCGCAAGCTGTAGGCGTAGACGTTATGGCGGGCGGTACGGTGGGCGGCGCGTACCTCGGCCAGCACAGCCAGCGCCTTTTCTTCGGTATCGGCAAAGGCGGCAAGGCCGATAAAGCGGCTGCGCTTTTCTTCCAGCTCGGCCGCAGCACGGCCGGATATGGTGCGGTAGCCGTCCATAAGCTCTCCCTCCCGGCAATGATACAAAACAGCAAAAAACGTGGTTTGCAAACAGGCTGCAAACCACGCTTTGGGTTGGTACAAAGGCGATTACTTCAGGCCAAAACGGCGATTGAAACGGTCTACACGGCCGCCGGTGTCCACCAGCTTCTGCTTGCCGGTGTAGAACGGATGGCATTTGGAACAAACCTCAACCCGGATTTCCTTTTTGGTAGAACGGGTGTGGATGACCTCGCCGCAGGCGCAGGTGATGGTGCAATCCACATACTTGGGATGGATGCCCTCTTTCATGCTCTTGTCACCTCTTTCTGTTTTGGGTAATGACTTTAAGGGGCCATGCGAAACCATGCGCCCATCACAACCTTCAGACAGGAGGCTACCAGCGTGCGCCATCCTGTGCGCACGGAGCAGCCTGCGGAACGATTGCCATACTACTATAGCACATCTGCCGGGCGGATGTCAATTCTCATTTTGCGGTTTGTGCCAGATTTTGGCGCGGGGCAAGCCAAAAGCAGCCCCGCCCTGCACAAAAGGCAGGGCCACATGCCACGCGGGCACAGAGGCCGGGCATCCCCCTGCCGGCGGGTTTGCAAAGGACAAAATCAAAAAGCCCTTTGGGGCGGCCCCTTTACGGGACGGCTCAATACCCCTCTCCGGCCTCGCCGGCCAGCAGCTTCACGGCGCGGCTGGTACCCAGCCGGTCGGCCCCCAAAGCGATAAACCGCTCCATATCCTCCACGGTGGATATGCCGCCGGCCGCCTTGATCTTGCAGCGGCCCTTGCAGCAGCGGGCAAAGAGCTCAATGTCCCGGAAAGTAGCCCCGCCGGACGAAAAGCCGGTGCTGGTTTTGATATAATCGGCCCCGGCCTCGGCCACGATGTCGCACATGAGCTCCTTTTCGGCATCGGTCAAGAGGCAGGTTTCAATGATAACCTTAAGGGCCTTATCCCCCACCGCCTGATTCACAGCAGCGATCTCGGCACGCACCGCGTCGGCCTCGCCGTTTTTGAGCCGGCCGATGTTGATGACCATATCTATCTCGGCCGCGCCGTTCTCAACGGCAGTTCTGGCCTCAAACACCTTTGAGGCGGTATCCATTGCGCCAAGAGGGAAGCCGATGACCGTACACACTGGCACCGCCCCCTTGAGGTATTCGGCCGCCTGGCGGACATAGCAGGTGTTGATGCAGATGGACGCGGTGTGGTTTTGCACCGCCTCATCGCAGATCCTTTGGACATCCGGCCAGGTAGCCTCGGGCTTTAGAAGAGTATGATCCACCCGTGCGAGGATTTCGGCCTTGGTCATTTATACATCGCCTCCAGCTTGCAGTTTTTGCACTGGCGCGCCTTGACCAGCCCGATGACAGAAAAAACGATCGAGGTAACGGATACCGTAGCCCCCACAATGCCCAAAATCAGGCCGGTAAGCCGGAACGCAAACCCCTTGACATGCTTTTTCATAACCAAAATACCTCCCTTGTTTATTGTTCTTTGGTATGCCGCACCCCGCCGCAGGATATGCCAAAGAGCGGGGCATGCTCGCGCGGCAGGGCGCCGCTCAGACTTTTTTTTGCTTAAAGATAAACAGCTTGCTGAAGATAAAATTTAACAGGATTACCACCACATTGCTTGCTACCTTGCAGCCCATGGCCCAAAGGCCGGCCCAAGCGGCGGCATCCAGGCAGCCCAGCGAGCCAACCAGCGCCGCGGCAACCGGCGGGCCCAGCCGCTCGACCGTGAATACGATAAAAGCCTGGTCAAACACGCCAGTAACTGCGCGCCCCAGCAAAAAGGAACCGAACTCCCTCACAGCGGCAGCCCCCCGCGTTTTGCTGCGGAACACAAACCGCCGGTTGGTAAAGTAGGCAAACAGGATACAGATCCCCAAATCCAACAGATTTGCACCGGACGCGGCCATGCCAAGGGCCATAAAAAACGGCAGCAAAAGGATATTGAGCAGGGTGGCCGCAGCACCCCAAAAGAGATAATCCACACCCTCACGGTGGGCCCTGTAAAGGGCCGAAAGCCGGCCCAAAAGCTGCTGCATGGCACTCGCTCCTTTCGCAGTGGGGCACAGCCTATCGCTGTGATGGCTGTAATATGCCTTTTTGCCAAGCTCCGGTTTCGTCCTCATGGGGCCCATACCCGCCAGAGATAGGGTGTTTACGCCCCTAAGTCCCCGTTTCGCCTGTGCAGCTTGCACTCGCCAACGGGCATAGTATACCACTAAAGAGCCGCCCTGAAAATAGGGCGGCTCCAAATGCAGGATTAAGCACCGGCGGACTTATTCCTCGTCCTCGCCGTCATCCTCCCCGGCGGGCTCGTCGGCAAGCAGCGCCTTCATAGAAAGGCTGATGCGCTTTTTGTCAAAATCGACGTCCAGCAGCTTGACCTTGACCTCATCGCCAACCTTGAGCGCATCACTGACCTTTTCCACACGCTCGTTGGAAATCTCGCTGATATGCACCAGCCCGTCCACACCCGGCAGAATGCGCACAAACGCGCCAAACTTGGTGATGCTGACCACCGGCGCGGTAAAGGTGCTGCCGATGGGATACTCGGTGCGCAGCTTCTCCCAGGGGTTATCCTCGGCTTTTTTATAGCCAAGCGAGACCTTTTGCGCCTCACGGTCGAGGCCGCGGACATATACCTCAATGGTATCGCCTACGCTTACAACCTCACTGGGATGCTTGATGCGGTTCCAGCTAAGCTCGCTGATGTGGCACAGGCCGTCTACACCGCCCACGTCCACAAACGCGCCATAGCTGGTAAGGCTCTTGACCACGCCGGTATAGGTTTTGCCCTCCTCGACATTGGCCCAGAACTCCTCACGCTTGACGGCGTTTTCAGCCGCAGTAACCTTGTTGATGGAACCCACGATCTTGCGGCCGGCACACTCGGTAATAACCAGACGCACATCCTTTTTGACCAACTGGGTATAGTCTTCGTCGCGGCGCATGGTAGCCTGGCTACGGGGCACAAACACCTTGACCCCCTTGACCAGCACAACCACGCCGCCCTTGTTTGCCTCCACAACCGGGCCTTCCATTACGGTGCCGTCCTCGGCCGCCTTGGAAACCTCTTCCATGCCCTTGCGGGCCTCGAGCTTACGCCTCGACAGATAGGCAATGCCGTCCTGGTCGTTGACCTTTTCAACAACGAGATCCAGCTCGTCCCCTACCTTTACCAGGTCTTCCGTGCGGGCTGTGGGGTCGTCTGTCAACTCGCTCAGCTTGACAAAACCGGTGTGCTTGGTGCCGATGTCCACCTGAATTTCATTGGGCTGAACGCTGGTAACGATGCCCTTGACTACCTTGCCGCCGAATACCGGTTTGAGGGACGCATCGATCATCTCCTCAAAACTCATATCGTCCCGGATCTCTTCGTTCATACTGCTAAGTACCTCCTCAATGATTGACGATGGCGTGGAAGCCCCGGCCGTAACGCCCACCGTGCGCACCCCTGCAAACCATTCCGGCGGCAGGTCGGCCGCGGTTTCTACCGACACGGCCCTGGTGTGCTTTGCGGCAACCGCCACGAGCTTTTGGGTATTGGAAGAATGATGGCCGCCAATAACAACCATAAGGTCGCATTTTTGGCTGAGGTCTTCCGCTTCCTGTTGCCTCGCCCACGTCGCACTACATATTGTATCAAAAACCTTCGCGTTTGTATAGGCTTTTTTCAGAAACTTTGTACATTCTAACCATTTTGTAACTTGAAATGTGGTTTGCGCAACCGCAAAAATGGAAGAATCTGGTTTTTTTGGTCCATTCCATCCGCACAACTCGGCCAGGTCGGCAAAAACAAACACCTCGCCCGAGGTATGCCCTACAATGCCCTGCACCTCGGGATGGGCAGAGTCCCCCGCCACCAGCAGCACCGCGCCGGCAGCCTGGGCTTCGCGCGCGATCTTATGAATCTTGGCCACAAAAGGGCAGGTGGCGTCATGCACCGGGCTGCCCAGCGCCGCAAGTTCATCATATACGGCGGCCGGCACCCCATGGCTACGGATGACCACCTCGTACCCCGGCGGGATGCTGCCCACCGAGCCGGCGGTGACCACCCCTTTGGCTGCAAGATCGGCCACGCACTGGTCGTTGTGGATAAGCGGGCCAAGGGTAGCTACCCGCCGGCCCTCGGCCGCAAGGCGGTAGGTGAGCCGAACGGCGCGATCCACCCCAAAGCAGAAGCCTGCCGTTTTGGCCTTGATGACCTGCATCCAAACAGCCCCCTTTTGCCGAATTTACAAGTAAAACAACCCACCGTAACGGTTTAGGGGCTGTTGCCCCCAAGGCCGGCGCTCAAAAAAAGCCGGCGGGCGCCCCGCCTGCAGGCCGGTGGGCCCGCCGCCCCATAGACGGGCGTTTTTGGGCGCGGGCGCTGCTCACCCGAACCGGTTGGCCCTGTAAAGCCCGTCCCAGGCTGAGAGCAGTAGCTGCTTATTTTGCCGCAGCTTTGCAGCGCTCTTTTTTTCGCCCAGGGCCAGCGTCCCGGCCGGGATAGGCGGGCCAAAACAGACCCTCACCCGGCTGAACAGCCGCATAAATGTATGCCTGTAAATAATGCGGCAGGGGATCATATCCACCCCGGCGGCGCTGGCAATCACAAAAGCGCCGCTTTTGAGCCGGCCGGGGTCGCCGGTTTTGCTGCGGGTACCCTCAGGGAACACCAGCACCCCCTGCCCGGCCCGCACCTGCTCTACCACCCCCTGCAACACGTCGGTTTCGCCCGCACCACGGCGGATAGCTACCACCCCTACATGCCGGAACATCCAGCTAAAGATAGGGTTCACCTGAAAAATTTCTTCCTTGGCAAGGATGAGCATCCGCCTGCCCCAAAACCGCGCGATAACCACAAACACCGGGTCGATAGCCGAAATGTGGTTTGGGGCCAGCACAAAGCCCCGGTCCCGCGGGAGGTACTGCCGGCCCACAACCCGGATGGCAAAGGCAAGGTGCCACAGCAGCCAGGCCCCGGTAAGGATCAGACAGTAGAACATGCGCCGCCCCCTCCCTGCCCTGCGGCAG
>CAJTSP010000050.1 GCA_910578965.1 uncultured Oscillospiraceae bacterium
AATGGCACATCCGGCACTTACCAGCAAAAATCCAAGCCGCGAGCGAAAATTTTCCCGTTTCATTCTTCCTTCATCCGTTCTTTTCGTTATAAGCATGGCCCCATACGCCATAACCGCCCTTTCCAGAGGCGCCGCGGCGCTGTTTTATAGTATCATATCTTTTAGTGGTTTGTCTATTGCCGGGCAAGATCCATCGACAGGCAAGCAGGGACCGTATGCCTGCCGCCTTTTTTTATAAGCCGGGCGTTTATCCCGCAATCCAGCCCTCATCCGAAGGATTGTCCCGAAAAGCAAGCAGCCGGGCCAGGTCCTGCGCGGCAATCAGACCGGTTTGAACGGCCTCCTGCGCAACCGTATCAAAATCCGTTAGGCTTACGTTACGCACCCCGGCCGCCGCAAGGCGTTCGCTCCCCTTTTTCATGCCATAGGTAAAGATGCTGGCAATACCAAGCACCTCGGCCCCGGCCGCGCGCAGTGCCTCCACCACCTCCAGCACGCTGCCGGCGGTCGAGATCAAGTCCTCGACCACCACCACCTTCTGGCCCTTTTCCAGACGGCCCTCAATCTGATTCTGGCGGCCATGATCCTTCTGGCCCGAGCGCACATAGCCCATAGGCAGCCCCATCAGATGGCCCACAATGGCCGCGTGAGCGATGCCGGCCGTCGCGGTACCCATAAGCGCTTCGGCCTGTGGATACTCCCGCCAGATGGTATCAGCAAGGGCGTTTTCGACATCCTCGCGTACCTTTGGCGCTGTCAGGGTAAGGCGGTTGTCACAGTAGACCGGGCTTTTGATCCCACTGGCCCAGATAAACGGCTCGTCCGGGCGAAAAAACACCGCGCGGATGCTGAGAAGGTCCCCGGCAATTTTTTGGGATATGGCTTGTTTGGCTGTCATAATCTATCACCTTTCTTTCAGGCCGCCAACAACATGCTCTGCGTCAAAGGCGGCAGATGCGTTTCTTAAGAAAGCCTATCCTGCTTTGCTACGCCGTACAAAACCGGCCTGCGCAGCACAAAGAGGCGTGCCACGCCGCAATGGCCTGCCCTACCGCCGCTTTCTGCCCTGATGCCCGTTTTCCAGCGCGGCACAGGCTCAGCCCACAAACTCGGCCAAACAGCGGCGGTAGGCGGCCACCGGGTCGGGCGCGGCCACGATCGGCCGGCCCACCACAATGTAATCGCTGCCCAGCTCCTTTGCACGGGCCGGGGTGGTTACCCGCACCTGGTCGCCCGCATCACCATCGGCAAAGCGTACACCGGGGGTCACGGTGAGAAAGCTGCCGCCGCACCCCTCGTGCACCCTGCCGGCCTCCAGCGGCGAGCAGACCACCCCGTCCAGCCCGGCCGCGGCAGCGCACCGGGCGTAGTGCATCACCACCTCGTCCAGCGGCTTTTGGATCAGCAGCTCCTGTTCCATCCGCTGCTGGCTGGTGGAGGTAAGCTGGGTGACCGCGATAAGCAGCGGGCGGCTGCCGTCCGGGCGGGTCAGCCCCGCAAGGGCCGCCTCCATCATGGCCTTGGTGCCGGCGGCGTGGAGGTTGACCATGTCCACATCCAGCCCCGAGAGCACCGCCATGGCCCGCTGCACCGTGTTGGGGATGTCGTGCAGCTTGAGGTCCAGAAAAATCTTGTGGCCGCGGGCCTTGATCTGGCGCACAATGGCCGGGCCCTCGGCATAAAACAGCTCCATGCCGATTTTGACATAGGGCTTTTGGCCGGTAAACCGATCCAAAAAAGCCAGGGCCTTCTGGCTGCTGTCCAGGTCCAGCGCAATGATAACGTCCTTACCCATGGTGGGCACCTCCTATGATTTCCTTCAAATCACGTATCCCATACCGCCGCATGGCCCGGGGCAGGTCAGCAATGATTTTGGGGCAGGCAAACGGGTCTGCAAGGTTGGCCGCCCCTACCCCCACTGCCGTGGCCCCGGCCAGCATCAGCTCCAATACATCCTCGGCGCTGCTTACGCCGCCCATGCCAATGATGGGGATGCTTACCGCCTCGTACGCCTGGTACACCATGCGCACCGCAACCGGCAGGATAGCCGGGCCGGAAAGCCCGCCGGTGCCGTTTGCCAGTATCGGCCGGCGGGTTTTGAGGTCGATGCGCATGGCCAGCAGGGTGTTGATGAGGCTGATGCCGTCTGCCCCCGCCTGCTCGCAGGCCTGCGCAATGGCGGCAATATCGGCCACGTTGGGGCTTAATTTCATATAGACCGGTTTGGCGGTAACCGCCTTGACCGCCCGGGTGACCTCGGCGGCCGAGGCCGGGCTGGAGCCAAAGCTCATGCCGCCGCCGTGCACGTTGGGGCAGGATATATTCACCTCCAGCCAGCCTACCTGTTCCTCTTTGTCCAGCAGGGCACAGGTACGGGCATAGTCCTGCACCGAAAAGCCGCTGACATTGGCCATCACCGGTTTATGGAACACCTGCCTGAGCCGCGGCAGCTCCTGGGCGATTACCTGATGTACGCCGGGGTTTTGCAGCCCCACGGCATTGAGCATGCCGGCGGACGCTTCCGCGATGCGCGGAGTGGGATTGCCAAACCGGGGTTCGAGGGTGGTGCCCTTAAAGGAAAAGCTGCCAAGGCAGTTGATGTCGTACAGCTCGGCAAACTCCTGCCCATAGCCAAAGGCGCCGCTGGCCGGGATTACCGGGTTATCCAGCCAGATACCGGATAGCCGCACCCGGGTATCTACCATACCAGCTCCTCCTTTGCAAAAACCGGGCCTTCCCTGCAAACCCGTTTGCTGCCGGCCGTCGTTTGGCAGCTACAGCCCATGCAGGCGCCAAAGCCGCAGCCCATCCGTTCCTCCAGGCTCACAAAGCCAGGGCCGGGCAGCGCCCCACAGGCTGCCTTGAGCATGGGCTGCGGCCCACAGGCATAAAAGAGGTCGTATTGGGGCTGTGGGGGCAAAGCGTCCAGCACGGTGCCCGGAACGCCGGCGCTGCCGTCCAAAGTAGCAATGTGTACAGGCACGCCCAGCGCGCGGAACTCCTGCTCGTAAAAAACATCCGCCCTGCTACCAAAACCCAGCACTGCCGCAGGCTCCGCACCCTGCCGCAACAGTGCTTTGGCAAGGCCGTAAAGCGGCGCGGCTCCAAGGCCGCCGCCCAAAAGCAGGGGGCGGGCCGGGCAGTGAGCCAGGGTAAACCCGTTGCCCAAGCCGCACAAAAGGTCCAGCTTTGTACCCGGCCGCAGCCCGGCCAGGGCCGCCGTCCCCCTGCCCACAACCTTTATAATGAGAACCAGGCTACCCTTCTCCCAGTCGCACACCGAGATGGGCCGCCGCAAAAAACAGCCGTCCAGCCGGATATTGACAAACTGCCCCGGCGCGGTGAGCGGGCCGGTATCCCCCTCAAACCGCAGCTCCCGCACATCCCGCGTGAGGGCCCGGCTGTGGGTAAGGGTGTAAACGCCCTGTTTCATGGCTGGCCGCCCCTCCCTTTTTACAAAGGATTTATTAAAAAAGCACTGGCAATTAGCGGTAGTAAGGGAAGAAAACAAAGACTCCAGACAAAATTCGATCCACCGCAAATTCGCTCGGCGGTCGCATCCGCAAGGATAGGAAACGCAAGCTTTTCTGACGCAGCGGATACGGCCGACCAGTAGAATGGGCGGCTTTGTTTTCTTACGGAACTGCCGCCTTCCCTACTGCCGGTCGTACCTTTCGCCGTCCAAAAGCCCCTCGCTTTTGGCCACGCAGATGCCGGTTACTGCATCGCCCACCACGTTGAGGGCGGTCACCAGCATCTCAATGGGCCGGTTGATGGCAAGGATGAGCGAGTAGGCAAGCAGCGCGCCCTCGTTGACAAAGCCCACGCCGGACAGGATGGTAAACAGCACGATGGCCCCGGCCCCCGGCGCGGCGGGGGTGCCGGCCGACGCAATAAGCGCCAGCAGGGCAATGACGATGAGCTGGGCCAGGCTGAGGGGGTACCCGGCGCAGCCCGCGATAAACACGGTGGCAACCACCTGCATAATGGCGGTGCCGTTCATGTTGATGGTCATGCCCAGGGGCAGCACAAAAGAGGCGATGGTATCGTCCACCCCAAGGTCCTCGGTGCAGGTTTTATAGTTCAAGGGCAGGGCCGCGGCGCTGGAGGAGGTGGAAAAGCCGAACACCGCCACCTTGCTGATTTTTTTGAGGAAGGTGACCGGATTTTTACCTGCACCCACGGCCACGATGAGCGGGTAGCCCACAATAAGATAGAGCAGCAGCAAGATCACTACCGTGACCACATAGGCAACGGCAGGCTTGAGGTAGTCGATACCATAGGTGGCAAAGGTGCGGGCCAGCAGCACGAAGATGGCGATGGGGCCAAATTTGTTGACCACATAGTTGAGAAAAACCACCACCACATCGTTGAGCTCCTGCACCAGCCTGCGCAAAGTAGCAGTTTTTTCCTGGCCCAGGGCGTTCATGGAAAGGCCGAGGCAAACTGCCAGAAAGACCACCGCCAGCACCGCGGTATTGCTGCCAAAGGCGGTGACGATGTTGGCCGGCACCATGTTGAGGATGACCGCAAGAGGGTTGGAGCCGGTGGAACCGGCGTTGCCGGAAAGCCCCTCTACCCGGGTGGTGAACAGCCCCATGTTGTACAGCGCGCTGCCCACCGTGCAGGCCAGGATGAGCGCAAAAAAAGAACAGATCAGGAACCAGATCAACGTCTTGGCGGAAATGCGCCCCAAGGTCCTGGTATCCGAAATCTGTCCAATCGCTAAGGTAATAGAGGTAAAAATCATGGGAACAATGATAAGCTGGAGGGAACGGATGAAAAGCTGCCCGATCAAATAGAAAATGCCGAGGGCGGATTCAGCCCCCTCTGCGGTGATGTCCTGAAAGAGCAGGTCGTTGACGACCTTCCAGGCCTGCCCCTGTCCGGAGCCGGTAAGGGATTCCCGCAACAACAGCAGCAGCAGCCCAACCGCAAGGCCGCAAACGAGGGATATACCCATTTTCTTTGCCAGCGAGGCCGCCGGCCGCGTTTTCTGCTTTTCCATGGATACGCCTCCTATGTCGGTATGGTGTAAAAATGCCCAAACTTTTGCTACTATACCACAAGCTCCTACATTTGTATACCCCCTGTCTGTTTTTTCGGCAGTACACACCAAACTGCCGCTGCATCCAGCGTATGGAACCGGTAAATGTGCAAAAACCCCGGCCCCACCCTGGCAGGGCGGGACCGGGGCGGCCGGCACATAAATGGCGGCAGACCAACAGGCTTTATTGTAAAAAGGAGGGACCTCTCAGCCCAGCGCGCGGCGCAGCATCTGCGCCGCGCAGGCCAGCGCCTGCCCGGCGGGCGCTGGCCTGCGCGGACAGGCAAGAGGGTCATCGCAGGATATAACCAGGCTGTGCAGCACTGCGCGCAGAACAAACAGACAGTATTCGTCGGAATGTTCCGGCCGGATGCGGCCCTCTGCACGGCCAAGGTCGATCAGGCGCCTTGCCAGCCGTACCAGCCGGCCGCGCTGCGCCTGCACCCTCTGGCCGTATTTGCCCGCCGGCTGAGCGCTCACTGACCTTTGCAGGCTGTCCATCATCAGGCGGTAGCGCACAAGGCGCCGCTCCAGCACCTCCGCCAGCAGCCGGGCCACCCCTTTAAGGCAGCCGTCAAAGCTGATTTCGGCCTGCATCGCGCGCTCGGCGCCGTCCAGCTCACCCTCGATGCAGTACAGGACGGTGCCGGCCAGGATGTCCTCCTTGCTGGTAAAATACTCGTACACGGTGCCCTTGCCAATGCCGGCCGCGCGGGCGATGTCCTGCACCGTTAAAAGATGCAGGTCCGCCCCGCCCTCGGCCAGGGCCAGCACCCCCTCAAAAATGCGCCGCTCTTTTTCGGGATAGTTCTGCATGGCTCATTCCTCCCCCAAGTCGGGCTTTTCGAGCTCGCGGCGGAATAAAATATCGTAAAGCACCGGCACGATCAGCAGGGTGAGCAGGGTTGCATAGGCAAGGCCGCCGATGGTTACAATGGCCATGGGACGGGCCATTGCCGCACTGGCTTCCCGGCTAAACACCATGGTGCACATGGCAAGGATGGTAGTGAGGGCGGTCATGAGGATGGGGCGGATGCGGGCCTTGCCGGTCTGGACCAGGGCCTCCCGCTTTTCCAGGCCCTCCATCCGGAGCTGGTTTGCATAGTCTACAAACACGATGCCGTTGTTTACCACCACGCCCGCCAGCACCAGAAAACCCAGCATCGAGATAACCGACAGGGTCTGCCCGGTGAGCAAAAGGCCCAGAAGGCCGCCGGTAAAGGCCAGCGGCATGGTAAACATGACAATAAAGGGCGAAAGCAGGCTCTGGAACTGGGCTACCATGATGAGGTAGATAAACACTACCGCCAAAAGGATCATGAGCACCAGGTCCCGCATGGCCTCGGCAATGGTAACCGATTCGCCCGACACTGCTACCGTATAGCCCGCGGGTGGCTGGTAGCCGGCCAGCAGCGCCTCGGCCTCACGGGCCAAAAGGCTGGTATTGTAGCCGTCCAGCGTTTCGGCCGTGACGGTCATGGTACGGGTCTGGTTGTCGCGGTTTATCGAGGCAACGCCGTGATCCTCCTCAAGGGAGGCAAACTCGCCTAAGGTATGGGTTTCGGTCTCCTGCTCGCCGTCCTCGTTGGTAACAGAGGCCTCAAACTCGTACGCCATCAGGTTATCGCGGTTTATAAGATGGTTTTCATCCACCACTACCACCTCGTACTCCTCGCCGCCCACCGTAAGGGTGGTGGAGGTGGTTTCGGTGGTGAGCGCGCCGGACAGCTCGCTGAAAATCTGCGCCACGGTCAGGCCATAGCGCATTGCCTCGTCCTTGTGCACCCGGATGCGAAGCTGTGCGTCCCCTTCCTCCTGGCCGTTGGTAATCTCGCCAAAGCCCTCTACCTGCCCCAGCAGTTCCATCATCTCCTCGCTGATGTCCAGCAGAGTATCAAGGTCCCTGCCCTGGATGGTGAGCTGCATACCGCTGCCGCCCAATGCGGACATATCCATGTTTGAAGTCGTAACACTGATCTCGGCGGCAAGGCCGGCGGTTTTTTCGAGGATCGCATCGGCCGCAAGCTGGTTGTTGCGGGAGGCCTCCTCATCCAGCAAAACATAGTAGGAAAAGCTCTCCCCGCCCGAGGAGGAGCCGCCCGTCATCATGCTCATGCCGCCGCCGGACGACGAGACCGCGCCAGCCAGCTCAACGCCCGGCACCTCAAGCACCCGCTCCATCACGGTATCGGCCAGGGCGTAGGCCTCCTCCCGGCTGGCCTCCTCGGGCGCGGTAACCGTTACACTCATCTGGTTGCCGCCCATCTCGGGCAAAAACTCCAGCCCCATGCGGGTGGTCTGCCATACGGCGAGAGCCAGCAGGGCCACTGCACCGGCCAACGGCGCCGCCTTATGGCTAAGGCAGAAACGCAGGGCCTTTTCGTACAGAGCTACCAATGCGTCAAACCAAGGATGACGTTTTTGTTTTTCTTGTTTTTTTAAGAGGGTCGCGCCCATACAGGGCACAAGGGTAAGGGCCACGATAAGGCTGGCACAGAGGCTGTAGCCGATGGTAAGGCCCATATCGGTAAAGAGCTGCCTGGTAAGCCCCTCGGTAAACACGATGGGCAAAAAGACGCAGACGGTGGTAAGGGTGGAGGCCGCAATAGCTCCGGCCACCTGGTTCGCGCCCCGCACGGCCGCTTTAGCGGCGCTCAGCCCCTCGCCGCGCAGGCGGTAGATGTTTTCGATGACGACAATGGAGTTATCCACCAGCATACCCACCCCCAGCGCCAGGCCGGACAGGCTGATGATGTTGAGGGTGATGCCGCTGAAATACATCAGTACTACCGCAAACATCAGGCTGATCGGGATGCTGAAGGCCACCACCGCGGTGGGCCGGATGCTCTTGAGAAAGAGCGCCAGCACCAAGATGGCCAGCAGCGCGCCCCAGCCAAGGTTCGAGATGACCGAATCGACAATGAGCTTGATGTACTGGCCCTGGTCCATCAGCGGTGCGATGCGCAGCCCCTCGTGCTCGGCCTCGAGAGCCTCGATGGCGGCGTTCAGCGCCTTGGAAACATCCGAGGTGCCGGCAGTGGAGCTTTTGGATATGCTGAGCACCACCGCCTGGTTGCCGTTGACCTTGGCATAGCTCTCGCCGGCATTGTCGATGAGGGTAACGATAGCGACATCACACAGGCGGATGTCCCCCACATCCCCAAGCTCCATATTGAGCAGCAGGGCATTTTCGAGCTCCTCGATGCTGCCAAAGGCGTCGCCTACCCGCAGCAGGTACTGGTCATCATCCTGATAGAGGTAGCCGGCCGGCATGGCAAAGTTTTGGGCCAGGATGATGTTGGACAGCATCTCCTTGGTGAGCAGTTGGGTCATATCGGCGTTTTCAAGGGCTTCCTCGCGGGCCTCCTCAAACTGCTCGCGGGCGTCCTTAAGCTGCTCCTCGGCGGTTTTGAGCTGTTCTTCAACGCCTTTCAGGCTGGATTCCGCCGCGGCCAACTGGGCGCTGCCGCTGCCAAAGCCGGCCGCGGCCTCGATCATGCCCGCCTCGAGCTTTGCCTGGTTTTCTTTGACCATCTCAAGCGCCTGCTCCAACTGCGCCTGGGATAGGGCGAGGACCTTAAGTCGGCTCTCGATAGCAGCGGCGCGGGCAGATACCGCCTCGTCGCTGCCATATGTATCCCACATACCCTTGATCTGCTGGTACATCGCAACCAGCTCCTGGCCGGATTTTCCGGCCAGCTCGGCGGGCAGCATACCGCCTGCCGCACCGGCCAACTGTTCGGCGCTGATCTGGCTGACCCAGCCAGACGCCTGCTCGACCGAATCCGGGTACGGGCCAAGCCGGCCAATGGCAGCGTCCAGCTCTTGATCCACCGGCTGCTGTATTGGCGCAAAGATGCCCGATAGGGTTACCGGCAGGGACATTGCCTGGGCAGCCTGGTCGAACGCCGCCTCAATATCCGCCGCCTCCTCGGCCCGGCCGGACGCTTTTGCCTGCGCGTACCGCTGGATTGCTTCCTGTGGGAGCAGTTGTTCCGGGATGCCTATCTGTGCAAAGACTTCGGCGAGGCCTGCGGCATACAATGCAGGCCTTTGGGACTCTATCTGCTGCCGGGCCATATTGTATGCGCCCTGCCCCATTGTGAGAAAAGCTTCCTCCAGGACCGTTTTGCTTTGCGCCGCTTTGATTATCTGCTGCTCTGCGGTCAGGCTGTCCTTTTCGGCCAGCATGGCGTTGAGCCGGGCAGACGCCGAATCCAGCTCGGTGCTGCCCTCGGCCAGTTGCTCGCTCAGCTCCGCCTGCTGGTCGCTCAGCTCGTCCTTGCCCTTTTGCAGCTCATCCTTGCCCTTTTGCAGCTCATCCTTGCCCTCAGCTACCTCGCGCACAGCGTCGTCCAGCTCCTGCTTGGCCTCGGCCAACCTTTCGTCCACCCCGGCCAGCACCTGGGTGTTGATGGCCTCGATCTTTTCTTCGTCCAGCCGCACCTCCACCGTCTGCTCTACCAAACCGATGGAATCCACGCTGGCCACCCCGGCCTGCCGCTCAAAATACGGCACCACGGTATCCTCGGTAAACTGCGAAAGCTCGTAAATGTCCATACCTTCCAGGTCTACGCTAGCCATCATTACCGGCAGCATGTCCGGCGAGAGCTCCAGCAGCATGGGGGCGCCCGCCGTATCCGGCAGATACCCCTTAACCTGATCCACTGCGGTAGACAGCTTGACCATGGCGCTGTCCATGTTGGAACCGCTCTCAAATTCCAGCACAATCATGCTCACATTCTCATTGGAAATGCTGCTCACGTCCGCCACCCCGTTTACGGTGCCCAGCCCGGCCTCCAGCACGGCGGTGACGCTGGTTTCCACCCGCTCGGGGCTGGCGCCCGGATAGGTAGTAACCACCACCACATAGGGCAGCTCAATGGCGGGCAACAGGTCGGTAGTCATGTTCATAAAGCTGATGACACCCAGCACCAGCACCATGATGACCGCAACCACAACGGTATACGGTTTTTTTACGCAAAACTTTGGCATACGGCAGCTTTCTCCTTGTTGATGGATAGCGGCACAGTGCACCGCCTTTCCGACCGACCGGTCGGTCAAAAAGCAGATTTAGTATACACCCTATCCAAAGCCTATGCAACACATTTGTACTCTTTTTACACTTTCTTTACAGTTTTTGCATCGGATGCCGCAGGGCCGTCACTGCCGGGGCTTTTCTGCCCTGCGACGTGTCCTTAAAGCCCGACGCCCGGCCGGCTGCCGCAAAGGCGGTGCCCTTGGTGCATTTTTGTCCATTGCTTAAAAGGCCGCCGCTCCGGCAGGGTGTTCCCCTGCCGGAGCGGCGGCTGTAAAAAGCTTATGCCGAGATTTGGGCCTTAAATCTGAGGGCCGGCGGCAACCAGCGCCTTGCCCGCTTCGTTGCTCTCGTACTTGGCAAAGTTTTTGACGAAGCGGCCGGCCAGGTCCTTGGCCTTGGCCTCCCACTCTGCGGCATCCGCGTAGGTGTCGCGCGGGTCGAGAATCTTCGGGTCAACACCGGGCAGCGCGGTGGGAACCTCCACATTGAAGTACGGGATCTTCTTGGTGGGGGCGGTAAGGATAGCGCCGCTCAGGATGGCATCGATGATGCCGCGGGTATCCTTGATCGAAATGCGCTTGCCGGTACCGTTCCAGCCGGTATTAACAAGGTACGCCTTGGCGCCGCTGGCCTTCATCCGTTTTACCAGCTCCTGTGCATACTTGGTGGGATGCAGCTCCAGGAAGGCCTGGCCAAAGCAAGCAGAGAAGGTGGGGGTAGGCTCGGTAATCCCGCGCTCGGTACCGGCGAGCTTGGCCGTAAAGCCGGAAAGGAAGTAGTACTCGGTCTGCTCCGGGGTGAGAATCGAGACCGGGGGCAATACGCCAAAGGCGTCGGCCGACAGGAAGATCACGTTCTTGGCTGCGGGCGCGGAGGATACCGGGCGCACAATCTTTTCAATGTGGTGGATCGGATAGGAAACGCGGGTGTTCTCGGTAACGCTCTTGTCGGCAAAGTCGATCTTGCCCTCGGCATCCAGGGTAACGTTTTCGAGCAGGGCGTCCCGCTTGATGGCATTGTAGATGTCCGGCTCGGACTCCTTATCCAGGTTGATGACCTTGGCATAGCAGCCGCCCTCAAAGTTGAAGATGCCCTTGTCGTCCCAGCCGTGCTCATCGTCACCGATCAGAAGGCGCTTGGGGTCGGTAGAAAGGGTGGTTTTACCGGTTCCAGACAGGCCAAAGAAGATGGCGGTATTCTCACCGTTCATGTCGGTGTTGGCCGAGCAGTGCATCGAAGCAATGCCCTTGAGCGGCAGATAGTAGTTCATCATCGAGAACATGCCCTTTTTCATCTCGCCGCCATACCAGGTGTTGAGGATAACCTGCTCGCGGCTGGATATGTTAAAGACCACGGCAGTCTCGCTGTTGAGGCCGAGCTCCTTGTAGTTGTCCACCTTGGCCTTGGAGGCAGTGTACACCACAAAGTCCGGCTCAAAGCTTTCTAGCTCCTCGGCCGAGGGCTTGATGAACATATTGGTTACAAAATGGGCCTGCCACGCCACCTCCATAATAAACCGGATCGCCATGCGGGTGTCGGCATTGGCGCCGCAGAAAGCGTCTACAACAAACAGCCGCTTGCCCGAAAGCTGCTTTTGGGCGATTTTTTTCACCGTCTCCCAGGATTCCTGGCTTAAGGGGTGGTTGTCGTTTTTGTACTCGTCGGTAGTCCACCACACGGTGTCCTTGGAGTTTTCGTCCATCACAATGAACTTGTCCTTGGGGGAACGGCCCGTGTAGATGCCGGTCATCACGTTTACGGCGCCAAGCTCGCTCACCTGGCCCTTATCATAGCCCTCCAGATCGGCCCGGGTCTCCTCCTCAAACAAAAAATCATACGAAGGGTTGTGGACAATTTCGGCCACGTCCGTAATCCCGTAACGGCTCAAATCAATGCTTTTCATGTTTGATGACCTCTTTCCTTTGTAGAATTGGGGCGTGTTTTTTATCTATATGTCCCCTCTTTGACAACAAGGACAAAGCCGGCAGGCCCATACCCTTATCCTGCCCGTTTTTTGCCGGCTCCCGCCTATGATTGTTAAAAAGGAAACATTCCCCTTTTTATGATATTATATAGGGTAAAACTGGTAAAGTCAAGCGCGCAGGGCCGGTTTTGCGCGCTTTTGGCAGGCCGGGAGCGCGCTGTGCCATACCTGCCAAAAAGCCCGCCGCGCCAAACGGATACGCCGCATTTGCCAAAAAGCCCGCCGCACCAAAAAGATGAGCGGCGGGCTTTTATTTACAGCGCAAAGACGCTGTTTTTTATCGGTCGGCCGTTTTGGGCGCGGCGGGCGGCGCTTAATACATGCCGCCCATATCCGGCGCGGGCGCGGCGGGAGCCGGGGGCTCCGGCTCGTCGGCCACCAGGCTCTCGGTGGTAAGCACCATCGAGGCCACGCTGGCGGCGTTCTCCAGCGCGCAGCGGGTAACCTTGGTGGGATCCACGATGCCGGCCTCAATCATGTCGGCGTAAACCTCGTTCTGAGCATCAAAGCCGTAATTGGCCTTGCCAGCGGCCAGGATCTTGTCGATGATGACGCTGCCCTCCAGGCCGGCATTGGCAGCGATCTGGCGCAGCGGGGACTCCAGCGCCTTGAGCACGATGCGCGCGCCGGTGCGTTCGTCGCCCTCGAGACCATCGCACAGCTTCTGCACGGCCGGGATGGCGTTGATGGGGGCGGTGCCGCCGCCGGCCACGATGCCTTCCTCCACAGCCGCCTTGGTGGCGTTCAGGGCGTCCTCGATGCGCAGCTTCTTTTCCTTCATTTCCACTTCGGTGGCAGCGCCCACCTTGATGACCGCCACGCCGCCCGAGAGCTTCGCCAGCCGCTCCTGCAGCTTCTCTTTATCGAAGTCGCTGGTGGTAACCTCAATCTGGGCGCGGATCTGGGCTATACGGTCCGAGATATTCTTTTTCTCGCCGGCGCCGTCCACGATGGTGGTGTTTTCCTTGGTGACCTTCACCTGGCGGGCACGGCCGAGCATCTCAACCGAGGCGTCCTTCAGCTCATAGCCCAGCTCCTCGCTGATCACCTGGCCGCCGGTGAGGATGGCAATGTCCTGCAGCATTTCCTTGCGGCGGTCGCCAAAGCCGGGGGCCTTGACCGCCACGCAGGTAAAGGTGCCGCGCAGCCGGTTGACAATCAGGGTGGACAGGGCCTCGCCCTCCACGTCCTCGGCCACGATCACCAGCTTCTTGCCGCTCTGCACAATCTGCTCCAGCAGGGGCAACAGGTCCTGGATGACGCTGATCTTTTTATCGGTGATGAGGATATAGGCGTCGTCGATGACAGCTTCCATCTTCTCGGTATCGGTGCACATATAGGGGGTGATATAGCCACGGTCGAACTGCATGCCCTCGACCACCTCGGTGTAGGTCTCGGCGGTCTTGCTCTCCTCGATGGTAATCACACCGTCGGCGGTAACCTTTTCCATCGCCTCGGCAATCAGGCTGCCGATGGTGGCATCGCTGGCCGAAACGGTAGCAACCCGGGCAATATCCTTGCTGCCGTTCACCTTCTGGCTGTTGGCGGCAAAGGCGTCCACAGCGGCCTTGACGGCCTTCTGCATGCCGCGCTTAACGTCCATGGGGTTGGCGCCGGCGGCCACATTCTTCATGCCCTCGTTGACCAGCGCCTGGGCCAGTACGGTGGCGGTGGTGGTGCCGTCGCCCGCGGCGTCGTTGGTCTTGGTGGCAACCTCGCGCACCAACTGCGCGCCCATGTTCTCAAAGGCGTCCTTGAGCTCGATTTCCTTAGCGATGGTCACACCGTCGTTGGTGATCAGCGGGCTGCCGAACTTTTTGCCCAGCACCACGTTGCGGCCCTTGGGGCCAAGGGTGATCTTAACGGTATCGGCCAGGGTGTCGATGCCGGCGGAAAGGGCCTTGCGGGCCGCTTCCCCATGCAGAATCTGCTTTGCCATAATAAATCTCTCCTTATATCGTTTTATAGATGTGTTTGTGAAGGGCCGTGCCCGCCAAAAAGGCCGCGCTTACTCTACAATGGCGAGGATGTCGCTCTGGCGGACGATGGTGCACTCCTCGCCGTCCACCTTGACCTCGGTGCCGGAGTACTTGCTGGTGAGCACCTTGTCACCCACCTTAACAAGCATCTCTACCTCCTTGCCGTCTACAAGGCCGCCCGGGCCCACGGCCAGCACCTCGGCCACCTGGGGCTTTTCCTTGGCGCTGCCCGCCAGAATGATACCGCTCTTGGTGGTTTCCTCGGCTTCTACGGTTTTGATGACCACACGGTCTGCAAGAGGTCTGATTTTCATAATGCATATCCTCCTAAAACAAAAATTTTATAAAACGTTTGGGTTGGTTTAGCACTCATTCATCCTGAGTGCTAATGTATATTCTAATCACTTTTATCAAAAAAATCAAGAGGGAAAATGATAAATTTTTTGTGAACAGTATCCAGCCGCCCTCCAAAGCAAAAAAAACGCCTAAGAACGGCAAACATCCCGGCATATCGCCGGGACGCCGTACAGTATAGGGGCCGGGCGCACACCTTCACACACCCCTTTGCCGGGTTTGAGCAAAGGGCATTTTAGCAAACCCACCCTTGCATCCTTTAACCAAGAACAACCCGCCGGCTCCCCTGTTAAAGGCTATCCGCCAAATAGATTCGCCCTATGCCGGGCCTATGCCGCATTGCATCGCCACAGCGCCTTTTTGCGCCAGGGCCTTTTCTGTAAGGGCCCGGGGCAACACGATACGGCCGGCGAGCGGCAACACGCTGGCCTCAAGCCCGGCCTGCAGGGCGCACTCGCCGTCCAGGTTCACCACAAGCGGCCGGCCGTCCAGCGGGGTAACCCGCACGCTGCGGGCGCGGTGGTACAGGATAATCCCCTCAAGGCCGGCCTCAACCCTCCCGTTTTGGATGTGCTTGCCCTTTTGATAGACGCCCAATACCCGGGCGATCTTCAGCCGGCTGATTTTGCGTACCACCAAAACGTCCAAAAGGCCGTCGTCCAATACGGCCTCGGGCGCGGCAC
The DNA here is from genome assembly GCA_910578965.1 of uncultured Oscillospiraceae bacterium. Lineage (GTDB taxonomy): Bacteria > Bacillota > Clostridia > Oscillospirales > Ruminococcaceae > UBA7177. Next base: position 15,089 of record CAJTSP010000050.1, read on the forward strand.
AGTAGCCCCCGCCATAGGTGGTGCCGTTGCAGACGGCCGCCAGCAGGCAGTGCGCTTCTATCGCCTCGCCGTCGATCTCAATGCGGAGATGGTGGCTCAAACGCCCGCACAGGCACTGGATGATCGATAGCTTATACGCCATCGAACCGCCGCACAGGGGCATACGGCGAAATTTGGGGATGCCGTATGCCACCTGCGCATCCAGCCCGGCCGAACAGATCGCAGCCGAAACGCCAAAGGGGGTTTGGATAAGGTCGATAGGGACGGCGCTGCCGCCAATCAGCGCGGGCAGGTCGAGAAAATCCTGCCGGGTACCATAGTTACGGATAAAGTCGTTGCCGCTGCCGCAGGGCACGCAGGCCACCTCGGCCCCGGGGGCCTGCCACGCGCCCTGCAGTACCTGGCCAAAGGTACCGTCGCCGCCGCAGGCGTACAGCCGTACCGATCCCCCGGCCGCTGCCGCCTTGCAGGCCAGTTCCACCGCATGGCGATGGTACCGGGTAAATTCGATGGAATAATCGATGCCAAGCTCTCTGGCGGCCGCGGCAATCTGGGGCACCAGCGTACCGGAGACATCCGCCTGGCCGGATACCGGGTTTACAATAAAGACATGTTTCATCTCGTTCTCGCAGCCCTCCGCACAAATTCTGGCAACGCATCCTTTTTTGCTATTGTACGACATCCCCCCGCCGCTGGCAAGCAAAAAGCATATTTCTCCTCGTGCGGCGCATTCTAAAAAAAACATCTGCCGCGAAGGGAGAATCCGCCATGCTGCTTGATACCGGAAAAATCCTTATTACCAGCCTTGTATCCATTGCCGTTTTGTTTATGCTCTGCAGGCTGATCGGCCAGCGCCAGATCAGCCAAATGAGCCTGTTTGATTATGTCAACGGTATCTGCATTGGCTCGATTGCAGCCGAGCTTGCCACCAATCTTGAAGACTGGCATCGCCCGCTGGCCGCCATGCTGGTATACGGCCTTTTGGCTGCGCTCATCAACGCCGTAACCTGCAAAAGCCTTGCCCTGCGCAAATTTTTCAGCGGGCGGCCGCTGGTACTGTTTGAAGACGGCAAGCTATACAAGGCAAACCTTTACCGCGCAAAGCTGGACATCAACGAATTTTTGACCCAGTGCCGTGTAGCCGGCTATTTTGACCTTTCCCAGCTCAAGGCGGCAGTACTGGAAACCAACGGCCAGCTAAGCTTTTTGCCCCTGAGCACCGAGCGCCCGCTGACCCCGGCCGACATGCAGCTTCACCCGCAGGAGGAAACCCTGCAGGCTAACCTGATCCTGGACGGCAGGGTACTCACCCAAAACCTGGAGGCAAGCGGCCGCAGCGAGCATTGGCTGCGTGAACAACTGCACAGCCAGGGCATCGGGCGGGTAGAGGAGGTTTTTCTTGCCTGCTGCGACAAGGCAGGAAACTTTACAGCCTACCGCATGCTGGAAGAACCGGTCACGCGGGAAATTTTTGAATGATGCCTGATGGGGTAAACA
>CAJTSP010000051.1 GCA_910578965.1 uncultured Oscillospiraceae bacterium
GTTATTAAGCGCATAGGCTATGAGAAGTCAAAAACAAAATATGATCAGGAATTAGCTCTTAGATTTTTTGCAACTAAAAATGACATGGATAGTTATAAATATCCTGTAACAGAATATTTAACACATTATTTAGAAAAAATGACAACAACTGAGGGGTATTTTGACTATATAAAGGAAAAGCAAATCTTTCAAGATACGTTTGCTTTTATTAACCAACAATTTGGAGAAGAAGCTTTTTCCGGCAAAACACAAAGCGGGACAGTAAGAAATGAATTTGTTCTCTATTACTTTGATGGTATTGCTGTTCCAGTTGCACGCTTAATTGATAAAATAAAAGCCAGTTCTTATGGTGACAAGATTAAGGAACGTATTTGTGACATTAAATATGGGACAGAACTACAATCTTATAAAACTGGTAGCGTGAATGGAGTAAAAAAACGGATAGAGTTATTCACGGAAGGAGTGCAAGAAATCCTTGACGGCAGATGAACTTCGAGCGGCGCTAGAAACTGAGCTAGCATGGCGTCAGGAAGAACTTGCTTTCTTCAAAAACCAACTAAATAACATTCCTGATGAAAATGACCAACGGCGATATAGAAAAAGCCTAGTTTTAATTTTGTATTCACATATGGAAGGATATGTTAAAATTGCGCTGCAAACGTACATTCAATATATAAATTCACAACAAATATCGAGAAAAGATGTTATTTCTGGTTTAATGGTTGCGGGCATGAATAAAGAATTTAATGCTTATGAGAACTTAGATCGAAAATGCGCCATATTTCGACGTAAACTTCCAGAAGACACGTCACTCCACCGCTTTTATAGGCGAGTTGATTTTATGGAGCAGTTAGATACCTTTAAAGATACTACTCTTGTAGTCGAAGATAGAGTGGTTGATACGGAGTCAAATTTATGGTATATTGTTTTACAGAAGAACTTGTATAAAATAGGTTTACCAATAGATATGTTTGGACAATATTGTGGCGAGATTAATGCATTGGTGAACCGAAGAAACTCAATCGCACATGGTAATGCACGAGCGGGGGTAGAACAGCAAGAATTTTTAAATTGGGAAACGAAAATCTCTTTAGTGTTATCAGAGGTTACACGGCTATTATATGACTACGCAATCCATCAAAAATATTTACAATCTAATAATCAAGCATAGTTTGTGGAAACGTAAGGGCAACAAAAAAATCAGATAGCCCAAACCATTTGGATAATGGAAAAATGCAGATAATCAGAGCCAAATCCCATAAGCAAAACTGCTTAGAACAAACCTGACAGGAGCGAGTGGGAATAATTTTGGAGCAGGTAACCGGAAACTTTGTTTTATGCGCTTTGCTAATCTCCCGCTCGCTGCATGGTGGCTGCTTGTCGCCGCTCTGCAGCGGGCGGCTCCTATTTTGCTGCAAAAAATGGCGGCGGTTATGCTGGCTGTTTCTTAGGGCTGTAATATCGGTGTTGATTTGTACTTATTGTATATATCGCGCGTGCGGTTATCGACGAGGCCGTTTATAGAGCATGATAAAGCGAAAAATGCTTGACTTAGCCATGGCGGATGTGGTACAATGCTTTACGCACCTGATAGGGTGTTTCTGTGTGCGAGGGTGGCGGAATTGGCATACGCGCACGTTTGAGGGGCGTGTGGTTCTTACCTTGCGAGTTCAAGTCTCGTTCCTCGCACCACCATTGAGAACTGCCGATTGATTTCGGCAGTTCTTTTTTGCTTAAATTCTTGGCTTTTATCTATTTTACGCCGGCTACCGTGTCGGGGCAAGCTTTGTACCGCTTGCCCCGTTTTTTTTGCCAGGATACCTTCTGCCAAATAGAAGGCGATTCTTGAATTTCCCTAAAAAAATATAACAAACCGTAAAAATGATGATTGCCGGCTTAAAACAGGCCATGATAAGCTTTTGCTATATAACTGAGCTCTTGCGCCTTTTTTAGGAAACGATGGGATCGCATAGGCAATGGCGGGATGTTTGGGCAAAGGAACAGGAGGGGCGTCAATGCGCAATCACCAGAAAATGCGTGCAATAAGCCTGCTTTTTGCGGGGGTTTTTACAATCGGGTGCCTTTCGGCTTGTGCGAGGGCGGGCCAAGGGCCGGCCAGCCAGCCCGCACCAACGCCGGAGCCGGCGCCGCTTGTCCGGCCCGCGCTGGCGGAGCCTGAGCCGCCTGCCTTGCCGCCGGCACGCTTGGTGAACGGTGATTTTGAGCAGGGCTTTGATGAGGAGGGCCTGCTGCCGGGCTGGACGGTTACCTTCGGCGAATGGGGAGAGGGGGATGCTGCGGCCGCGTACAGTCTTTCCGCCGAGCAGGACAACCCAGAAAATACCACCCAAAAGCTTTCACTCTATAATGGTTTGGCAAAGCCGGTAGAGTTTACCATTTCGCAGACGGTGGAGGGCCTTGCAGCGGGGGAGTATGTTGTTTCGCTGATCTTTGAAGGCGGCCCGGCAAATGCGCAGTCCGGCTCCCAGCTCTGGGTTAACGGCATACCGACAGAGCTGGGCCGGTACAATGGCTGGTGCCACTGGAAGCAGGTTGTCAGCCAGCGGTTTGCCGTGGAAGAGGGCGGTGCGGCCGTTATCGAGATCAGAGGCCGGATGAACAGCAAGGATTGGATGGATCTTGACGATATCGAGCTGGTGCCCGCTGCAGAGTTCCGTGCACGGAGCTTTACCGGCTCCGAAGGGGGGAAGGACAGAACGGACGCCGTATTTGCCTATGAGCAGCTAACCAACGGCGAATTTGAGGCCCCGGAGGACGAATATGGCCGGCTGATTGGCTGGACGGTGGAATTTGCCGATTGGGGCAGCGGCGAAAAACGGGCCGGCTACCGGCTGACCACCGAAAAGGAAAACTATAACACGACCCAAAAGCTTTCGCTGGGCAACAGTACGGGCGCGGGCAATTCCTTTACCGTTTCGCAGCAGTTTTGGGTATATGAAAGCGGCGAATATGTTCTTGCGTTCGACTGGGAGGCGGACGGGGAGGGCCTTACCGACCCCTCGCTGCACCTCAACGGGCGGTATACCCTGCTGGGGCATGGAGACGGCTGGAAGAACTGGAAACAGGCGGTGAGCGCACCGGTATATTTTGAAAAAGGGACCATTGCGCATATCGAGATTGGCGGCCCGATGGAGGATGGCGGCTGGATGGACATTGACAATGTGATCTTTGTACCGGCGGCCTCGTTTGAGCCGAAGAGGTTCCCGCATTTCGCCCCTTCGCAAGGTGATACGCAGGCGCAGCCGGCCGATTTTATACCGTTGGATCACATCCAGAACGGCAGCTTTACCCAGGGCGTTGTGTGGGACGACCCGCGGTATCCAAACGGCTACCTGCCAGGCTGGGCTCTGCCGGCCTCGATTGATTGGGATAAGTGGCGTTTCAATACCGCCAGCGGTAGTGCATTTGAGGTGAACAATCTCTCAAATGACGCTGTGGCCTCCCTATTTACTATTTCGCAGCTGGTACGGCTGAAGCCTGGTACCTATCATCTGCGCGCAAATTCCCCCTGGCTCTGGGACGACGAGGATACCGTCAGCGCGGTGACTGTTACGGTATCCCCTGCCGCCGCCCGCTCGCGGGCGGCGGGCGGCCTGCCCGTATCCCTGTTGATCAAGCCCGGGTACGGAGAAAAAGAGTCGGATGCTTCAGATGCGTTTACCCTTGCTGAGGAAACACTGGTAGACGTGACCGTGGCCTTTTCGCTTACGGGTGGTAAAACGGCAGCGGTCAAAGGCATCGAATTCGTCAAAGAAGAGGTACCCGCGCCAACAACATCTCCCGGGCCCGGGGCAACGGCTGTGGTTTGGGAAAGCGCAGCCCAGGCGGGCGGGGACAGCAACAAGGCCGACAGCACCACTGTGGACATCGTATTCAGCCAGCAAATCCCTGGCCTGACTGCAGACAATTTTACGGTATCCGGCGCGGTGAAGGGCGCTTTGACCGGCGGTGAGAACGGTATCTACTGGCTGGGCATCAGCGGCCTTACCGTGGGAAACGGGGAAACCGTCACGGTCTCGGTTACGCCGCCGCCGGGTTATGCCATTACCCCGGCCAGCCAGGGCGTGCAGGTGTGGAAAAAAGCCGAGGCAGAGGAATTTTCAGACCCCATCCAGAATGGTGATTTTTCTCGGTGCTCTACATGGCCGGTACCGGATGGCTGGGCCTTGACCTTGGGCGGAAGCCCCGTCACCGGATGGGACGCTTACAGCGGCTGGGTCGGGAACCATCCCGACAGCTCAATTGGCATAGAGGATGGTAAAAGCGGCATCTCTTTTTATGGGGCCACCGCTACGGCCCTCGAAGGGTTCTCCCTTACGCAGGAGGTTACGCTGAAGCCCGGCAATTATCGCTTGCATTTTGAACTTGCAGACAGTGCCTGGAATATCGTTTTTTCGATAGCGGGCGCGCGGCTGGAAACCGGTGATGGGAACTCGGCCGGTGCGGTGGCCGGCTCCGTCGACTTTACTATCGACACGGAAAGCGCCTGCACGGTCTCGGTGTCCAAGTCGGGCACATGGGCGTCGGACTATTTTAAGCTTACCTCGTTATCTATCGAGAAGCTGTCCTGAGCGGCAGGCCTTGCCGCCCGGGAGCAGCGTGTGCCAAACCACAAAAAGCGCGTACAGTTTTGCACGCGCTTTTTGCGGTTTGGTAGCCGGCCCTTGCCCCTGCGGCGCCTTGTAAAAAATCCGTGAATAACCATAACAAACCGTTAAAAAAATGATTGTGAAAAAAGGGCTTTTCTGGAAGAATAGGGTCAGGAGAAGCTTAGCCTTTGGATGCTGCAAAGGAGGGGGAGCCATGTTCAAACGGATCGCTGCTCTCTTGCTGGCCTGTTCGGTGCCGTTCGGCCTGTGCGCAGCCGTGCCGGTACGGGCCGAAGGGCCGCAGGCAGAGGTGTGGGTAGCGGATTGGCGTCAGAATGTATTTCAGGACCTTTCCATGCCCGAAAATGCCTCCCGGCAGGCGTACCTTACTGCCGCGCGCGGCGATGTAGAGCCGTTCCAGATCAACCTGCGCGCGCCGGTAGACGGCCAGATTCTCAATATCGCCTTTTCGGACCTTGTTTGCGGCGAAGCCAGTATCCCGGCGGCAGGCCTTTCTTACCAGTTTGTGGAGTATGTGCGCAGCCGCAGCAACTCCCGTTATACCGACCCTACCGACCCGGACGCCGTATTGGGGGATTGGGACCTCAAATGGGTCAACTGCTCCAACCCCATGCGCGTTGCCAGTGCCGACAATATCGTGGCCTGGCCTGAGATTTTATCCAACGAGCAGGGCATAAGGCTGGAGGCTGGCCGGACACAGCCGGTCTGGATCAAGATACGGGTGCCGGCCGATGCCGCCCCGGGCGAGTACCGCGGCTGGCTCCAGATACGCACCAGCATGGGCGAGTACGACATTGACATCGCCCTGGATGTGAAGGATGTGCTGATTCCGGAGCCTTCCTCGCCGGAGGCCTTCAGCCTGGAGCTCTGGTCGCAACTGGTGGGCAATTTTGACACGGCCATCGATGTGATTGTGGATGCTTACGGCGTGGAGGTCGATTCGCCCGAGTGGTGGCAGGTTATGGCCTCTTTTGCCGCCCTGATGAAGGAAAACCGGCTTAATGTGTTGGCGGTTAACCAAACCCAGCTTTTGTTGCATGCACCCGGTACTTCGGTGGCCCCGGACGGCACCGTCACCTTTGACTGGAGCTTTTTTAACAGGTTTGTCCGGTTTTTTCAGGAAAACGCTGGCATCCAGCAATTTTGCTGTGGGCCGCTGGCCAAGTATAAGGCAAACCCGCTCAACTATGGCAACGACATCTCCGGCCAGGAAGAAAACGATTACACCAAGGCTTATGTGGAGGTGATTGCGATCGGGCCGTCCGGCCGGCCCGAACGTCAGCTACTGGACGTGGACTTTGGAGCCTATGCCATGGGCCGGCAACTACCGGCCACCGAGTATCTCAAGCAGTATTCTGCAGCGCTGTACCGGAACCTTACGGAGCAGGGCTGGCTGGGGCTCTGGAGCCACCATATCATCGATGAGCCGGGCAAGGATAATCTGGGCGCCATGTATCCCAAGCTGGAAAGGATTTTGTCCGAGGGCTGCCCCGGCATCCGTACCGGAGACGCCTTTACTGTCTGGACGGCGCAGGAACAGGCCGCCCATACCGAGATTTTCGCAGTGATAGAGAATTCCTACGAGGAGCTACAGGATCGGATGGCCGACACCCTCAAGCCGGGGGATACCTTTTGGCTCTACACCTCCAACATCCCCATGAAAGAAAATTATCTCAACCGCACCATTGATCAGCCGGTATGGATGATGGAAATGCTGGGCTGGCTGTGCTTTAAGCGAGGGGCCACCGGTTACCTGCACTGGGGCATGAACCAATGGAACACCTGGACGGCCAACTACGAGCCTTTCCCCGATTACCCGGCCGATGAAATGTGGGACAATACCCTGGGCGACGGTTCCTGTGTGTATCCCGACCGTGCGAGCCTCGGTGTCCGCAGCTCGATCCGGGTGGAGGCGCTGCGCGAGGCCAGCGAGCTGAACAGCCTGCTTGGCATAGCCGCCCAAAAGGACGCCAGGGCGGTGCAGGAGATCGTTGAGGCAATGATCCGGGGCGGTACCGATTATGAGACCGATATCACCCGGATGGCGGCTGCCCGCACGGCCGTCCTGCAGATTGCGGCGGGACAGGAGCCAACGGCCTTTGTTGCGGGCCAGGCAGAACCAACGGGCGGGGCGCACGAAACCGACGGCGGCCGGGCTTGCGGCTTTGCCTGGGCATATGCTGCGGCGGGCGCGGCTGTGCTGCTGGCCGCGGCAGCAGGGGCCGGGAGGCGTCTTTGGCATAAAAAACAGGGGCATTCAAAGGAGGCGGCCGGATGAAACAGGCAAAAACCATCCGAGGGCATCGTAAGGTCAGGGAGCAGCTTGCGCTGCAGTCTATGATCCTGCCCGCACTGATCGTACTGTTTATCTTTGCGTACATGCCTATGTACGGTATCATTATTGCATTTAAGGATTTCAATATCCGAGACGGTATCTGGGGATCGGCCTGGGTAGGGCTTAAGTATTTCAGGGAGTTCCTTAAGGATCCCAACCTCTGGAACGTTATGCGCAATACCCTGGTTCTCAATGTGCTGGGTACCCTGGTCTGCTTCCCGGCGCCGATCCTGTTGGCCCTGCTCATCAACGAGCTGCCGAACGGCCGCTTCAAAAAGGTTTCGCAGACAGTATCCTATCTGCCGCACTTTTTGTCCTGGGTTATCTTTGCGGGCCTCGTGCTCGAGATATTGCGGCCTTCCGGTATCCTCAGCGACCTTTGTGTGGCGCTGGGGCTTTCCGGGCAGCCGGTCAATTTTATGGCGCATGGGTCTTGGTTTTACATCATCTTTGTGCTCTCTTCTCTCATTAAGGGGCTCGGGTATGGGTCGATTATCTATGTGGCCGCGCTGGCCGGGGTGGACCAGGAAATCTATGAGGCGGCCCGGGTGGACGGCTGTACCCGGATGCAGCGGATTCTCCATATCTCGCTGCCCTGCATTATGGGCACGGTGGTGGTTATGTTGATCTTGCAGATCGGCTCAATCCTCAACACCGGCATCGAACAGATTTTGATGTATCAAAATGCGATGAACCTGCCCTTTTCCGAAACGCTGGATACCTATGTCTATAAGGTGGGCATCGCGCAGGGGCGGATGTCCTATTCCACTGCGGTAAGCCTTCTCAAATCGGTCATATCGGTGATCCTGCTGGTGGTAGCGAACACCTTTTCCAAAAAAGTGACCGATAAGGGCTTGTTTTAAGGGGGGCGTTATGAAGCTGAAAAAGAAAAAGCCGGAAACCTTTGATCTTGTCAACGGCGTTGTGATGATCCTGATGATGGCTGTAATGATCTTCCCGTTTTGGTACTGTATTGCCGGCTCCCTCAACGACGGCACCGACTACCTGCGCGGCGGGGTCTATCTTTGGCCGCGGGAGTTTGTGCTGTCCAACTACAAGGCGGTTTTCCGGGATGCATCCATCTTTAACGCCTTTAAGATCACCATCCTTAAATCTATTGTCGGTACCGCCACCAGCTTGATGGTTACGGCGCTCGCCGCTTATGCCATGACCCGCCCGGCCCTGAAAGGCAAGCGGTTTTATGCCCCCTTTATGACCTTGACCATGTATTTTGGCGGCGGCCTGATTCCCTACTTTATTATTATCAAGGACCTGCACCTCTATGACAGCTTTTGGGTCTATATTATCCCCGGGCTGTTCAGTGTCTGGAACATGATTATCCTGCGCTCTTTTTTTGCCGAGCTGCCCGGCGAGCTGATCGAAGCGGCCAAGCTGGACGGCGCGGGGGAGTACCGGATCTTTTTCCAGATCGTGCTGCCGCTGTCCAAGGCGGTGCTGGCAACGATTGTGCTGTTTTCGCTGGTCGGCCATTGGAACTCGTATTTTGACTCGATGATGTACACCTCCTCGCAGGAGCTGCAGACCATCCAGTTCTTTCTGAAAAAAATGATTACCGACCCCGGCACGGCAAGCTCGCTTGCCAGCAGTGCCGCTATGGCCATCCCGGCCGAAGCACGCAAGGTCACCCCGCAGACGATCAAGCTGGCCGCCATGGTTGTAACCTCGCTGCCGATTATCTGCGTCTACCCGTTTTTGCAGAAATACTTTGTCAAGGGCACGATGGTCGGCTCGGTCAAGGGCTGACCCCGCAGGATAAAAAAGGAGGCTATCAATGAAAAAAGCACTTGCATGGCTGATGGCGGCCGTTATGGCTGCCGCCCTGCTTACCGGCTGCGGCGGGGGGGCCGGAGGCCCGCAGAGCGGGGATGCCCAGGCCGCTCTCGCAAATTTTACCTATGACCCCTCCAAGCCCAGTTGGCAGCAGGACACCAGCCCCATCGAGCTGGAATGGTTCGTTGCCTACGACTGGGAGGACCTGAATTTTGACCCCGAAAACAATACCTTTGACGAATACGTCTACACCAACACCGGCGTCACCATCAAGTTCACCATCGGTTCGCAGGAAAAGCTTAGTGTCCTGATGGCGACCGACAGCCTGCCGGACATCGTTACTTATGATGCGGCGTCCTCCGAGCGGCTTTCGATGGAGGACAGCGGCCTGCTGCTGCCTTTGGATGAGCTGGCCGAAAAATATGCGCCGGACATGCAGGTGCCCGAGGCGCAGAAGAAATGGTATGCCAACGAAAAAGACGGGCACTGGTACGCACTGGTGGGCTATTTTTACGACCTGGAGGACACCTATGCCCGGGGCGGCTATGTGGAGTCTCATAACATGAACTTTGCCCGAAAGGACATCATGGAGCAGTTGGGAATCGACCCCGCCTCGATGACCACAAAGGAGGGCTTTATCGCGGCGCTGCAAAAGGTCAAGGACGAAGGCGTCACCTACAATGGCCAGACGGTGATCCCTTTTATCGGGGATGAGGTGGAATACCTGGCCGAGCAGTTCGGCATGGACCGCGAAAGCCCGGACGGCCGGCTGCTCAACCCCAAGCGTCAGCCGGAATATCTTGAGGCCCTGCTGTTTTTGAACGAGATTTACTCCAAAGGGCTTACCACCGATGAGATTTTTACAATGGATACCACCCTGCGCCGGCAACTGGTATCCTCCGGCGCGGTGTTTGCCGGTACCCGACAGAATTACCTTAACGGCAAGGATACCCTCTTTTACGCCGACCAGGACGCCCTGATGGTGGGTGTTGGGCTCATGACCGGAGACAGCGGCCGTGAGGCCATCATTTCACCCTCCCCCACCGGAGGCTGGGCAGCCACCATGATCTCGGCCAACTGCAAAAACCCTCAGCGCGCCGCGGCCCTGCTTTCCTTTATGACCCAGCCGGAGATATCCCTGTCCTTTTATTACGGCGGCATCGATGGATACGACATCGTGGATGGCCAGGCGGTCATCAAGCCGGAAAGGGAGGCCGAGCGCACCGCCGACACCACCGCATTCAATGCAAAGTACCGCTCCAATGTACAGGACTTGGTTTGTGATTTCGTCTGGGTCAAGGCGTATGAGCCGACCGACAGCCTGGACGCCCTGGGGCAGGATCTGATTGCCTATACCGAAAAATGGGTCAACGGGCATATTTTTGACGATAAGATCTTTACCGATACAGCGCCGGAGGCAGGGTCTGACCTTGCAGCGATTTCGGCCCAGATCAACGCCTATTGGGGGCAGCAATTCCCGATGATCGTAATGGCCCAGACGCCCGAAGAGGCGACCCGGCTCTATAACGATACCATTGCCCAAATGGATTCGATGGGAATGGTCGAGCTGGATGCCTATCAGGACGAACGCTTCCAGGCAAACAAGGAAAAAATGGGCCTCGAATTTGCTTGGCCCCGCAACCAATAAACGTGATTACCCATTTCCGGCAGGCCCGCTCAAACCAGTTGAGCGGGCCTGCCGGCCAAAGGAGAAATATCGCTATGCTCTCTTACCGCTTTGCGCTTACCTCTTCGCTGGATAAGGTTTTTTCGGCCTGGACGCCAGACGGAAGGGGAGGGCCTAAACCCTCGTGCGAACCGCTTGAGGCGTTTTGGGGGCAGGCCGTCTCGTTTCAGATCGCCTATTTCCTGGATTGCAGCGGTATAGAGCTGCTGGAAGACGAGACGCTGCATTTTTCTGTTGAAACAGGCTGCGGCTGCACAGTGCGGCTGCGCCGGGTCTGCCTGATGCCGGGCCGCCTTGTATGCAGCGGCGAACACGATGACGATTACCTTTCTACCCAGGCGGGGCTGTATCCCGACCTGCTGGACGAGCTGCCGCCCGAGGGCCTCCAAGGCGTTCACCGGCAGTGGCGCAGCGTTTGGGCCGACTTGGTCCCTCCGCCCGGCTGCCCGGCGGGCTTGTATCCGGTGGAGGTGGCCGTACACGGCCGTGACGGCCGGCAGCTTTGGGCGGCGTCGCTCAGCCTGCGGGTACTGCCTGCCCGGCTGCCGCAGCTACGGCTGATCCATACCGAATTTCTGCACGCCGATTGCCTGGCCGATTCCTATAGGGTCGAGCCGTTCTCCGAGCGGCATTGGGGGCTGCTGGAAAATTTCATCCGCTATGCCGTGCAGCATGAGGTCAATATGGTTTTCACCCCGCTTTTTACCCCGCCGCTGGACACTGCCCGGGGCGGCGAGCGCACCACGGTCCAGCTTGTGGGGGTGAAAAAACAGGGGGAACGGTATTCCTTTGATTTTTCCCGGCTGGATCGCTGGATCGAGCTCTGCCTTGGGTGTGGGGCGCGCTACATTGAGATGGCTCCGCTGTTCACCCAGTGGGGTGCCGAGTTTGCGCCCAAGGTTATGGCCGAGGTAAACGGCGTTGAAACCCGCCTTTTTGGCTGGGATACCCCGGCGCAGGGCCCGGCCTACCAAAGCTTTTTGGCGATGTTCCTGCCTGCGCTGCGCGGGTACCTTGCGCAAAAGGGGGTTCTGCAAAAAACCTGGTTCCATGTTTCGGATGAGCCGCGCGAAAAAAACCTCGAATCCTATGCCGCGGCCCGGCGGTGCATGCAGCGGTACCTGCCGGACAGCCCGCTGTTCGATGCCTGCAGCGACTATGCGCTCTATGCAAAGGGCGCGGTAAGCCGGCCGATTGTGAGCAACAACCATATAGCCCCGTTTTTGGAGGCAAAGGTGCCCGGCCTTTGGACCTATTACTGCTGCGTGCAGGGAGTGGATGTGAGCAACCGGTTTTTTGCCATGCCCTCTTACCGCAACCGGATTATCGGCGTGCAGGCATACCTCTATAAGCTGGAGGGCTTTTTGCATTGGGGCTACAATTTTTACAACACCCGGTTTTCCAAACAAAGGGTCGACCCTTATGCCGTTACCGACTGCGGCGAGAATTTTCCGGCGGGGGACGCGTTCCTTGTGTATCCCGGTGCGGACGGCCGGCCGCGCGGCTCGATCCGCCTGATGGTGCTGATGCAGGCGATGGATGACTACCGCGCCCTGCAATTGCTCGAAAACCTTAGCGGCTACGATACAGTGGCGGAGATGATCCGGCAGGAGGCGGGCATGCGGATTACCTTTGCACAGTATCCCCGCAGCAAGGAGTTCCTGCCTGCGCTGCGCCGGCGGGTCGGCCGGGAAATCGAGCGGCGGATGGCAGGCATTTGAACGGGCGCGGGCCGTTTGCCGTAATGGGAAAAGGCGGCCGGGGCAGGCAGGGCCCGGGGCTTGCTGCTTGCCCCGGCCGAACTGTGTTATAATTGAGGCAAAGGGAAAGCCCCTGCGCAGCCTTGTGCCTGCTGCAAAGCCGTATGGGGCCAAAGGGGCTTTAGGGGGGATAGGTGCAGATGAAGCAAAAAGCCGGGCGTTCGATCTGCCGGGCCCTGTTTGTGCGCATTGTTGTGTTTTTGGCTGTCCCGTTTTTGATTGTAAGCGGGTTTTTGGTGTTCCGGCTGGTTTATACCGGGATAAAAAATTACCGGGCAGGCATTGAGATGGCTGCCGAACAGGGACGTGCGGCCCGTGAGATGCATGTGCAGAACGTCTATGCCATTGCCAACCGCATCTGTGCCGACGACAGCCTCCGGGGCTTTTTGCTGGTAGACTACACCAACCAGAACCTTCACTATTACCGTGCGCAGATGGCCTCGATTGTCTCTTCCGAGAATGCGCAAAATTACCGGTATTCCATCGGCATTTTTTATGCCAACGAGAGCATCCCACGGGGGCTGGGGGCATTTTACTATCTGAGCGATCTGGATCAGGGCGCCGCGTCCGGTTTCCTTGCCTCAGACGAGACCGAGCGATGGGTGACGCCCTGCGAGGCGGAGGCATATACCGGTGCATTTACCCCGTATGCCCGGCATTACACCTATCTGCGTAAGGCCTTTTTGGGCCGGCGGCTGCTGTATGTGCTGGCCGTTTCGGTGCCGGAGCGGGAGATGGACGCTTTTTTGGAGGTAAAGCCGGAATTTGTGCGTCAGTTTGCAAACACGCCCGAGGTGATTGAGCAGAGCGGGCAGTACATCCTCAACTACGATGCATCCCGACAGCTCAAGGGCCTGCCGCCCGAGGCCCTTGAGGGGGCGCTGGACGCGGCCCGGCGCCAGGGGGCGATTGTCCAGGAGGTAGAGGTCCGGGGGTTTCCGCAAAAGCTGGTGTATATTTTCCCCTCAAACCCGCAGTACGGGGCGCTTGCGGCCATTGCCTGCCTGGCGGTGCTCTTTGTGGCCGGGCTGATCTGGGTTGTGATGCGGTCGGTGCGGCAGCTTTCGGGCAGTATGTACGCTTGCCTGGAAAAATTTGACCAGTCGATTGAGAGCGGCTTCGAGGAAAAGCTGCCGGTGTCCGGCTATGAGGAAATCGCCCGCATGACCCGAGCTTTCAACAAGCAGATCGACAAGATCCAGGACCTGCTTGCGCTGGCTGCCGACCAGGCCGGCCTGATGAAGGAGAGCCGTCTCAAGGCCCTGCAGCAGCAGATAAACCCACATTTTTTGTACAACACGCTTGAGGTGTTTTCGTACAGGATGGAGCTGTACGGCCACTCGGAGGAGGCCGATGCCATGGTGGCCTTTTCGCACATGCTGCGGTACAGCATTGTCGGGCGGGAGAAATTTTCCTCCCTTAAGATGGAACTGGCCCAAACAGACAATTATATCTGCATCCAGCGGCTCAAATTCCCGGATGTCTCGTTCGACATCCAGATTCCGCAGGAGCTTTACAGCTTGCAGCTTCCGCGATTCCTGCTCCAGCCGCTGGTAGAAAACTGCTTTTCGCACGGCTATTACGGCAAGCCCCTGCACATTGTGCTCAATGCGTTGGATGAGGGCGGATATGTCTGCTTTGAGGTAGCCGACAATGGCAAGGGGCTTACCGAACCGGAGCTTCGGCGGATCAACGCGGCGCTGGCCAGCCGGAAGGACAGTGACACGCTGGGCATCGGGCTGAGCAACATCAACGCAAGGCTGTGCCTTTTCTATTCGGAAAAATGCCGGCTGTATGTAAGCAGCCAGGCACGTAAATGGACAATGGTAACCTGGAAAATCCCCAAACAGGAATACCGCCCCTGCGAAACAGACGAGGAGAGCTTGTGAATGGATCCGATCTTGATCCTGATTGTGGACGACGAGCAGTTTATCTGCGACAGCGTAAAGCTCAAAATAAGCCGGCTTAAGCATCCGGCCTGTTACCAAACGGTATCCTGCAACAGCGGCAGCAGCGCGCTGAAGCTGCTGGGCCGGCAGCGATTTGACGCCCTTATCACGGATATCCGTATGCCGTTTATGACCGGTATTACCTTGATCCGCTCGGCGCGTAAGGCCGGCTTTGCCGGAAAAATTTTTGTTTTGAGCGGCTACGATGATTTTTCGTATGTACGGGATGCGTTTACCGGCGGTGCGGATGATTACCTGCTCAAGCCGGTTTCGGTGGCCGAGCTGGACGAAAAGCTGCGGCTATCCCTTATACCAGGCGAACAGACGCAGCAGGGGACGCCTGCTGCGCCCGATGCCGCCCCGGGCCGCAATGTGATCCGGTATGCCCAGGAGTATATCCACACCCATTACATGAACAGCGGACTGCGTATGGAGGAGGTGGCAAGGCATGTTTCGCTCAGCTACAGCCATTTCAGCAGCCTGTTTCGCAAGGAAACCGGCACAACCTTTCCTGCTTACCTGCGCAGGCTGCGGGTAGAAAAGGCTATTGAGTACCTCAACGACCCCGATATGAAGATCGCGGAAATCTGCTACCGGGTTGGCTTCAAGTATCCGCAGCAGTTGTCCAACGACTTTAAAAAGGTAACGGGGGTTTACCCGTCCGAGTATTTTTCGGATCGTTGAAGAAACCCCAATGCGGCGGCCGAGGGCCGGAGACTGCCTTGTACCGCGCAGCCCGGGACGCTGGCGCTCTGGGGTAGGGAACGGCAGTGCCGGGCCCGGCAGCCGCTTGCGGCGGCCAGGCCGCAGGCCCTTGCTGTGTGAGCCCCGGCGCTGGCCGCATAGCTGTATTTTTCCTATCTTTGCCTTGCCGGCGGCGGGTAAGGAAGAGATTTGAGGTTACAGGTTACAATAAAATCGGCACATGTTTGTGCATATTGTACGGGCTTTTTGCTTGACGGAAGAAGAATCTTGTGCTATTCTAATACCGGGTTTAGAGAGGAATCGGGTAATGAGCCGGAAGGGTGGTCTGTTCGTTGGAAATCGATTGCCAACATCAGGGCGTTCCGTCCGGGCCGGTAAAAAAGAGGACGCATAATACCACCATCTATGACATCGCCAACCGGGTTGGGGTGTCGCCCAGCACCGTGTCGCGGGTTTTATCCGGCGCAAGCCATTCGGTCAGTGCGCAGGTGCGGGACCGGGTCCAAAAGGCCGCTTGGGATATGAACTATATCCCCAATGCGCAGGCCCGTTACCTCAAAACCCGCAACAACCCTTCCATCGGTATCCTTGTGCCCTCTATCGAGAACCCTTTTTATCCCTCCATCGTGTGCGGGGCGGCGGATATAGCGGCGGAGCGTGGGTATTTTATTTATTTGATCAACTGCAACCGTGATTATGTCCGCATCGACCAGCAGGTTCAAAGCTTGCTGGAGCTGAATGTAAAGGGGATCATCTCGGTTTATCTGGATACTCTCACCCCCAGCCTGAAAAATTTTGTGGTGCGCGGCGGCAAGCTGGTTTCCCTCTCAGGCTATAGCTTTTATTTCGACGGGGCGTACAACCTGCAGACTGACAAAACGGAGGAAGCCAAGATTGCGATGCGCCACCTGTTGGGGCTGGGGCACCGTAGGATTGCGATTTTTATGGATGAGATGAACTGCAATGTTCGCTTTGATAAGGTAGAGGGCTACCGACAGACGCTGCAGGAGGCAGGCATCCCGGTACGGGAAGAGTATATTTACGTCTACGGCCGGGATTGCGGCGAGAGGGACTCCTTAGACTGGAAGGATGTGGAGGAGGGCGATACCTTTGTAGACCGGCTTTTGGAGCGTACGCCGGAGGTTACCGCAATTCTTTGCATGAACGATATTATTGCGTTAGGCGTTTGCGCGGCGCTGCGTGCCCGGGGCTACCGGGTGCCGGAGGATTACTCTGTAATGGGCTTTGACAACGCCTTTTTTTCCAACTACTGTAACCCAACCATTACCACGGTTGCACTGGAGCGGTGCAAGTGGGGCCGGGCACTCATGGAGTATCTGCTGGATGTCATTGAAAACCCGGCCCCTCCCTTGCCGTCCGGCCCCGCGCCAGGCACGCTCCTGCCCCCGGTTTATTTGATTGAGCGGGAAAGCACCGGCGCGCCGCGCGCCTGACCTGCCCGCGCAGAAAATGCGGCGGGCCGTTTCGGAGCTGCATACTGGGGCAAAAAGGGCGCGCAAGGCCCCGGCAGAGGGGGCTTGCAGCCAAGGGGCGGGAGCATGCGGGAGGCCGGTTTTTGGCCCCGT
>CAJTSP010000052.1:0-16055 GCA_910578965.1 uncultured Oscillospiraceae bacterium
GGGGGCAGCCAATCCAGCAAAAGCGCAGCGGCGCCGGGTGCCCTGCCGGCGGCGGGGCCGCAGCAGCAAAAGGCGGCGGACACGGGGCCGTTCGCCTGCCCGCGTCCGCCGCAGCTTGCTGTTTGTTTTGGCCCGGGGCAAAACCGGAAAGGTCAGGACACCGGCCGCAGGTTTTTGTACCGCTTGCGCACTGCCCCGTACTCCAGGGTAGGCTTGCCGCCACTGGCCGCCTGTTCATCCACGATGACCCGGATAATGGTGGCATCAGCCGGGATCTCGTACATC
Organism: uncultured Oscillospiraceae bacterium; assembly: GCA_910578965.1. Lineage (GTDB taxonomy): Bacteria > Bacillota > Clostridia > Oscillospirales > Ruminococcaceae > UBA7177. The sequence continues at coordinate 286 of CAJTSP010000052.1, forward strand.
ACCGGCATTAATATCCCTTCCAGGATACTGCGCAGCCCGCGTGCGCCGCTCTTGCGCTCAATGGTACGGCGGGCGATGGCGCGCAGGGCCTCGTCGGTAAACTCAAGCTCGACGTTGTCCATCTGCAAAAGGGCCTGGTACTGCTTGATGAGGCTGTTTTTGGGCTCCTTCATCACCCGGATCAGCGCATCCTCGTCCAGCGCGTCCAGCACGGTAACCACCGGCAGGCGGCCAATCAGCTCGGGGATCAACCCAAACTTGACCAGGTCCTCCGGCTCGACCCGGCGCAGAAGGTCCTGCTTGGCCTTGGCGCTCTCATCCTTGAGCTGGCTGCCAAAGCCGAGGGCCGAGGTATCGGTACGGCGCTGGATATATTTATCCAGCCCGTCAAAGGCGCCGCCGCAGATAAAAAGGATGTTTTTGGTGTTGATCTGGATAAACTCCTGCTGGGGATGCTTGCGCCCGCCCTGCGGGGGCACATTGCTCACCGTGCCCTCCAGGATTTTGAGCAGTGCCTGCTGTACCCCCTCGCCGCCCACGTCCCGGGTTATGGAGAGGTTCTCGGCCTTGCGGGCGATCTTGTCGATCTCGTCGATGTAGATAATGCCGATCTCGGCCTTTTGGATGTCAAAATCCGCCGCCTGGATTAGCTTGAGCAGGATGTTTTCCACATCCTCGCCCACATAGCCGGCCTCGGTAAGGGTGGTGGCGTCTGCAATGGCAAAGGGGACGCCCAGCATCCGCGCAAGGGTTTGGGCCAGCAGGGTTTTGCCCACGCCGGACGGGCCCAGCAGCAGAACATTGCTCTTTTGAAGCTCCACGTCCTCCCCCTTGCCGCTGAGCACTCGCTTGTAGTGGTTGTACACCGACACCGCCAGCACGGTTTTGGCGTCGTCCTGCCCAATGACATACTGATCCAGCCCCGCCTTGATCTCGGCAGGGGTGAGTACATTAATCATGGGGACGGCCGGGTCGGCCTGGCTGCGGCCACGCCGGCGCTGCGGCTGGGGCGCCGCATCCCCTTTTAGGTTTTCGTGCAGCAGTGAATAGCAATATTCGATACAGTCGTTGCAGATGTTGATGCCCGGGCCAACAATCATGCGATCTACCTGCCCCTCGCTTCTGCCGCAGAAGCTGCAGGCCATAGGTTTTTCTTTATGGTCTCTGCCGGAATTCTGATTTGCCATAATGCACCTTTATTTCCATAGATTCTGCGCCGGGCGGCCCGGCCGGGCGCGCCGCGGGCCTCAGCGGTGTTCGATGACCGCGTCCACCAAACCGTATTCCGCCGCCTGCGCCGCAGACATAAAATTGTCCCGCTCGGTATCGGCCGCAATGGTATCCAGCGGCTGGCCGGTATACTCGCTGAGCAGCCGGTTAAGGGTATCGCGGGTACGCACCAGATGGTCGGCGTGAATCTTGACATCGGTGGTCTGGCCCTGCAACCCGCTGATGAGGGGCTGGTGGATCATGATCTCAGCATTGGGCAAAGCCAGCCGCTTGCCCTTGGCGCCGCTTGCCAGCAAAAAGGCCCCCATGGAAGCCGCAAGCCCCATGCAGATGGTGGATACGTCGCACTTGACATACCGCATGGTATCATGGATAGCCATGCCGGCCGAGATGGAACCGCCCGGGCTGTTGATATACAGGCTGATGTCCTTTTCGGGGTCCTGCCCCTCCAGGTAGAGCAGTTGCGCCACAACCAGGCTTGCGGTAGTATCGTTGACCTCGCCGCTGAGCATGATGATGCGATCGTTCAAAAGGCGAGAAAAAATATCGTACGAACGTTCGCCACGGGCAGTTTGTTCAACGACATAAGGGATCACGCTACTCATTCAAGGGGTCCTCCTGTTCATGTTGATCGGGGATGCAGCCGGGCTATACCAGAAAGCACGGCCACCCCGCTCTAAAAGAACCGATACGGCAGTTTTTGCCGTATCGGTTGCACGCAGCATTGCAAGAAGCAAGCCGGAAAGCCCTAAGCGTAAGCGGACAGCTTATTCCGCCGCTTCCGGCTGTTGGGAATCCTCCGCCGCTTTGACGGTGATCTCCGCCTTCTCTTTGAGCAGGTCCACCGCTTTATTTACAGCCAGGTCCTGCTTGACGTCCTCAATGTTCACAATGCCTTTTACCTTGTCCAGCTCAAGCTTGTTGGCATCGGCGATACGCTGCAGCTCGGCCTCGGCGTCCTCGTCGGAGGCCTCGATCTTTTCCTGGGCGGCAAGCGCCTCGAGGGCCAGCCGGATCTTCACCTGCTTTTCGGCCTGCCCCTTAAAGCCCTCACGGAACGCCTGCATATCCTGGCCCATATACTGCAGGTAGGTCTCGAGCTTAAGGCCCTGCTGGGCAAGGCGGTATTCAAAGTCGCGCACGAGGTCGTCCGTCCGGTTGTCGTACATGGCCTCGGGAATCTCGCCCTCCATCGAGGCAACCAACTGGTCCACCAGGCCGTTTTCCATCTCGATCTCGGCGTTCTTGTCGTTCTGATCCTGCTTTTCCTTGCGGATACCGGCGCGCAGCTCCTCCAGTGTATCGTGCTCGCTCACGTCCTTGGCAAACTCGTCGTCCAGTGCGGGCAGCTCCTTGGCCCGCACCTCATGCAGCTTGACCTTAAAAACTGCAGCCTTGCCCTTGAGCTCCTCCGCCTGATAATCTTCGGGGAAGGTAACGTTAACCTCAAACTCCTCGCCTGCAGCGTGCCCCGCCACCTGCTCCTCAAAGCCAGGGATAAAACTGCCGCTGCCCAGCACCAGGTTATAATGCTCACCCTTGCCGCCCTCAAAGGCGGCGCCGTCCACAAAGCCTTCAAAGTCGATCTCGGCCGTATCGCCGTTTTCGGCCTTGCCCTCACGGGTAATCATCCGGGCGTTGCGCTCCTGCAGGCGGGCCAGCTCGGCCTCAACCTCCTCGTCCTTTACAGTATGGACGAGCTTTTCGGCCTTTAAGCCCACATAATCCTTTACCGTAACCGACGGCTTGACCGCCACGGTGGCCTTGAGCAGCACCCCCTCGGCCAGGGACGCCGAGACGACCTCCACCTCCGGCCGGCCTACCGGCTCAACGCCCGCCGCCTTGGCCGCCTCTTCATATGCCTGAGGGAACAGGTCATTGATGGCGTCATAATGGAAAACGTCCGCTCCGTACATTTTTTCGATGGTGTGGCGGGGCGCCTTGCCCTTGCGGAAACCCGGGATGGTATATTTTTTTCCCTCGCGGCGAAACGCCCTGTCCACCGCAGCGGCAAAGGTTTCGGCATCCACCGAGAACTGCAGCTCCTGCATGCTTTTTTCAAGCTTTTCGCTTTTTACTAACTCCATGTTGTTCCTCCAGCAAAGTATTTCGGGCCGCGCGGTACAGGCATCGCCCGAACAACGCGCCCGCCCAAGACTTTAAGACGTCTCGTTTAGGGCTGCCGGCCATGCGTCGCCCGGGGATGGCGTCCATCCCCTGCCCCGCCGCACAAGGCAGCAAGGGCACAAAAACAAATGTACTAAAACAAGCGGGGGGCGAGACTAAAAAACAAGGCGGCTGCAAAGCCCATGAAGAACCCAAACCTACCGGGCGGCCACTGCGGACAGAGCCGCCCGGTTGAAATTTGCAGGTTTGTTTTTTTATGAACCGTCGCCCAGCCACGGGGCTTATTATAACATGCTTTTGGATGGAATGCCATAGGATTCTCAAATTTATTGCGCGGTTTGGAAATTTTCGCCCCCTCGTTAAACCTGCCGTGCCATCCGGGCCGCGCGAAGGGTGTTTTTCATGAGCATAGCGCGGGTCATGAGCCCAACGCCGCCCGGTACCGGGCTGATAAAAGCGGCCTTTTGGGCGGCCGGCGCAAAATCTACATCCCCGCAGAGCCTGCCGCCCGGGCTGCGGTTGATGCCCACATCGATGACCGCCGCCCCCGGGCGCACCATCTCCCCGGTGATAAACCCGGCCCGGCCCACCGCAGCAACCAGAATCTCTGCCTCGGCACACAGCTCGGCCAGCCCCTGGGTTTTGGAATGGCAGACCGTGACGGTAGCGTCCTGAGCCAGCAACAGAGCGGCCATCGGCTTGCCCACAATGTTGCTGCGCCCCACCACCACTGCGCGGCGGCCGGCCGGCGAAAGGCCGGTGCTCTGCAGCATAGCAAGGCAGCCCGCCGGAGTACAGGGCACAAAGCAGGGCTGGCCGGTGAGCAGCCGGCCCATGTTGACAGGGGTAAACCCATCCACATCCTTTTGGGGCGGAATCGCGGCGATAACCCGCTGCGGGTCAATCTGAGCGGGCAGCGGCAGTTGCACCAGGATACCGTGCACCCCATCGTCCGCCGCGAGCCGTGCCAGATGGCAAAGCAACTGCGCCTGGGTGGTGTCTGCCGGCAGGCGCAGCATCCGGCTTTCGATGCCGCATTCGGCACAGTCCCGCTCCTTGCCGGCCACATACACCGCGCTGGCAGGGTCGTCCCCCACCAGCAAAACGGCCAGGCAGGGATAAGTCCCGGCCGCCCTTAGCTGTTCGGCCTCTGCACGCACCTCGGCCTTTACACGGGCGGCAAGGGCCTTGCCGTCAATGATCTGTGCTGCCATCCTCTTCCTCCCCGTTTATCTGTCCCTTCTCTGCCAAGGGCGGCCCTCCGGCATTATCCAGGCCGGCTCCATCCCCCTTTGCATCCGCCGGGCCCGGCCCGGGCCGCCCCGCAGCATTTGCCGGCTCTGCGTATTCTGCCAAACCTGTCGGCCCGCCCTGCGCCGGCTCCGCGCCGGTGTGCAGCTCGGCGATCTTCTGCTCCTCGGCAATGCGCTCTTCGACCTTATCGAGGTCAAACGCCTCGCTGTTGAACTGCCGGGTTTTTTGTGCAAACTCCTTATGGGAGGCCGAAGCGGGCAACGGGCCGAAGGCCCAGGCCACCGCGCCCGCACCGCCCTTCGCCCGGTACTGCTTGAGATAGGCCTTACGGCGGGTCTCGTCCTGAGCGATGGGCACCATGAGGGGGATGCCCTTATACCTACGGCGCAGCAAAAGCACCGCTGCGCCGGCCGCACAGACACTGAGCGCAGCAATAACCTGGCTGACCCGCAGCCCGCCAAAGGGCAGCAGCAGCGCATCGGTGCGCAGCCCCTCGATCCAAACCCGGCCAAGCCCGTACCACACCACATACAAAAGGGAAATTTCGCCGTTAAACCGGCGCCTTTTGATATACCGCCAGAGCAGCAGCAGGCCAATAAGGCACCAGATGCTCTCATACAAAAAAGTAGGGTGCACCGGCAGGCTGGGGTCCACCGTTATCCCCTCGGCCGCAAGGGCAGGCTGCCAGGCTGCCAGGTAAGCGCGGGTCGCCTCGCTGTACATGCCCCAAGGCAGGCCGGTATTGGTACCAAAAGCTTCCTGATTGACAAAATTGCCCCAGCGGCCCACCGCCTGCCCGATTAAAAAGCCGAGGGACACGATGTCAAAGGTGGCGACGACCGGAATCCTGCGCCATTTGCAGGCAAGGCCGCCAAATACTGCCGCCCCGATGACCGAGCCGTAGATGGCGATGCCGCCGTCCCGCAGGTTGACCATGTCCCAGAGGCTTTCGTACTCAAAGGGGGCAAAGGCCACATAAAAGGCCCGCGCGCAGGCAATGGCGCAAAAGGTACCCACAAATACCACATCCACCAGGCGGTCGGTGTCGATACCAAAATCCGGCGCGTAGTGGAAGGCGAACACCACCCCGAGCATCAGCCCGGCTGCCAGAATGATGCCGTACCAGTAGATGGGCATGCCAAAGAGGGTAAAGGCCACCCGGTTGACCATGTATTCCAGCCCAAGGCCGGGGAACTCAACAAGATTTGTCATTGCGGCGTCTCCTTTAGCGGGCGGATGAGCACGGCGGCGCTGCGCTCCTCCCGGAGCATGGTTTGCAGCGCGGCGTCCACATCCTGTTTTTGGATGCCGGCCAGCGTTTTGAGCTCGTCGGCCAGGGTATGCCCGTGCAGGTAGCTGGACGCCATGCCGCCGGCGGTGGCCTCGATATTTTCAAGGTCGCAGAGCATCTCGCCATATAGCTGGTTTTTGCACAGGGTAAAGAGTTCCTCGTCCACTCCCTTGGCCCGCAGGCGGGCAATCTCGTCCAGCAGCATCCGGCGCACCTTTTTGGGCTCACTGCTCTCGCCGGTAAACAGCACGCAGCGGCAGCCGTCCAAAATCAGGGTTTCGGCCCCAAACTCGGGGTTGACAAGGCCCTGGTCATAAAGGGTACGGTAAAGGGGGGTCATCTCGCCGCATACCAGCTCGGTAAGGATATCGCAGATCATCTCACCCGCAAGGTCGCCCCGTGCGAGCGGGGTTTCCTTAAAGCCAATACCGATGCAGGGCTTGGCCACCGGCATCTGTAGCTCCTTGTAGGCAGCCGCCACCCCGGCCGGCTCATCCGGCCAGACCGGCACGGCAGCGCAGGCCCTTTGGGGCCGCATCAGGCCGGCCCGCCCGCAGGCGGCCAGCACCTGCTCCATACCGGCGCCGCCGGCCACCGCCAGCACCATGTTGGCCGGCTGGTAGTAAGCGGCGCAGCAGTCGTAGAGCATCTGGGGCGTGATCTGAGCGATGCTTTGCACTGTGCCGGCAATGTCCTGTCGCACCGGGTGGCTATGGTACAGGCAGCCGCACAGCTCTACCAGCATCCGCCATTCGGGGCTATCCTCGTACATTTTGATCTCCTGGCCGATGATGCCCTGCTCCTTTGCAATGGTCTGCTCGGTAAAATAGGGCCGGCCCACCATCGAAAGCAGCACGTCCAGGCTCTCGTCCACCTTATCGGTGGCGGTAAAGATGTAGCAGGTCTTGTCAAAGCTGGTAAAGGCGTTGGCGTTGGCGCCGGTTTTGGCGTACTGGGCAAAGGCGTCGCCATCCTCGCTTTCGAACATCTTGTGCTCGAGGAAATGGGCCACCCCGGCGGGCAGCCGCACCAGCCGGCCATCGAGGGTAAAGGCCTGGTTGACCGAGCCGAACCGGGTGGCGTACACCGCGTGTACCCCGCTGTAGCCGGGCATGGGGCGCACCAGCACGGTCAAGCCGCTGGGCAGCGTCTTTTGCTGGTATGCCGCGGCCGCCTGGGCCGCTTTGAGCGGATCACGCATGGCCTTCGCCCCCTTCCCCTTTGGTGGTTACAAGATAGCTGACCGAGTGGCTGAAGGAGCGCAGCGCCCCGCGCACCTGCTCTTCGGTAACGCCTGCCAGCGCCTCGATGGCTTCGGCCGGGCTCTGCACCGCGCCGCCCCGCAAAAGCTCGATGAGGTACCAGTTTTCCAGCCCGCCGATGCTGTCCTCCACCGAGGCCAGCCCGGACACAAGACCGCGGCGGCAGTCTTCCAGCTCCTGGGGGGTGATCGGCCCGCTGCAAAGCTGCTCCAGCTCGTGCAGAATGGCCCCCTCGGCCTTTTGGGCGTCGGCCGGCTCCACCCCGCTGTTGACGGTCATGCAGCCGGTAGCGCCCGAAAAGCCCGAGCCGCAGTAGTAGCAAAGGCCCTGCTTTTCGCGCACATTCAAAAACAGCCGGCTGGTCACCGAACCGCCAAACAGGCTCATGGCCAGGCGGTAAACGGCCACTTCGGCGGGGTCGGCGGGCTTTGCGGCGGTAAACAGCATGCAAAGCTTTGCCTGCACCAGCTCCATCTGCTCGACATAGCGGGCAAGGGGCTGGCGGGGCATGGCGCTTTGGGGCAGCAGCGCAGCCGGGTCACGCTGTACCCCCCGCAGCGCCGCAAGCAGCCGCTGCCCGGCCGGCGCAGGGTCCATGCCGGTAACAAACACGTCGATGGAAGCGGTGCGCACAAGCTCGTGGTAGGCCTCGGTGAGCTGCTGCGGGGTGATGCCGGTCACCTCCTCAAGGTAGCCCTCCCGCTGGATGCCGGCGGGGGCGTCGTCAAAAAATTTGCGGGCGGCCTGCCGCGCGCAGTACAGGCGCTTATCGTTGATTTCGGCCTCCAGCCGGCGGGCCAGGGCGGTTTTTTCAATCTCAACCGCCTCGGGATCAAAGGCTCCGTTTACAAAATAAGGGTCAAACGCCGCGCCAAAGGCCAAGGCGGCGTACTCCTCGCCAAGCGCCTCGCCGGCAAGGGCATATTCGTCCTTAAGGCCGGTGACCCGCACCATCAAAAGGTGGTTTGCGCCGTTGGAGCCCACCTCGGACGAGAGGGAGGCCCCGTACAGCTTTGCCAGCCGGCGGGAGAGCTGGGTCATGTCCGGGCAGCCGGCATACCCCCGCTCGAGCAGGAGCGGCAGCAGGGCGCGGGCGGTGGCCTGCTGCCGGCTGGCCGGGTACTGGAACTGGATGGTGATGCGGCAGCGGTTGAACTTTTTGGCCGGCAGCGAGATGAGGCGCACGCCGGGCAGGATTTGTTTGATCTGCACGTTTGACAACCTTTCTTTTACAAAAGCGGTTTTGGGCGTATCGGCCCCTGCGGCGGGGCGCTTTGGGAAACATCCGAAAGGCGGGCTGGAGCTGCCTGGCACAAGCGAGAGATGCCCGCCCCGGGCCCGAGGAGGCTATAGGGGCCGCAAAGCGGCTTTTTGAAGCGTTTTTGAGGGATGCACCTGCATACCGTCCCCGGCCGGCCGGGGCTTGTCCTGCCTTGCAAAGGGCGTTTTTCAGCTTTGGCCCGCACCGGCCAGATATTCCTCCAGGCACAGGCCGCTCTCCTTGACGGCGGCGGCATTTTCGGGCCCGACATAGCGGTAATGCCAGGGCTCGTAAATGATGCCGGTTATGGCCTGCTTGTCCAGCGGGTAGCGCAGGATAAAGCCGTATTCCTGCGCGTGCTGGCCCAGCCACCGAAAAGCGTCGGTATCCGCAAACCCTTCATCCAGGCTTTGGTAGCCGGGGGTAACGATATCCGCCGCCAGGCCGGAGTTATGCTCGGAATAGCCGGGTACCGCAACCACCGTTTTGGCTTTATTATAGGCGTCCTCCTCCGAGTAGCCCTGCCCTTTCCATTTTTCCAGCTCCTGGTTAAATAGGCCGGTTTGGTATTCCACCGAGCGGTAGCCGCTGCAAAGCAGAAGCTCCACCCCGTCCGCCGCTGCCGCATCCTGCATACGGATGTAGGCCTCGGCTGCCTCGGCCTGCAGTTGTTTACCGTTGGAGGATTCGGCCGTTTTAGTCTCGACCTCATAGCCGTCCGGTAAAGGGACGTTGTTGTTGACCAGGATCATCCGCCAATCGCCGGGGTCGGCTGCGGGCAGCGCCCCAGACGAGGCACTGGATGCGGGGCCGGAGGCGCCGGCATCGGAAGCCGCACTCTGGGGCAGGCTTTGGGCCGCGCTTTGGGAAGTGCCGCCGGACGAGCCGGCCATTTTTTGCTTTATAAAGCCCGCCGCCTTTACAATGCCAAAAATCAGCAGTGCCAAGAGGGCCAGGCAGGCAAGGGCAAAAAGGATGCGGTTGCGTAAAATCCGCCGCTTGCGCCGCCTGCGGGCTTCGGCCCTGCGGCGGCGGTATTCGGCCTCCTGCCGGCTTCCGGGCCGGCCCGGCCCGCCGGAATACCCGCCCGGGTAGTTGATACGGTTCGCCATTGCACTGCCTCCCCTGGGGCCTGCCGGCTTCCCGAACGGCGGAGCGCCTACCCGCACCCCTCGCACCGCCATGGATTTTTTGCCGGCAGATCAATTTTGCCGCGGGCCAAACGGCACGCAAAGCCCATTATACGCCCGTTTTGGAACGCTGTAAACCGGCGCAGGCGGTTGTGCGATGTAAATTATTTGTAAAATCTGGGCAGACGGAACCGCAAGCCGGCCCGCCGGGCAGGATACGGCCCCGCCGACGGGCCGAGGGGCGCAAAGGGGCAAAAGGCCGAGCAAAGGCTCACAAACGCAGAGGACCTACAGCCGGAGCTGCCGGGGGAACGCCTCCTTTCGCAGCCTGCCCCACATTTGGTCGATGTAGGCAAGGGTGTAAAAATTTTCGTAGTAGTGGTAATAAAAGGCGCCCTTAAGGGTCATCTGGTAAACGCCGCCCCGCTCTTGAACAAAGCCCAAAATCCGGGCCAGCCAGAGCTCAGCGCCATACGTTTGCCTGAGCGGCCGGCCAAAAAAACGCTCAAACTCGGCGGCCGATACCCGGGTGGAGTAGGCGGCCCAAAAGAGGTAATAGACCATCCGCTGGCGCAGGGTAAACCGGAGGGTGAGCGAGGTGGGTAGCTGCCCCCTGCCCACCCGGCGGCAGTACTCCTCTACCGAAAAGGTGTTGATCTTGAACTGCCGCTCGAGCAGGGTGGTGGCCGAACAGCCGAACCCCAAAAAGTTTTCCCGCGTCATGGAGGAATACTCTGCCTTTGGCGCACTGGAAAAGGTCCAGATGGAGGTACGCTTGCAGCCCCTGCCAAGGCAATAATCGGTAATGGCATCCAGCAGGCGGCGTTTTTGCCGGCTCGGCATGGGCGGCACCTTGGCCTCGGTAAAGGTAAAGTTGATAAAGGGATAGATCGCAATGTGGTTGGCCCCACCGGCAAAGGCGGCATCCACATCCGCTTTCAGGTCCTCAAAGGTCTGGCCGGGCAGGGCAAAGATCAGGTCCATCGAAACGGTTTCAAACGGCTCCGCCCGCAAAGCCTCTGCCAGCGCGGCCGCATCCACCGCCGGGCGGCCGAGCAAGGCTTGGTACTTGGGCAAAAAGGACTGCACCCCAATGCTGATGCGGGTAACGCCGGCCTGCCGCAGCGTCCGGAGCACCGGCGGGGTAACCTCGCGCGGGTGCAGCTCGACACCGACGCCCCCGGTAATGGTAAAATGCCGGCGCAGCGCCGCAATGACCTCGCCCAGCCGGCCGGCCGCAAGGGCAGGGCTCCCCCCGCCAAAATAGAGGCTGGTGACCTCTTTTTGCCCCTCTGCCTGCCCGCCCACCAGCTCGATTTCCTGTAAAAGGGCGTCGATATAGGCGTTGCACCCTGTTGGCGAATAAAGGGTTTTGCAGTAGGGGCAGAACCCGCAGATGCTTTTGCAAAAGGGGATATGCACGTAAAGCCCCAGGTTTTGGCAGCCGGAAAAGGGCAGGGCCTGGTCGTATTCGCCGGTAAAAACAAAGGGCCGTGGCGACCGGGTCAGCCAGGCCCTTGTAAGGCTTGTGAGGATGCTCATAAAAAATGCGGCGGCCGTACGGCAAAAGCCCGTATGCCCCGTTTTGCGGCCGCACCGCCAACAACCTCCCCTCCGCTCAAAATCCCGTGCGCCCACCCTACATACAGGATGGGCAGGGTACTGCTTTTATGCAATTGTCGCAGCCTTTAGTCGCAGCCTTTATATATACCGCAGATAGGTACGCAGCATATCCAGGATAACCCGGATATTGCCTCTAAAAAGCAGGGTGTACTCGGCCACAAAAAAATAGCCGCACTCGCCGCACAGGCCCTCTACCGAGATGCAGCGCCCACAGGTGCTCAAAACCCCGTTTTCCATTACCACGCATTGGCGGCAGGGTGTGGGGAAGCTGCCCTCAATAAGGTACGGGAAGGCGCTTTTGAGATTAAAGACCGGCGCGCCCTGCCGCATCATCCGCCGGATGGCCGCACAGCAGGCGGCTTTATCCTCCCGGGTGAGGGCGAGCGCCCGTGTATCGGGATACGGGGTGTGGAAATTGAAGGATACCGCCCGGACGTTTTTCGTGTTTTGCGCAAGCCGGCAAACCGCTTCCACCGCGTGCTTGTTGAGCTGGTTGATCGCCATATAAAAGCAGATGTTATCCCGCGGGGCGTTTTGGATGTTTTGCATGATGCGGCTATAGCTTTCGCCCCGGATGGCCTCATGCTCCTCCCTTCCGCCGTCCAGGCTTAAAAGGATCAGGTCGGCCTCCGGCAGCTTGAGCGGGAAGGTCCCGTTTGTAACCACATTTACAATCAGAAAGCCCATCTCTTTTGCTTCGGCCACCAGCGAGCGCAGGGACTTTTCGCCGTCCTGCCACAAAAAAGTCTCGCCGCCGCAAAAAAAGAGGATGCGCACCCCCATAGCGTAAAGCTGCTCCATCTCGGCCCGTACCTGCGCATACGGGTAGAGCACCGAGGCGATGTTGTTAACCGAGCAGTGCTTACAGTGCAGATTGCAGCGGTCGGTAAGGATAATGGTGCCAAGGATCGGCTTTTGCCGGCGCAGCAGAATGCTTTTTGCCCCAAACAAGGCCAGTTGCATAAAGGCAGAAAATTTCACGCGGAGAGCCCCGTTTACTGGATGAACTCGTCATGGATGGCGGCCATGGCGCGGTCGGCCTCGTCCAGCTTGATGATGACGCTGATCTTGATCTCGCTGGTGGAGATCATGCGGATATTGATATTGTTCTCATATAAAGCCTCAAACATCCGGCTGGCCACCCCCGAATGGCTCTGCATGCCGGCCCCCACCACCGAGACCTTGGCAACATCCTTATCCACATAAATCTCGCCTCCGCCAAACCGGACCTGGTTTTCTTTGAGGACGGCAACAGCGATTTCAGCATCGTTTTTGGGTACGGTAAAGATCAGATCCTTGTTGTCGCCCCGGCCGGTGCTTTGCAGGATGATGTCCACATTGATCTTTTTGCGGGCCAGCGCCCCAAACACCTTAAAGGACATGCCGGGCACATCCGGCACCTCCATAATCGAGATTACCGCCACATTGGTGTCCTTTGCGACGCCCTTGATCAGCATGCCTTCCATCTCGCTCGTTACCTCCTTTACGATCGTACCCGGCATCGGGTTGAGGCTGGATAGCACCTCCAGCTCGACCCCGTATTTTTTTGCAAGCTCCACACTGCGGTTGTTGAGCACCTGCGCGCCCAGGGTTGCCAGCTCAAGCATCTCGTCAAAGGTGATCTCGGGCAGCTTGCGCGCCTTTTTGATGTAGCGCGGGTCGGCGGTGTACACCCCTTCCACGTCGGTATAGATCTGGCAGCGGTCGGCGTGCAGGGCGGCCGCGATGGCTACCGCGCTGGTATCCGACCCGCCGCGGCCTAGGGTGGTGATGTCCTCCATCCGGTTCAGCCCCTGGAAGCCCGCCACCACCACCACCCGGTTGCGGGCAAGCTCACTCTCGATCCGCTCCGAGTCGATCCGCTTGATGCGTGCGTTGGTATAGGTACGGTCGGTCTGGAAGCCCGCCTGCCAGCCGGTAAGGCTGATGGCCGGCACCCCCACGGAATCCAGCGCCATGGCCAGGAGCGAAACCGAAATCTGTTCGCCGGTGGCCAGCAGCATATCCATTTCCCTTTTGGATGGGTCGTGTGTGATCTCTGCGGCCTTGGCGATCAGATCGTCGGTCGTATCGCCCTGGGCGGATACCACCACCACCACGTCGTTGCCTGCGTTGCGGGTGTCTGCCACGATACGCGCAACATTAAAGATACGGTCCCGGTTGGCTACCGAGGTACCGCCAAATTTCTGCACGATCAACCCCATCTTAACTCTACTCCTCCCTGCATCCCCACACAAGGGATTTTACGCCGGTATGCCACCCGGCAATGCTTTGTGCCGCGCTTATCCTACCGTTTCAACTGCCGCGCCGGCATTTTCTGCCAGCAGCCGCCGCAGCGAAAAAGCCAGCAGCCGCTCCTCAGCCGCCATAGCCTCCTCGGCCTTGGCAAAAAAGTCCTCGTTCTCGCGGTGTACCACCGCCATGATGGTCGGCCCCGCGCCAGACAGGTATACCGCATAGGCGCCCAGCTCGGCGGCAAGCTCAAAAATCCCCTCCCCGCCCGGCACCAGCGGCAGCCGGTACTGCTGGTGCAGCGCGTCCTTGGTGGCAACGCGCAACAGCTCGTACTCGCCGTCGCAAAAGGCCGCGGTGGCCAACGCCGCACGGGAAAGGTTATACACTGCATCCTTATGGGCCACCTGCTGGGGCAGCGCCGCGCGGGCCTTTTCGGTGGGCAGCTTGAAGTTGGGGATAAAGGCCGCAAAAGCAAGGTCGGCGCTGATGTCTTTTTTAACGCTGTACACCTGGCCCTCGTCGTAAGCGCTTGCCACAAAGCCCCCTAACATGGCGGGAGCCACGTTGTCCGGGTGGCCCTCGATGGCGGTGGCCAGGGTGAGCATCTGGCGTGGGGTAAGCGGGCCGCCCAGCATGGCGTTGGCCCCTAAGATGCCCGCCACAATACAGGCAGAGCTGGAGCCCAGGCCCCGCGCCATAGGGATGGCGTTGGTCTGAATGATTCGCAGCCCAGGCAGCGGCCTATCCACCTGGTCAAACACGGTCTTAACCGAGCGGTAAACCAGGTTGGAGGGGCCTTTGGGGATGAGCGAGCCGTCGGCCGAAAGTATCTCGAGCCGGTCGCTCCGTTCAAAGCACACCGTGTTATACAGCGAAACCGCAAGCCCCAGCGAATCGAACCCGGCGCCTACATTGGCGCTGGTTGCGGGAACCGTTACCTTTACCATCTTATGCCGCTCCCCCTCAAGGCTACATCCGCCGCAAAGCAATCCCCACGCGGCCGCCCTGCGCCTCAACGCCCTGTTGCGCGGTATAAAGCCGGGCAGCGCTGATGCCGTCGGCAAGATACGCCGCACAGCCCTCCTGCCGCCCTACCACCCGCCCCGGGCCGTACAGGCCGGGCAGGGCCTCGGCCGCAAGCCCGTGGACACGCACATAATATGCCGCAGGCCCCGGGTCGGTGAGGGGGCCGGGGGCCGGCTCGGACGGCTGCCAAAAGAGCGTGTCGTGCACCCGGGCGCCGCGCCTCAGCGCCTCGATCACATCCGATACCACCGCGCTGGCGGTGGGCAGCCTGCCCGCCCCCTTGCCGTAAAACAGCACCTCGCCCAGCATATCCCCCTGCACGAGTACCGCGTTAAACACATCGTCCACGCCGTAAAGGCGGCTGGCAGCCGGTACCAGCATCGGCTCCACACCGGCCAAAATGTTTTTGCGCTCGTCCTGGCGCGCCCAGGCAATGAGCTTGATGGCGCAGCCCAGCATTTTGGCTGTCTCGATGTCCTGCACCGCAACCTCCCGGATGCCCCGGGTAGGGATGTTCTGCGGGTAAATCTGCCGGCCAAAGGCAAGGCTTGCCAAAATGGCGGTTTTCCGGCAGGCGTCGATGCCGTCTATATCGTCCGAGGGGTCGCGGGTCTCGGCATAGCCCATCTGCTGGGCAAGGGCCAGCGCCCCGGCAAAGTCCATCCGGCCGCCGCCCATCTGGGTAAGGATAAAGTTTGTGGTGCCGTTGACAATGCCCCGCACCCCCGTGATGACATTGGCCGCAAGGCACTGGTGCATCGGCGTAATGACCGGCGTGCCGCCGCCCACGCTGGCCTCAAACAAAAAAGCGGCCCCGTTTTGCTTGGCAATGCCCAGCAGCTCGGCCCCATATGTCGCCACCAGCTCCTTATTGCTGGTGGCCACGCTGCGCCCGCTTTGCAGCGCCGCCTTGACATACGGGTAGGCAAACCGGGTGCCCCCGATGGTTTCCACCACCGCCTTGACCTCGGGGTCGCCCAGGATCACATCCACGTTGTTGACAAAAAGCCCTGCGTCGGGATGGGCCGAAAAGTCGCGGACGTCCAGAATATATTTAACCTCAATCCCTTCCCCAGCGCGCCGGCAGATTGCCTGCGCGTTGCGCCGCAGTACCTCCAGCACCCCGCTGCCCACGGTCCCAAACCCCAGTATTGCAATTTTTGCCATTACCGGTCCCCCTTTGTGCAAAAACGGCCGCCTTCCGCCCGTTTTTGCTTTGACTGCGCTGTGCGCTGCGGCTTTTCGCCCGTTTTTTGCAGGCCTTACAGGGTGCGCCGGCTGCCCCGGCGCGCATGCCCTATACCCCGCGGCGTATTTCCACCACGGTAGGC
>CAJTSP010000052.1:16065-16288 GCA_910578965.1 uncultured Oscillospiraceae bacterium
CAGCATCTCCTCCACGCTCATCTGCATGGTACCGGTGCGGATGGACACGGCCACCTGTGCCGCGCCGTTTTCCGGCGTTGCCTGGTTGATGGTAACGATGCTGGCCCCCGCCGCCGAAATGCCCGCCAAAAGGGCCTGCAAGGCGCCGGTCTCGTCCAGCAGGGTAGCCAGCACCGTAATGATCTCGCGGCTGTTTTCGGCGTCAAAGATGCAGTCTTTATAC
>CAJTSP010000053.1 GCA_910578965.1 uncultured Oscillospiraceae bacterium
CCGATGATAAAGGAGAAACCATGAAAAACATCCGCATCCTGGACTGTACCCTCCGCGACGGCGGCCGGGTGATCGACTGCGCCTTTGCCGACGAGCAGACCCGCGACATCAGCCGCCGGCTGGCCGGCGCGGGCATCGAGATTGTGGAGCTGGGCTTTTTGCGTGACCCCGCCCGGGTCGAATACAAGGGCGGCAGCACTTTTTTTACCCGAGCAGAGCAGTTGCGGCCCTTTGTTGTACCGGGTTCCGATACCCTGTTTGTGGCCTTTATCGATTACAGCCTTTACGATTTTTCTACCCTTTCCCCCTGCGATGGCAGCTCGGTAACCGGGCTGCGGGTGGGCTTTACCAAGAAGGACCTGACCAAGCACCGAAAAGACCTTGTCCGCTGCCTAAGGCTGGTCAAATCCCTGGGCTACCGGCTGTTTATACAGGGAGTCAACAGCCTGGGCTACTCGGACCGAGAGCTTTTGGATATTGTGGAGATGGTCAACGACATCGGCCCGGACGGCTTTGGCATCGTGGACACCTACGGCGCCATGTACACCGAGGACGTCCAGCGCATCTATAGCCTTATCGACCATAACCTTGCTCCCAGCATCGCCATCGACTTCCACTCCCACAACAACTTCCAGCTCTCCTTCGCCTTCGCGCAGGAGGTCATCCGGCTTTCCGGCGACAGCCGGCCGCTGGTGCTGGACGCCACCTTAAACGGCATGGGCAAGTGCGCGGGCAACCTGAACACCGAGCTGATTGTGGACTATCTGGTGCGCAAAAAGCACCAGGATTATGACTTTGACGCCATCCTTGATTTGATCGACGAGTATATGTACCAGATCAAGGCCGAGCATCCCTGGGGGTACTCGATCCCGGCGGTGATGGCCGGCATTTACAAGAGCCACCCCAACAACGTGATTTATCTCACCGAAAAGTTTCGCCTTGCCACCAAGGACATCGAGCACATCATCTCGATGATCGACCCCGAAGTGCGCCAGCGGTACGATTACGACAACATCCAGCGCCTCTACGCCGAGTACAACCACACCCGGGTGGACGACCGGGCCGTTTTGGATACGCTGGGGCAGGCGCTGCGCGGGCAGGAGCTGCTGCTTTTGCTGCCCGGCAAAAGCCTTGTGACCCACGAGCGGCAGATCGACGCCCTGATCGCCCAAAAGGACCCGGTGATCCTCTCAGTCAATTTTGTTACCGACAAGGGCCGGGCCGGGCGGCGGTTCGCCTTTTTTGGCAGCGAAAAGCGGTACAAAAAGTTTGCGGCCGCCCGCGAGGGCGCGGCCTGCATCGTGGTTTCGAATATCGCGGGGGCCGGCGAGGGCGACCTTGTGGTGAACTACGAAAACTTGGTGGACCGGGCCAGCGGCATTGGCGGCGAGGAGTTTGACAACACGATGGTGATGCTGCTGAACCTTTTGCGCCGGCTGGGCATGCGGCGGATGGACGTGGCCGGTTTTGACGGCTTTGCCCCGGCCGGCGAAAACTACTACGACGAGGCCGCCTTTGACAAAAAGCGGTTTGCCGCCCGCTTTGCCGAGATCAATGCCAACATGTCCGCCCTTTTGCGGGAGTACGCCAAGAGCCTTGACCGCCCCGACGACCTGCACTTTGTAACCCCCAGCCTCTACGCGCCGATCTTTGGCCAGCAGGCCTGAGGCCGCGGCAGGCGCTATCCTAAAAACATTCCAAAGCAAGGAGCGATCCCGGTATGAACACCCCCTGCAAAACCACCGACGACCCCCGGAAGGCTGTGCGGCTGCTGGTGTTGGATGTCGACGGCACCCTCACCGATGGCAAGATCTATATCGGCCCCGAGGGTGAAACCATGAAAGCCTTTGACATCAAGGACGGCTATGCCATTGCCCAACTGCTGCCCAAAGCCGGCATCCTGCCCGCCGTAATCACCGGGCGCAAAAGCCGGATCGTGGAGCAGCGGTGCGCCGAATTGGGCATCCGGCACCTCTACCAGGGGGTAATGGACAAGCCCGCCGCCTTTGCCCGGCTCTTGGTGGCCGCCGGCGAGGAACTGGGGCTGCCGCTCTCGGGCCAAAACGCCGCCTATATGGGGGACGACCTGGTGGATCTGCCCTGCATGCGGCTGTGCGCGGTGCGCGGTTGCCCGGCCGACGCGGTGGACGCGGTACGGGCCGAGTGCCAGTTTGTGAGCCGCAAAAGCGGAGGCGCGGGCGCGGCGCGGGAGTTCATCGAGTGGCTGCTTGCGCGGTGAGCAGGCGCCCGCGCCCAAAAGCTTTCCGTTTACAGCCCGCCCGCTGATGGGGATGGAGCTTTGCCCGCCCTGCGCTCGCGTTCCAGGCACGCCCGCGGCGGCCGTATCCTGTGCGCCAAGGCCTTCATTTGCAGGGCAGATGAAGGCTTTTTTACTTTTATGCCGTTGTATGTTATAATGGCGTTGGATTTTGGGGCCTGGTTGCCGGGGGCCTGTTTTGCCTAAATCAAAGGAGGGGATGCGCCGTGCCGGCTGTCTGGGCCTTTTTGCAAAAGCACCGCCGGACGCTGTGCTGCGGCGGCCTTGTGCTGTTTTTGCTGGCCGTTTTGTTCTGCGTCTGGCTGGTGGAGGTGCGCCCCTGCGAGAGCAAGAGCCTGGCCGCCCGGCTGAACGACGCCTACGAAACCGCCACCCCGCCCATCCAAACCAGCGCCGTGCAGGAGTTTTGCGCCGACCAGCCCCTCACCGGCCTTGCCTTTGTGTTCTACCTCTCGGGCGGGCAGCCGGCCGGGGACCTGGACCTTGAACTTTACGACGCCGATACCGGGGCGCTGCTCTCGGCCAGCACCGGCCAGATGGCCAACCTGATCGAGGGGCAGTACATCGGCCTTGGGCTGGACACCCCGGTGCCGGCCGGCGCGGCCGCGCGCTACCGGCTGGTGCTGACCCCCCGCTACCAAAACGAGGCCCGGCTGGCGCTGGGCTGCAGCGCAACCCCCGCCCCCGCCTGGGGCGGCGCGCGTTTGCAGGCGGACGGGCAGGCCCAGGCCGGCTCGCTGGCCATCCTGGCCTCCACCCGCGTCATCGGCCGGTTTGTAAGCGTCTTTTACTGGGCCGTTTCGCTACTGCTGGTCGCGCTCTTGGCGGGAGGGTACTGGCTCCTCAGCGCCCGGCGCTGGCCGGCCCACCGGCTATACGCGGCGCTTTGCGTAAGCCTTGGCCTTGCGTTCTGCCTGGTGCTCCCCCCCTACGCCGCGCCGGACGAGCAGTTCCACATCAACCAGGCCTTTTCGGTGGCCAGCCGCATCGGTTCTTACCTCGATTTTGACGGCTGGCATCTGAGCCATGTTTCGCTCGTTAACAGCTTCCGCCGCCCGGGGGACGAAAACCCCGCCGTGCAGGACCAAAAAACCACCGTGTTTACCTGGCAGGCGGTGGCGGACGGCCTTTTTACCCTCTCGCCCGACCGGTTTGGCGAGTATGTAGAGCACGAGGGCGACCTGCAGGCCGACATCAGCAACGAGCTTTACCTTGCCAGCGGGGTGGGGGTGCTTTTGGGCTTTGTATTGCGCCTGGGGTTTGTGCCCACCCTGTTTTTGGGGCGGCTGGCAAACCTTGCCGCCTTTGCGGCCCTTACCGCCCTTGCGGTAAAAAAGGCCCCCTTTGGCAAGCCGGTTTTTATGGCGGCCGGCCTTTTGCCCATGACCCTGCATCTGGCCGCCTCCTACAGCCGGGACAGCCTGCTTTTGGCCCTTAGCTTTTTGTACACCGCCCTTTGCCTGGATGCCGCCTTTGGCCCCTATCAGCGGCTGAACCGGCGGCAATTAGCCCTTGCGGCGGCGGTGGGGCTGCTGCTGGCCCCGGCCAAATCGGTCTACCTGCCGCTTTGCGCCCTCTGCCTTTTGATCCCGGCCGCCCGGCTGGGCCGGCGGGCGCGGGCAAAGCAGGCCGGCTTTTTGGCCTGCTGCCTTTTGGTGTTTGCCCTTTCCGGCGCGCGGTACCAGATCGCGGGCTTTCTAAGCGCCGCCTTGCCCGCCGGCGAGCCGGCCGCGGCCGCGCAGCAGGCCGAAGCCGAACAGCCCCCGGCCGCAGAGGACGGCCCCCGCGCCGCGGAGGGGCCGGGCGGCCTGCCTGCGGCCGATTCGGTCTGCTTTTCGGCCTCCTATATCCTGGCCCATCCGGGGCTTACGGTGCAGTTGCTGGCCCGCTCGGCGGTACAGAACGCCGACCACTACCTTAAAACCCTGGTGGGCGGCAGCCTGAGCTACTACAGCCTTGAGATCGCCTGGGGCTGGGTGGTCTGCTGCTACCTGCTGCTGGCCTTTGCCTGCCGCGCCCCCGCAGGGCCGCCCGGCGCGCCCCTGCCAAAAGCGGCGCTGGGCGGGCGGCTGCTGGCCGGGGGGCTGGCCCTTTGCTGCTGCGGCCTTGCGGTGCTGGGCTGCGTTAGCTGGACCCCCACCTACTACCAGACCATCTATGGTTTCCAGGGGCGGTACCTTTTGCCGGTGCTGCCCGCCGCCCTGCTGGCCCTCTGCCCCGCCGGGGCGTGGGACGGCCAAGCCGCCGGATCGCCTGAGGGTGCCCGACAGGCGGGCCGGCTGCTGCTGGGCTTTGCCGCCGTAAACACGGGGGTACTGCTCAACGCCATGCTGGCCGTGATGGCGCGCTGAACCCGGCCCAAAGCGGGCAGGTTTTGCAACAGGCCAAAAACGCCGAGTTTAATGGCGCGCCGAACCCGGCCGGGGAGCGGTTTCGCCCCGGCCGCACAAAAAGGAGTATCTTGCCGCAATGCAAACATGTAAAGAGCTTCCCCTCATCATCCCCTCCCTCGAGCCGGACGAAAAGCTGCCCGCCCTGCTGGATGCCCTGCAAAAGGCGGGCATCTGCAACATTGTGCTGGTAGACGACGGCAGCGGGCCGGCCTACCGCCCCATTTTTGACGAGGCCGAGCGCCGGTACGGTTGCACCGTGCTGCGCCATGCGGTGAACCTGGGCAAGGGCCGGGCGCTCAAAACGGCCTTCAACCACTGCCTGCTGGCCTACCCGGACGCCCCCGGCTGCGTCACCGCCGATTCGGACGGGCAGCATACCCCGGAGTGTATCCTTTCCTGCATGCAGGCGCTTTGGGAGCACCCCGAAATCCTGGTGCTGGGCTGCCGCGATTTTGACGTAGCCGGGGTACCTGCACGTTCGAGCTTTGGCAACAAGTGTACCCGCGCCATGTTCCGGCTGCTGATCGGGCTTTCGGTCACCGACACCCAAACCGGCCTGCGGGCCATCCCTGCCCGGTTTATGCGGGTTTTGCTCGGCACCAAGGGCGAGCGGTTTGAGTTTGAGTCCAACATGCTCATCGACACCAAGGAGGCCGGGGTGCCCATCTTAGAGGTGCCCATCCGCACCGTGTATATTGAGGAAAACCGCTCCAGCCATTTTCATCCCATCCGGGATTCGATGCGAGTCTATTCCATCTTTGGCAAATTCCTTTTTTCTTCCCTTTCCTCCAGCGTTCTGGACCTAGCTCTTTTCGGCCTTTTCTGCGGCATGCTGCGGGGGACCGCAGGGCTTCCGGTGAGCTATATCGTCTTGTCTACCGTACTGGCCCGGCTGCTCTCGGCGGTGTATAACTATCTGCTCAACTACCGGGTAGTGTTTAAGAGCCGGGCCGGGCACGGCGGCGCGGCAGCCCGATACGCCTTTTTGGCAGCGGCGCAGATGCTTTGCAGCGCCCTGCTGGTAAAATGGCTGTTTGGCCTTGTGGGCGGCAGCGAGCTGCTGGTCAAGATTCCGGTAGACGTGCTGCTCTTTTTTATCAGCTTCCAGGTTCAGCGGGAGTTTGTATACAAAAAGAAATAATCCGTTTGCATACTACTGTTTGTTTTTAACTGGCCGGTCCGGCGCGGAGATA
The DNA here is from genome assembly GCA_910578965.1 of uncultured Oscillospiraceae bacterium. GTDB lineage: Bacteria > Bacillota > Clostridia > Oscillospirales > Ruminococcaceae > UBA7177. Next base: position 5,865 of record CAJTSP010000053.1, read on the forward strand.
GGATGGGCCCCATGCGGGCGCTTCACCCCCCTTGGCGCTTTTGGGTACGGCTGCCCGCACCCGGCAGGCGGCCGTCCATCTACGCTACGCCGCCCCAGCCGAGCGGGTTTGGCCGTTTTGATTTTGTTTTGCGCGGGGAGGTGCCGCACCGGCGTGACCATCTGTTTTTTCAGCGCACAATATCTGCCCACGGTGGGCGGAGTGGAACGTTATACCTGGAACCTTGCGCGGCGGGTGACGGCGGCGGGGCACCGGGCCATTGTAGCCACCAGCGCCCTGCCCGGCCTGCCCGGGCGGGAGGAAACCGACGAAGGCATCCTTGTGCTGCGGCTGCCCGCTCTGCGGCTGATGGGCGGGCGGTTTCCGGTGGTTTGGCCGCTGGGCCGCGGCTTTGGCCGGCTTGCGGCCGGGCTTTGGGCCGAACAGCCGGACTTCTGCCTCATCCAGACCCGGTTTTATCCCCTGAGCCTCTGGGCGGCGCGGCAGGCGCGGCGGCGGGGCATCCCGGCCATTGTGGTGGACCACTCCACCAGCCACATGCCCATGGGCAGCCCCCTTTTGAACCGGCTGGCCGCCCTGTATGAGCATGCCGCCTGCGCCTTTTTGCGCCGGCAGGGGCCGGCCTTTTACGGGGTAAGCGAGGCGGTGTGCGGCTGGCTGCGGCATTTTGGCCTCGCCCCGGCCGGCGCCCTGTACAACGCGGTGGACCCAGACGGGATCGCCCGGGCGATCGGGGAGGGCGGCGCGCCGGACAGCGCCCCGCAGACCCCGGCAGGCGCGCCGGGCAGCGCCTCAAAACCCGCAGACGCGCCCAAAAGCGCGCAGGCCCCGCAAGCCCCGGCAGCGGCCCCGGACGCCAGCCCGCAAAGCGCCCCGGCCGCCGGCTGGCGGCAGCGACTGGGCCTTGCGGCGGGGCAGAAACTGGTGGTGTTTGCCGGCCGGCTGATCCCCGAAAAGGGCGCGGGAGAGCTGATCGAGGCTTTTTGCCGTCTGCCGGCCGGCATGGCCGTGCTGGCGGTGGCGGGGGACGGCCCGATGCTGCCGCGGCTGCGGCAAAGATGCCCCACCGGGGTGCGGCTGCTGGGCAGCCTGCCCCACGAGGATACCCTGCGGCTGATGGCTGCGGCCGACCTTTTCTGCCTGCCCACCCGGTACGCCGAGGGGTTTCCCACCACCCTTTTGGAGGCGGCGGGATGCGGCTGCGCCATCCTCTGCACCGACACGGCCGGCGCGGCCGAGCTTTTGCCAAACGAGGAGTACGGCCTGCGGCTGCCAAGCGCCGCGCCCGGGGTGTTGGCCCCGGCGCTGCAAAAGGCCCTCACAGAGGATGCCTGGCGGGGTGCAGCAGCCCAAAAGGCCAAAACCCGGCTGTGCGAACGCTTTACCTGGGATGCCGTGGCCGCCAGCCTGCTAAAGATTGCCGGGGCGGCCTGCCCGCAGCCGGGCACACAAAACGCCCCACAGGAGGATGCCGGATGAGCAAGCTGTTGATTGTAATCCCCGCCTACAACGAGCAGGACAACATCGTGCGGGTGGTCACCGAGCTGGCCGAGCATTATCCCCAGTACGACTATGTGGTGGTAAACGACGGCAGCCGCGACCGTACCGCCGCGCTCTGCCGCGCACACGGCTTTAGGCTGATTGACCTACCGGTCAACCTTGGGCTGGCCGGGGCCTTCCAGACCGGGCTGCGCTATGCGGCCGAAAACGGCTACGACTGCGCCCTGCAGTTCGACGGCGACGGCCAGCATCAGCCTAAATATATCGCCCCTATGCTGAAGCTTTTGGAGGAGGGGGCGGATATCGTGATCGGCAGCCGGTTTATCACGGTAAAAAAGCCCAAAAGCCTGCGGATGCTGGGCAGCTATCTTATTAGCTGGGCCATCCGGCTCACCACCGGCCGGGCCATCTGCGACCCTACCAGCGGCATGCGGATGTACAGCCGCCGGCTACTGGAGGAGTTTGCCCAAAACCTCAACTACGGCCCCGAACCGGATACCATCAGCTACCTCATCAAGAACGGCGCGGTAGTAAAGGAGCTTCAGGTGGAGATGGCTGAGCGCACTAGCGGGCAAAGCTATTTCAACCTTATGCGCAGCGCGGAATATATGGTCAAGATGGGGCTTTCGATTTTGCTGATCCAATGGTTCCGCAAGCGGGACACCACCACCCCCTACCCCGAAAGGAGCCTGTAAGATGGAGGAACAGCTTGTTCTGCGCTGCCTGCTGGTGCTGGGTAGCCTGCTGACCGCCGCGTTCATCCTGCGCCGGGTGCGCAAGGCCCAGGTGCAGATTGAGGATACCATCTTCTGGCTGGGGTTCTCGGCCCTTTTGCTGCTGCTGAGCATCTTTCCGCAGGCGGCGTTCCGGCTTTCGCGGGCGCTGGGGTTCCAGAGCCCGATCAACCTGGTGTATCTGCTGATTATCTTTGTACTGCTGGCCAAACAGTTTTTTATGACCATCCGCATCAGCCAGATGGATTCCAAGCTGCGCAGCTTAGCCCAAAGGGTGGCACTCAACGAAGAAAAGATCGAGCGCAGCCGTCCGGCCGGCTCTCCCGAAGTCCCCGCCGGCTGTGTTCCTCCCGACAGCCCCCAAGGCTCCCCTGCCGGCCCTCGAAGCGTTTCAAAATAGCCCGGCGGCCCTTTTTTGCGCTGGCAGAGCGTTTGAGGCGGCTGTGGGCGCAAATTTGCCATTGCCGTGCCCTTGCCCGCGCCGGCGGGCCGTGCTATAATGATACGAATGCCTTATCTCTATCATCAGCGCCCGACCCTACCCCCGGCGGCATCTGCTGCCTCAGAAAAGCTTGGAATGCAGCAAGTATTCCCCCGCTTTTCCTCGTTGCGGCCGCCCGCCGGGTGCGAATCATCCACGAACGCCGAGATACGAAACGGGCTCTTACCCGCGGCCCGGCGGCTGCCCTGGGCGCAGGCGCTGCGGCCGTTTTGAAAGAATCTGCGAATGGAGGACTGAACGATGGCTTTTACCCCCAAGCTACTGTATAAGGGGCGCCCGCTGGTGCGCTGCAAGAACGAAATTTATTACGGCAGCCTGGCCGACCCCTATGTTATATTTTTGCAGGTGCTTACCACCAAGCAGGAGCACGGCGCCGAGGTGGCCGACAAGATCCATGTGGTGCTGCTCTCTACCGATGCGTCCAAGCCGCTGCCCGAGCGGATTGTACGGCAGAGCTCCAAAAGCGGGCTGTACACTGCGTTAGAGATTGGCGGGATGTGGCTGGAGCGGGCGCTCAAGGAAGCGGCCGCCGTCCCTAAAAAGTGAGGCCGGCGGGCGGCGTACCCAAAGGGTGGCGCCCGCCCGCCGCCGGCCGGGATCTGCACACGCAGGCCCCGGCTTTTGGTTTGCAGCCGCCGGCTTAGCTTTTGGCGTTGCCGCGGGAGCGGCCGCCCGGCCTGCCGGCATGGGGCCGCATAGAGAGGGAAGCATAAAACGGGGAGGGTATAAGCGATGATTATTCTCTTAAAGCACGGCGCCGAGGAGGTGCAGGTGCGGGCGCTCTGCGCCGAGCTGGAGGGCCGCGGGCTCAAGATTCATGAGAGCACCGGCAGCGAAGCCCGCATCTTAGGGCTGGTGGGGGATACCAAGTCGATCAACGAGAGCTGGCTTCTGGCAAACCCGGTGGTGGAGGTTGTGCGCCGGGTTACCGAGCCGTACAAAAAGGCCAACCGCAAGTTTCACCCGGACGATACGGTGGTCGAGGTGGGCCATGCCAAAATAGGCGGAGGGCATTTTGCCGTGATTGCCGGGCCCTGCAGCGTCGAAAGCGAGGAGCAGATCGAGGAGGTGGCGGCGGCGGTTAAGCAGAGCGGCGCCGCCCTTTTGCGGGGCGGCGCGTTCAAGCCGCGCACCTCGCCGTATTCCTTTCAGGGGCTGCGTGCAGACGGCCTTGAGCTGCTGCGCCATGCGCGCCGGGCTACCGGCCTGCCCATTGTAACCGAGATCATGAACACCGAGCACCTACCCCTGTTTGAGGATGTGGACCTGATCCAGGTGGGGGCCCGCAACATGCAGAACTTTGAGCTGCTGCGCCGCCTGGGCCAAACCGGCAAGCCGATCCTGCTAAAGCGGGGGCTTTCGGCCACCCTGGAGGAGCTGGTAATGAGCGCCGAATACATCATGGCCGAGGGCAACGGGCAGGTGATCCTCTGCGAGCGGGGCATCCGCACCTTTGAAACCAGCATGCGCAACACCCTGGATATTTCGGCCGTGCCGATGCTCAAAAAGATGACCCATCTGCCGGTGGTGATCGATCCCAGCCATGCCGCCGGCATCTCCTGGATGGTCGAGCCGCTGGCCGCCGCCGCCGTGGCCGCCGGGGCGGACGGGCTGATGATCGAGGTGCACAACAACCCTGCCTGCGCCCTCTGCGACGGGGCCCAGAGCCTAACCTGCCGGCAGTTTGACGCGCTGATGCAAAAAATCCGCCCCGAGGCCGAGTTTTTTGGCCGCCGCCTCTCGGCGGCGGGGTAAGGGCGGGTTTTGGGCCAATCCAGGGGGGCTCGCCCCCCTGGACCCCCATTGCGAAAAATTTTATCTTTCAGGTCGATGGTTCCAGCCACTGTGTCGGCAGCGGCCCAAACGCAAGGGGCCCCGACCGAACGGGAACAGCCGAATCCCCTGCCGGACAAGGGAAAGGGCCCCCCGGCCAAATTGTAAACCTCAAAAGGAGTACCGCCTATGAAGGCACATGCCGGCCGCGCCGCGCCGGCCCCAAAGCCCGCGCCCCTGCCAAAGGTCGCGTTGCTGTGGGGCCTGGATCCCGCTGATCCGTCCCTTGCGCCGCTGCGCGCCGCCCAAAAGCTGGGCATTGCCCTGCGGGCGGTGCCCCCGGCCGGCCTTGGCCGCACCGTGGCCGCGCTCTGCGGTCTGCCGGCGGGCCCAAAGGCCCCGGCCGATCCCGGCCCCGCCGCGCCGACGCCCGCCGGGGCCGCTTTTTTGCCGGCCCTTGTGCTCTGCGGCCTGCCCGAGGCCGAGCGGGACGCCCTGCTGGATGCCCTGCGCGCCGCGGGCGCGGCCATCCCGCTCAAGGCCATTGTAACCCCCATCAACCAAAGCTGGCGTTTTTTGGACCTTTTGGCCGAGCTGGCCGCCGAGTACGCCGCCCTGCAAGGGGCGGCGAGACAGGAAAACAAAGGCCCCAAGTAAAATTCGATCTACCGAAAATTACATTCGCCGGGCGGCCGCTGATCCGGGTTTTTTCCGGCCCGCCGGCCGCCGGCCCTGCCCGTGTTTTTTGCCATACCCCCGCCAGATCGTTCCGTGCAAAGGAGCTGACCGGCATGACCCGCCATTTTTTGCAAAATCGCCCGGCACAAAAAAAGCCGGCCCGCCGGCCTGCCGGCCCAAGAGCCCGCCGCCTTTGGGCGGGCCTTTTGACGTTCTGCCTGCTGGCCCTAACCCTGGCCCTGGCCGGCTGTTCCCGCGCGCCCCAGCGCTACACCAGCGTCTGGTTTGACCTTTTTGACACCGTGACCACCGTGGTGGGCTACGCCGCCTCCGAGGAGGAATGGGAAACCCAGATGCAGGCCCTGCATGCCGACCTGCTGGCCTGCCACCGGCTGTTTGACATCTACCGCCACTACGACGGCGTTGTGAACCTCTACGATCTCAACCAAACCGCCGCAGCCGGCCCGGTAACGGTGGACGGGCGGCTTTTTGGCCTTTTGGAGGCCTCGGCCGAGATTGCCCTGCGCACCGGCCAAAAAACCAACATCGCCCTTGGGCCGGTGTTGGCGCTCTGGCATGAGGCACGTACCGCCGGGCTGGATAATCCCGCCGCCGCCTATCTGCCGGATCCGGACGCCCTGGCCGGGGCCTCCCGGCACTGTGGCATCGAAAGCCTTGTGCTTGATGCTGCCGCAAACACCGTTTTTTACGCCGACCCCATGATGCAATTGGACGTGGGAGCGGTGGCCAAGGGCTATGCCGCCGAGCTGGCCGCCCGCGCGGCCGGGGAGCGCGGCCTTGAAAGCGCCCTGCTGAGCCTGGGCGGCAACCTGCGGGCGATTGGCCAAAAGCCGGACGGCTCGGCCTGGACCGGCGGGCTGGAAAACCCCCTCGACCCCGAAGGGGAATTCCTCTGCACCCTGCCGCTTGGGCCGGGCGAATCGTTGGTAACAAGCGGGGACTATCAACGGTATTACGAGGTAAACGGGGTGCGTTACCATCACCTCATCGATCCCGCTACCCTTGCCCCGGCCGATTACTGCCATGCGGTTTGCGTTTTGTGCGGCGATTCGGCCCTGGCAGACGGCTTTTCCACCGCCCTTTTCTGTACCCCGCCCGAGGAGGGGCTGCGGCTTGTGGAATCCATCCCCGGCCTTGAGGCCGCCTGGGTATTGCCGGATGGCAGCATGCAGTACTCCTCCGGGTTTGCCGAGCGCGCGGGGGTGGCCGGATGAACCAGAAGCCGGGCGCCGGGCGCATAGGCGCGGCTCAGATGCAAAAAAACGCGGCAGAGCGTATAAAGGGTACAAGGCAGGCCTGCCGGCGCACGGCCGGGACGTGGCAGGGAATGGCGGGAGCGGCGCCCGGGTTTGCCGATAACGCACAGGCTGCCGCTGCTCCATTGCCTCCCATCGCGCCCGCTCTGCTGGGCTGGTTTGCCGTCCACCGGCGGGTTTTGCCCTTCCGGCAAAACCCCAGCCCCTACCGGGTGTGGGTGAGCGAGATCATGCTGCAGCAGACCCGTGTGTCTGCTGCCCTGCCCTATTACGAGCGGTTTGTGGCCGAGCTGCCTACCGTACAGGCCCTGGCCGAATGCGACGGGCAGCGCCTGCATAAGCTCTGGGAGGGCCTTGGCTACTACAGTCGGGTACGCAACCTGCAAAAGGCCGCCCGGCTGGTGATGGAGCGGCATGGCGGGGCCCTACCGGCCGATTACAACGCCCTGCGCGCCCTGCCCGGCATTGGGGATTACACGGCCGGCGCAATTGCCTCCATTTGTTTTGGGCTGCCGGTCCCGGCGGTGGACGGCAATGTACTGCGGGTATTCAGCCGGCTGTATGCCGACGGGCGCAACGTCCTGGAGCCGGCTGTCAAAAAGGAGTTTGCCGCCCGTGTTTTGGCTCATCAGCCGCCCGGCACGCCCGGCCCCTATAACGAGGCGTTGATGGAGCTGGGAGCCCTGGTTTGCCTGCCGGGGGGCGGGCCGCTCTGCGCTGAATGCCCGCTGGCCTCCCTTTGCCGCGCCAGGGCGCAGGGCCGGCAAGGGGAGCTTCCGGTCAAAACCAAGCCCAAGGCCCGGCGGATACAGCCGATTACCGTGCTGGCGGTTTTTTCGCCGCACGGGGTGCTGCTGCAGCGCCGGCCGCAAAAGGGCCTGCTGGCCGGGCTGTGGCAGCCGCTGCTGGCCGAACGCGCTCTCACCGGGCCCGAGGCGCTGGAGCTTTTGGCGGCCCAGGGCCTTGGCGGGGCGATACAGGCCGGGCCCCTGCCTGCCGCAAAGCACATCTTCAGCCATATCGAGTGGCAGATGTCCGGCTGGCAATACAACTGCCCCAACCCACCCAAAACGCTGCCCGAGGGCCTCGTATGGGCGAGCCCCGCCCAGCTACAAAACGAGCTGGCCCTGCCCGGTGCCTTTTCGGCCTACCGCGCCATCCTGCTGCAGGGCGGGCCGTCGCCCTGCGCAGGGGCAGGGTAACTGCGGGCAGCCGTGAAATGGCTCGCCGCTCTTTCCGGGCCGCGCTGCACAGAGCGGGCATGGCAAACCGAGCCCTGCCTCTGCCTACCCGGCGACAGCCATGCACGGGATGGAGGCCGCTGCAATTTTTAGTTGTAATTCGCATGGACAGCGGGTATAATAAGGAGGTAAGCTGCGTGTGCTTCCTGCCGCGCGGCGTCCTGCAAAAACCTGCCCAGGCGAAAGGAGATGGCCGGCATGCTGGTTGGCTTTTTAAAATTTGCGGTGAAAGCTTTGTTTTGTACCGGAAAGGCCGTATCCGCCGCCGTACGCCTGGAGCGTCTAAAAAAGCGGGCCCGCAAACGCCTGCATTCAAATAAGGAGGACATTGTCATGAAGAAATCGACCTTTGCGGCCATTCTTGCTTTTATTGCCGCCGCTACCGGCGCATTGGTTGCTGCCGCGCTGTACATCCGCCGCCGCGAAAAGGAGCTGGATGAGTACGAGCAGTTGCTGTTCAGCGAGGATTTTAACGATTCCATCGAAGAAGAGAATGAAGAGGACGAAGCCGGCGGCCCGGATACTCCGGCAGAACCGGCAGAACCAGCGGAGTAATCCACAAACCCACAGCCCCGAAGCGCACGGACGGCTTCGGGGCTGTACGCGTTGTTTGGCTGGGGCAGGATGTCCCAAACCGATCTGACAAGGGGTGAGCAGCCATGAAAAAATCCCAGCGGGGGGGAGGCAAAGCACCTGCACCCAAACGCGGCCAGAAGCAGGCAGGCGAGGATATGCCCCGCAAGGCTAAGCCCGATATGGGGGCGCCCGGTTCGGAGGAAGCCAAGGCCGGGCAGCCCGCTCCGGAGGAAGCCAAGCCCGGGCAACCCCCCATAGAGCCGCCTGCCCCGGAGGGGACCGAGCCCGGACGGCCCGATATAGAGGTATCCGATCCAAAGGAAGCCGGTTCAACGCAGCCTCGCACAAAACAAGCCGCCCCCCCAAAAGAGTGTCTGAAAAGCCAGGCCGCATACATAGGGCCGGAAGACACTCCGGACGGGGACGCCTTAGACGAGGGCGCCTTGGATGAAGAAGTTTCGGACGGAGACGCCTTGGATGGAGACGCCCCGGAGGATTTTGAGTACGCGCCCCGCCCCGGGCGGCGCGCGCTGCGGGTGCTTGGGCTGGTTTTGGGCTGGTTTGTAATGGTAGCCTTTTTTGTGCTGCTGTTGGTGGCGGCAGTAAGCTGGTTTTTATACCGCTCGGTCACGCTGGCCGACCTGCCCGCCGTTTCCCCCGCCTTTGCGGGGCAGGCTTTGCAGGAAACCGATTTTGATTGGAACCTGCCGGTGGTGGGCCCGCTGCGGCGGCATTTTACCATGGCCGACCGGTTTGAGGCGGCCGCAGCGGCCGCCTCTGCCGGCGAGAACAAAGAGGACGTCCCGGCTATGGCCCCTCCCGAGGAGCCGCAGATGTTGGGGCAGGTCGATTCAGTCTCGCCCCCCCTGCGCTTGCCGGAGGATATGGACAGCCGACTGGAAATTGTTGTTGCTGGCAGCGGCGAGCCTGTTTTTTTGGGCAGCGGGGGCGAGTTTTCTGGTTTTGTCTTCCCCGAAAACGGTACCTATGACGCTTATCTCACCCTAAGCCAGGGCGAAGAGGGCGAGGGCGAACCCGACCTCAGCGAGCCGCAAGGCCATTACACCTATCATTTCCGGTTTACCCTTTCGGCCCGTCCTCAAATTGCCCTTAGCAGCGACCCGGTGACGGAGGGCTCGGTACTGCGCGTCGGGATTACCGGGCTGATCGGGGATGTCTCGCCCATGGTAACCGGCGAGCTGGGCAGCGCCAGCTTTGTGAGGCTGGGCAGCGGCTGGGCAGCTTACCTTGCCTTGCCTCAAACCTTTACGGCCGGCGAATTTACGATGGAAATTTTGTACGGCGACACCCGTGAAACGGTAACCGTGCACGCGGCCTACCGCCAGACCCAGGAGCTGGATACCTTTACCGCCGACGGCAGCGCCGCTATCCCCTATCTGGGTTCCGCGCCGGAAAATGTCCGCGCCCTGTTTGAGATTGCCGACCCTGAAATCTACTGGGCCGAGCAGGGCTTTATGCAGCCGGTGCAGGGCCGCCCGGTACGCAACTATGGGGTCGTTGAGTACACCGACCGCATTGTAGACAAGGAGCTTCTGGCGCTGGACCCAGCGCTGGAAGAGTACAACAAAACCATTCCCGGGCGGCGCAGCGTCAACGTAACCTTTGCCACCCGGCCCGGGGCCGAAATCCTGGCCCCGGCAGACGGCCGTGTGGTATTTGCCGGCCTTGCGGGCGGCAGCCGGTGTGTTGTGATCGAGCACGGCTGCGGGCTTAAAAGCCTGTTTTATCTGCTGGGGCGCATCGACGTTTCGGAGGGGGATTATGTAAGCCAGGGCGCGCTTCTGGGCACCGCGCAGGGCCACACCATCTGCGAGGTGCGGCTGGGCAGCTCGCCCATCAACCCTTGGGAGGTTTGGGGCAACTATGGCGGGCTGGCCCCGGCGCAATAAGGCCATTTTTTGCAAAGCAAGGCCGCCGGCGCGCAGAACCCGCGCCGGCGGCCTTGCTTTGCAAAAAATGGCCAGGGAATCAAAGGGCGGGGCTTGGGGGATGCATCCCCCAAGCCCCGCTCTGCCGCACGGAAAGCTCCGTGG
>CAJTSP010000054.1 GCA_910578965.1 uncultured Oscillospiraceae bacterium
GGCTCGGCGGGCGCACCGCCCTGGCTGCCGGTATCACGCCCTGCCCCGCCGGAGCCGCCGCAGCCGGCAAGGCACGTAAGCACCAGGCAGAATACAAGCAAAAGCGCAAGGATCCGTTTCATCTGCTGTCCTTCCTTCCAAATGCAATGTTCCCCGCAATGGACATGGCAGCCCTGCCTATATCATTCTGCGCACCCTGCCCCGCGGACGATAAAACTGTTATTTATTGTACCATATACTCCCGCGCATTTCCACCGCTTTCGGCAGAAAAATGTACTTTTTACAACTCCGAAAACAGTTTCGGCATACCCCCTGCGCGGCGCCGGCCCTTGGGGCGCGGCGGGCAAAGCCTTTTTGTCGGTATGGGGTCCAGCGGCCCCATGCCCCCTTACCTTATATCCGACCGGGAGACCGTTTGTGCCGGACAAATAACCCTGTGTCAAAAAAGGCGCTCTCGGGAGCCGCCGGCTCATCGAAAGCGCCTTTTTTATAAACCACAGAAAATACTCCGGCTTACTCCATTACGGCGCCCTTGTCGGCCCCGCTGACGATGCGGGCGTAGCGGGCAAGCCAGCCGCTCTTGATCTTGGGCTCGGGGGCGGTGTAGGCAGCCCGGCGGGCGGCCAGCTCCTCCTCGGCGACATGCAGGGTGATGGCCGCGGCCGGGATGTCGATGGTGATCGAGTCGCCCTCTTGCACCAGACCGATGGGGCCGCCGCTGGCCGCCTCGGGCGAGACGTGCCCGATGGACGCCCCGCGGGAGGCCCCGGAAAAGCGGCCGTCGGTGATGAGGGCCACGGTTTTGTCCAGCCCCATGCCGGCCAGCGCGCTGGTGGGGTTGAGCATCTCCCGCATGCCGGGGCCGCCCTTGGGCCCTTCGTACCGGATAACCACCACGTCGCCGTCCTTGATCTGACCGGCATAGATCGAGGCGATGGCCTCCTCCTCGCTGTCAAACACCCGGGCGGGGCCGGTGTGGGTGAGCATCTCGGGCGCCACCGCGCTGCGCTTGACCACGCAGCCGCGCGGCGCAAGGTTGCCCCAGAGGATCTGGATGCCGCCGGTGGGCGAATAGGGGTTTTCGATGGGGCGGATGGCGTTTGTATCCCGGACGGCCGCGCCGGCGATGTTCTCCCCCACCGTTTTGCCGGTGGCGGTGACGAGCGAAAGGTCCAAAAGGCCCTTTTTGGCAAGCTCGGCCTGCACGGCCGGGATGCCGCCCGCGGCCCAGAGGTCCGGCATGTGGGTGGGGCCGGCCGGGGCCAGATGGCAGAGGTTGGGCACCTTTTCGCTCATCTCGTTGAACATAGCAAGGTCGAGGGGGACCCCCGCCTCCCGGGCGATGGCCAGCAGGTGCAGCACGCTGTTGCTGCTGCAGCCCAGGGCCATATCGCAGGCCAGGGCGTTGCGGATGCTCTTTTCGTTGATGATGTCCCGGGCCTTGATGTCCCGGCGCACCAGCTCCATCACCGCCATGCCGGCGTGCTTGGCAAGCTGGGTGCGGCCGGAGTGCACCGCCGGGATGGTGCCGTTGCCGGGCAGCCCGATGCCGATGGCCTCGCACAGGCAGTTCATGCTGTTGGCGGTGTACATACCGCTGCAGCTACCGCAGCCCGGGCAGCAACCCTGCTCGCACTCGTCCAACTGCTGGGCGGTGATGAGGCCGGCCTTGTAGGAGCCCACCGCCTCGAACATCTTGGACAGGCTGATCTCCTGCCCCTCAAAGCTGCCGGCCAGCATAGGGCCGCCGCTGCACACAACGCAGGGGATGTTGAGCCGCACCGCCGCCATGACCATGCCGGGCACGATCTTGTCGCAGTTGGGCACCAGCACCAGGCCGTCCAGTTGGTGGGCGATGGCCATGGTCTCGACGCTGTCGGCAATCAGCTCCCGGCTGGCCAGGCTGTACTTCATGCCGATGTGGCCCATGGCAATGCCGTCGCAAACCCCGATGGCCGGGATGAGGATGGGGGTGCCGCCGGCCATGCGCACCCCTGCCTTGACCGCCTCGGCCAGTTTGTCTAGATGGACATGGCCGGGCACGATCTCGCTGTGGGCGCTGACCACCCCGATGAGCGGGCGCTCCAGCTCCTCCTTGGTAAAGCCGCAGGCGTAAAAGAGGCTGCGGTTGGGGGCGCGCTCGGCGCCCTTGGTTACTTGGTCGCTGCGCATTTTCTTCACGCTCCTGTTATCGCTGTTTGGCCAAACATCGTTTGACAAGGGCACGCATGGTTTTTGGGGCAAAAGGAATATAAAGCAAAAAGGTAAAAACTCTTTTATTCCCCAAAAAGACCTTTGCCCAAAAACTCCGCAGGACCGGCAGGGCACGGCCAGTGGTGCGATGGCAAGGCGGCGTGCCGTGGGAATCCGGTGGATTCCAAGGTGCGCGGGCGCAGCCAGCGTGCCGCTGGAGCCAGGCTGCCGGCGTGTGGGCCCTTGTTAAGAGATGGACGGCCTATACGGGGCGGGCCTGCCGGCCCTCCCCCTTTGATGAAACCTGCCCTTTTGCTTATTTATGCAGCCAGCTCATCATCTCGCGCAGCTTGGCGCCCACCGCCTCCACCGGGTGCTGGGCCTGCATGCGGCGGGTGGCCAGGAACTTGGCCCGACGGCCGCTGCTCATCTCGGTCATGAACTCGCTGGCAAAGGTGCCGTCCTGGATCTCGCGCAGCACCTGCTTCATCTCCTTGCGGGTGGCGTCGGTGATCAGCCGGCGGCCGGTGCGGTAGTCGCCGTACTCGGCGGTATTGCTGATCGAGTAGCGCATCTTGCCAAAGCCGCCCTCGTTGATGAGGTCCACGATCAACTTCATCTCGTGGATGCACTCAAAGTAGGCCATCTCGGGCTCGTAGCCGGCCTCCACCAGGGTGTCAAAGCCCGCGTGCATCAGCTCGCAGACGCCGCCGCAGAGCACCGCCTGCTCGCCAAAGAGGTCGGTCTCGGTCTCCTCGCGGAAGCTGGTCTCCAGGATGCCGGCCCGGCCCGCGCCGATGCCCGAGGCATAGGCCAGCGCGTACTCCTTGGCCTTGCCGCTGTAGTCCTGCTCGACCGCGATCAGGCTGGGCACCCCCTTGCCCTCCAGGTACTGGCTGCGCACCGTATGGCCCGGCCCCTTAGGGGCGATCATGATGACGTCGATGTCCTTTTGGGGCTTGACGAACTGGAAATGGATGTTGAAGCCGTGGGCAAAGGCCAGGATATCGCCCTCCTTCATGTTGGGGGCCACCTGCTTATTGTAGATGTCGGCGGCCAGCTCATCCGGCACCAGCATCATCACAAGGTCGCCGGCCTTGGCGGCGTCCTCAATGCTCATCACCGAGAGGTTGGGGTTGGCCGCGGCAAATGCAGCGGCCTTTTCCCAGTGGCCGCTGCCCTCCCGCAGGCCGACAACCACCTTGACCCCGCTCTCGGCAAGGTTCATGGCGTGGGCGTGCCCCTGGCTGCCAAAGCCGATGACCGCAACCGTCTTGCCGTCCAACATGCCGAGGTTGCAGTCGGTGTCGTAGTACTTTTTAATCATGATCCAAACACTCCTTTTTGCTTTCCCATCAATACGGCGGCCGCGCGGCGCGGCCGTACCTGCTTAAAACCCGCCCCCGGCGGGGAAAAACGTTGTGTTGAGGCTTTTGCCCGGGCCGGCGCCGCCAGGGCGCAAAGCCACCGGGCCAAACGGCCGCCCAAAAGCGCGGCATGCCGCCGGGCCTAAAAATCCCGCTTGCCAAAGGGGGTGGTGATGGCGTTGGTTTGGGACAGCTCGTCCGGCTCCTCCGCCCCGCCCCGCGCCAGGGCGGTAACCCCGGTACGGCACATCTCCAGAATATGGAAGCTCTCAAACATCTTTAAAAAGGCGTCGATCTTTTCCGGCTCGCCGGTAAGCTCGAGCACCATGCTCTGGGGCGAAAGGTCGATGATCTTGGCCTTGTAGATGCCCGCGATCTCCCGCAGCTCGCTGCGGTTGGCCGAATCGGCCGCCACCTTGATGAGCAGCAGCTCCCGCAGAAGGCTGCGGGCGGTGTCCAGCCGGAAAACCCTGCGGGTTTCCTCCAGCCGGGCGGTTTGCAGCATCACCTGCGCAAGCAGGGCGTCATCATCGTCCACCACAAGGGTGATGCGGCTGATGGCCGGGTCGTCGGTAGCCGAAACGGTGAGGCTGTCGATGTTGAAGCCCCGGCGGCCAAACAAGCTCGAAATGCGGGTAAGCACGCCGGCATGGTTATCCACCAAAAGGCTTACCACCTGTTTTTTCATAAATGGCAGCCCCCTTTCAGGACATCATAAGATCCTCCACCGTGCCGCCGGCGGGGATCATGGGCAGGACCTTTTCGTCCTTGTCGATCACGCATTCGATCCAGGCCGGCTTTTTGGAGGCCAGCGCCCGGCGGAACGCCTCCTCAAACTGGGCCAGGCTTTCGCAGTGGTAGCCGGCCAGGCCAAAGCCCTCGGCCAGCTTGACATAATCGGTTTTGCGGTGCGGGTCGGTGCTGGAGTAGCGCCGGTCGTAAAACACCGTTTGCCACTGGCGCACCATGCCCAGCACCTGGTTGTTGAAGATGACCGTGATGATGGGCAGATCGTAGCTGACGGCGGTGCAGGCCTCGTTGAGGTTCATATGAAAAGAGCCGTCGCCCGTAAACAGAACGACCGGGGTATCCCGCCCCACCGCCACCTGCGCGCCGATGGCTGCGCCGTAGCCAAAGCCCATGGTGCCCAGCCCGCCGCTGGTCAAAAAGCCCCGGCTTTTGACATGCCGCAGGTACTGGGCGGCCCACATCTGGTGCTGGCCCACGTCGGTTACATACACCGCCTCGGGGCCGGCCATCTCGCAGCAGCAGCCGATGACCTGATGGGGCATCAGCCGGTCGTCGTGGTCCTTGGGGTGGTAATCAAGGCTCTGCCAGGAGTGGATGCGGGCCAGCCAATCCTCGTGCTGGGCCGGCTCGATGAGGGGCAGCAGCGCGTCCAGGATGTGGGCGGCGTCCCCCACAAGGCTGTGGGTGACCTGCACGTTCTTGTTGATCTCGCTGGGGTCGATGTCGATCTGGATGATCCGGGCCTTGGAGGCAAAGGTGCTGGGGTTGAGGGCCACCCGGTCGCTGAAGCGGGTGCCGATGGCCAGCACCACGTCCGCCTCGCTTACCGCCTTGTTGGTGGTATAGCTGCCGTGCATGCCCAAAAGCCCCAAGTTGAGGGGGTGGCGGCAGTCCAATACGCCGGCCGCCATCAGGGTGTGGGTGGCGGGGATCTGGGCCTTTTCGATCAGGGCCTTCATGGCGTGGCAGGCCTTGCTGGAACGCACCCCGCCCCCAAAGTAGATGATGGGGCGCTTGGCGTCGCCCAGCATCCAGGCGGCTTTTGCCACCGCCGCCCGGCTGAAGGTAAGGGTGGTGGTGGGCTGCTGGGGCGGCTCGGGAATAAACTCGGCCAAAGCGGCGGTGACGTCCTTGGGGATGTCCACCAGCACCGGGCCCTTGCGGCCGGCCTGCGCAATGTGGAAGGCCCGGCGCAGGGTGGCGGCCAGCTCGTCCACATGGCGCACCACAAAATTGTGCTTGGTGATGGGCATGGTGATGCCCGCGATGTAGACCTCCTGGAAGCTGTCCCGCCCAATGAGGCCGGTGCCCACGTTGCCGGTAACGGCCACCATGGGGATGCTGTCCATATACGCGGTGGCGATGCCGGTGACCAGGTTGGTGGCCCCCGGGCCGCTGGTGGCCAGCACCACCCCGGTTTTGCCGGTGGCGCGGGCGTAGCCGTCGGCCGCGTGGGCGGCGCCCTGCTCGTGCGCCGTCATGATATGGGTGATCCTGTCGCGGTATTGGTAGAGTGCGTCGTACAAATTGAGCACCGCACCCCCCGGGTACCCAAACAGGGTGGTGGCCCCCTGCTCGATCAGCACCTCGGCAAAGATCTGCGCGCCGGTCAGTTTCATCTTGTTTCTCCGCTCCCTTATCCGTGTTCTGCCCTTTTTGGCCGCGGCGCTGCCGTTAAAAAAGGCCCCTGTCTCTCAAAAAATTCAAGAGACAAAGGCCTTTTGCCGCACAAAAGGGCGCTCTGCGGTACCACTCTCATTGCCGCCCGCGCCCCAAAGGGCCGGCGGCCGCTCGCCGCACTGTATCGGGTGCGCCCGGCCGCATCTACTAAGGCGCAGCCCTTTTGCAGGGCACGCGCCGGTTCTGGCGGCTGCTCCGGGAGGAGTTCGCCCCGCTGCCGTACCGCTGCCTTTGCACCAAACCGGCAGCTCTCTGTGGGCCTGTACAGGGGGTTACTTGTTCCCATCCTCGCGTTTTGCCTATTGCTCACCATTATAATAAAGAAGGCGGGGCTTGTCAAATGTTTTCTTTTGGCAGGCGGGCCGGCTGTTTTGGCCGGGGCTCCTACTCTTTTGGCGGATCGCCCTCCCCCGCCGGCCCGGCCGGCAGGGTTTTGAAAAAGAAGAGGATAAAGGGCAGCGAGGTCAAAAAGGTCAGCAGGTCGGCGATGGCCTGGGCGGTCTGCACCCCGGCGATGCCCAGCACCGCCGGCAGCAGCCCGATGAGCGGGATAAAATAGATCCCCTGCCGCAGGCAGGACAAAATGGTGGCCTTGCCGCTTTGGCCGATGCTCTGGAACAGCATATTGGCACAGGTGCTGGCCGGCATGGTAAGCAGGGCAGCGCACTGGCAGCGCAGGGCAAAGGCCCCGGTGGTTACCACCGCGGGGTCATCCCGGAAGAGGCCCACGATATGGGGGGCGGCCAAAAACCCGCCGAGGGCCAGCACCCCCATGGCGGCCTCGCCCAGCAGCAGGGTAAAAAAGAAGGCCTGCCGCACCCGGCCGTACCGCTTTGCGCCGTAGTTGTAGCCGCACACCGGCTGAAAGCCCTGCCCGATGCCCAGCATCACCGAAAAGACCAGCATAAAAATGCGCCCCACAATGGCCATGGCGGCCACGGCCGCGTCGCCGTACACCGCCGCGCTTTTATTCAGCAGCACCGAGGCCATGCTGGCAAGCCCCTGCCGCGAAAGGCTGGGAAAGCCGGTTTTGATGATCGGCCCAAGGCAGGCCGCCGCGCCCCTGGCGTGGCGGGGGTGCAGGCTGGTTTGGGCCCTGCCGCGCAGAAAAAAGCTGAGCAGGATGCCAAAGCTGACGCACTGCGAAAGGCAGGTGGCCAGCGCGGCCCCCGCGATGCCCAGCTTGAAGCCAAAGATGAACAGCGGGTCAAGCAGCATGTTGAGCACCCCGCCCGTGGTAAGCCCGACCATGGAAAAGGCGGCCTTGCCCTCGGCGCGCAGAAGGTTGTTCATTACAAAGCTGGCGGTCATGACCGGGGCGGCCAGCAGGATGTAAAAGGCATAGTCCCGCGCAAAGGGCAGGATGGTGGGCGTAGCGCCCAAAAGAGCCATCAGAGGATCCATAAACAGGCGGCCCAGCACCGTAAGGGCCAGCCCAAAGCCGATGGCAGTATAAAAGGCGGCGGCCGCATACCGGCTGGCGGCAGCGTCCTGCCGGCTGCCAAGGCAGCGGCTCACCAGGCTGCCCGCGCCCATACCCAGGGTAAAGCCGATGGCCTGGATCACCGCCATCAGGCTGAACACAACGCCCACGGCACCCGAGGCGCTGGTGCCCAACTGGCTGACAAAAAAGGTATCGGCCATGTTGTACACCGCCGTAACCAGCATGCTCACCACGGTAGGGGCCGCGAGGGTGAGCACGAGCCGGAGGATGGGGGTAGCGGTCATTTTTTGATACTGTGCCTGCCGTGCATCCAAATGTTTCACGTCGCTTTCTCTTTTTTTGCTCTTTTTGCCCTTATTGTATCTTATCATAGCAAAAAAAGAGGGCGGATGGCAAGGGCGGCTGGGGCTGGGGAAGTGTCCAAACCCGGGAGATGTCAGCCGGCCGGGTGCGGGGAAGCAGTCTCTCAAGGCAACAGGACCCCTTCCCCGAAAGCCTTTTGAAACGCTCCCCCGCGCCCGGCCCAGGCCAGCACAAACCCTTGCAGTGGACACTCCCGGGGGCTGGGGCCTTGATGCAAAAACGGCAAGGGCCGGCGGCAGGCAGGGGCGGGGGATTAAAAAGCAAGGCGGCCTTGTGCCGGGCAGGGCAACCCGCTATAATAAAAAAGACTCAAATGCCCTGGGCAAAAAAGCCGGGCGGCGCGCTGCCCATGGCCCGGGATGCCTACCGCCGTTTGGCGGGCATCCCGCACATTTTTCTTGCAGGGAGGTGCGGCCCTTGTTGTTTGCACAGGATGCACGGGATGGCAAAAAAGGGCGCGGCGGCGCAGCCGGCGCGCAAAAAGCAGGCCCGGGCGGGCCTGCTTTGGGTACGGGCGGGCGGCTTTGGCTGCTGGACGGGCTGCGCGGCGCCTGCCTTGCCAGCATGCTGGGCTATCATGCCATGTACGACCTCGTGGTGCTGTTCGGCCTCCCCTGCCCCTGGTACTTTGAGACGCCGGGTTATTTATGGCAGCAGAGCATCTGCTGGGGGTTTATTTTGCTTTCGGGCTTTTGCTATGCGCTGGGCCGCAGCCCGGTACGGCACGGGCTTACCGTGCTGGGGGCCTCGGCGCTGGTAAGCCTTGCCACCGCCCTTGCCATGCCAAGCCAGACGGTACGCTGGGGAGTGCTGTTTTTGCTGGGCTCGGCCCCGCTGATTACCCGGCTTTTGCAAAAGCTTCTTGAGGCCCTACCCCCGGCCGCCGGGCTTTTGGGCAGCGCGGCCCTGTTTTTTGTGCTGCGCAACATCCAGTATGGCAGCCTTGGGTTTGAGAGGCTGGTGCTGGCCCGGCTGCCGTCCGCCTTGTACTCCACCCGGTACCTTGCCTTTTTGGGGCTGCCGGGGCCGGGCTTTTTTTCGAGCGATTACTTTCCGCTTTTGCCCTGGCTGGCCCTTTACTGGGTTGGCTTTTTTGCCTGGCGGCTTTGGGGCCTCAGCCCCCGGCTGCGCCGCGCCTGCGGGGTGCGGATGCCCTTTCTGGGCTGGGCCGGCCGGCACACACTGCCCATCTACCTGCTGCACCAGCCGGTAACCTATGGGCTGCTTTGGCTGCTGGATAAGAGCGGGGTATTTTTATAAAGCCCGCAAGTGCCGGAACCTGCCTGCCCTTTATGGGCAGCCTGCCGGGGCCAGCCTGTTTTCGTATGCCCGTCTTCCTGCTGCCCGCCAAGCTCCCAACAACAGCAGCGCCGCCTACTGCAGCGGCCGGCCCCTTGCGTTTGCCGCCCCCTGCGCATGGCCTTTTTGCCGCTATGCCCCCTTTTTCTGCCCTATGCCGCACCCATGCAGCAAAAAAACACAAACGCCACCATAATACCCAGCGAGCAAACCGCGTACTCCAACCTTACCGCCCCCTTTTGGGGCGAAGCAAAACGCCCCTTATGCCGATACCATAGCATAAGGGGCGCGTTTTTTTGCGCGGATGCTGACACAGCCGCCTTTTTTATTGCCGCCGGCCTACCCGGCACCGGCCAAGGGGGCGGCGTTATCCTTCCAGCACCTCCACCGTGGCATCCGGGGCATTTTTGCGCACGCTTTCAATGCCGTTCAGGCAGCCTGCCTTGGCCTTATAGCCCTCCGACACGGCAATGATCTCACCGTTGCGGGCCTTAAGCCGGAACCGGAACTCGCCGGCCTTGTCAACATACATCTCAAATTTGGGGTTTTTCTGCTGTGCAAAGCCTTCGGCTGTCTGGTCTTCCAGCGCGGCGACGGGAGCATTTTTGCGCACGCTCTCGATGCCGTTTTCGCACGAGGCCTTGCCGGAATAGACCTCCGAGCTGGCAATAATCTCGCCGTTGCCGGCTTTTAGGTCAAATTTGATGCCGCTTTTTACCGTCTTCATTACAAATTTACCCATAAATACGCCTCCGTTTTGTCAAAAATTGGTAGTTTTAGTATACTCTTTCGGGCGGCGGCATGTCAATCCCGGGCGACAGGGGAAGCGTCGGCCCAAAAACCGGCTTTGCGGCGCTTTGCCTCGCCTTTTGGGCGGACAATACGGGCCATTTTTGCATATTGTGAGGGCGAAAGGGGTGATCCACCATGCAAACCAAAAATCAAACGACCGATTTCTTTTTGGGCGCGCTCTCGCCTACCGGCTTCCACGGCTATTTTGAAACGCTCGCCGCACAGGACGGCCTGCGGCTTTATCTCATCAAGAGCGGGCCGGGCTGCGGCAAATCCACCCTGATGAAGCGGCTGGCCGAACGGGCCGAGGGTCCGGTGGAACGGATCCACTGCTCCTCCGACCCGGACAGCCTGGACGGCGCCCTGCTGTGGCAGTACCACGCCGGCGCGCTGGACGCCACCGCCCCCCACACCCTGGAGCCTGCCCAACCCGGCGCGCGCGAGCGGGTGGTGAGCCTGTACCACACCTTTAACAACAATAAGCTTTCTGCCGATGCCGGTAAAATTGCCACCCTGTTTGACCGCTGCGGCTGCCTGCAGGCCCGCGCCGCGCGGTACATTGCCTCGGCCAGCGCCCTTTTGCTGGACAGCCGCCGTACCGTCGCCTGCTGCCTCAATACCGAAAAGGCCGGCCGGTACGCCGCCGGGCTTGCCGCCCGCTGCCTGCCCAAAACCGGGCGCGAGGGGTGCGAGCAGGTGCGGCTGCTGAGCGCCGTAACCCCCAAGGGCATCCTAATTTTTCGGGATACGGTACCGGTTTTGGCCGACCGGCTGGTAGTGCTTGAGGATGAATACGGCGCGGCAAGCCGGCTTATCCTGGAGCGGCTGCGCACCGAGGCGCTGCGCCGCGGGCACCGGGTGATCACCTGCCGCTGCGCCATGGCCCAGGAGGACAAGATCGACCATCTGCTGCTGCCGGGGCTGCGGCTGGCGTTTTTAACCTCGAATAGCTGGCATCCCATGCAGTTTGCGGGCCAGCAAAACGTGCACTGTACCCGCTTTGCCGACCCGGACGCCCTGCGCGCGCGCCGGCGGCGGCTACAGTTTAATCGCAAGGCCGCCGCCGAGCTGCTGGCCCAGGCCAGCGCCATACAGCGGGAGGCAAAGCGCAGCCACGACGCCCTGGAGGAGTATTACAAAAGCGCAGTAGACTTTACGCAGGTAAACGCCGCCCGCGACGCCCTGTTTGCCGAGCTGGGCCTGTAAGGCCGGGACTTTGCGTGAGTTGACACCCGGCCGCCGGCGTGATACGCTTATGGCGTCAAACAACCTGCAAGGCCAGGCCCGCATACCGGACGGTGTGCGGGCCTGGAGCGCGCCGCAGGCCGCAGGATATGCGTGACATGCCAAAGCCCCGCAGGGGGCCAAGCCCGCCTGAAAATGCTTTGATGTGAAAGGATGCAGGATATGGAACTGAAAAGCCAGGAGCTGCGCCGGCTGGCGCCCGAGCTGGACCCGCTGCGCATCGGCACCGGCTGGAAGCCGGAGGACCTTGGAAAGCCGCAGATCATGATCGAGAGCACCTTTGGCGACAGCCACCCCGGCAGCGGGCATCTGGACAGGCTGGTGGAGGAGGCGCGGCAGGGCATTGCCGAGGCGGGCGGCTATGGCGCGCGGTACTTCTGCACCGACATCTGCGACGGCGAGAGCCAGGGGCACGACGGCATCAACTTCAGCCTTGCCAGCCGCGAGATGATCGCCAATATGATCGAAATCCACGCCAACGCCACCCCGTTTGACGGCGCGGTATACATTGCCAGTTGCGACAAGGGCCTGCCGGCCAGCCTGATGGGGATGGCGCGGGTGGACGCGCCGGCCGTACTGGTGACCGGCGGCACCATGAGCGCCGGGCCGGAACTTTTGACCTTAGAGCAACTGGGCATGTATCACGCCCGGTACGAGCGGGGCGAAATCGATAAATCCCGGCTGGACTGGGCCAAGCAGAACGCCTGCCCCGGCTGCGGGGCCTGCAGCTTTATCGGCACCGCCTCGACCATGCAGGTCATGGCCGAGGCGCTGGGCCTTGCGCTGCCGGGCAGCGCGCTGCTGCCCGCCGCCAGCCCCGACCTGTTGGAGTACGCCCGCCGGGCCGGGCGGCAGGCGGTTTGGCTGGCCCGGCAGCCCAATATGCGCCCCAGCGACATTGTGACCCTGCACAGCTTTGAAAACGCCATTCTGGTGCATGCGGCCATCTCGGGCTCGACCAACTGCTTGTTGCACCTGCCCGCCATTGCGCATGAGTACGGCATTGAGATCGACGGCGACACCTTTGACCGGCTGCACCGCGGCGCGCACTACCTGCTGGACCTGCGCCCCGCCGGGCGCTGGCCGGCCGAGTTCTTCTATTATGCCGGCGGGGTGCCGGCCATCATGGAGGAAATCCGGCAGCATCTGCATCTCGACGCCATGACCGTAACCGGCAAAACCCTGGGCGAAAACCTGGACGAGCTGCGGAAAAACGGCTTTTACGGGCGGTGCGCACAGTGGCTGGACGAGGCCAACCGCAAATACGGCCTTGCGCTGGCCCGCGAGGATATTATTCGCCCGTTTGAAAAGCCGATCGGCGCCGGAGGCAGCATTGCGGTGCTCAAGGGCAACCTCGCGCCGGAGGGAGCGGTCATCAAGCACACCGCCTGCCCGCGGGAGATGTTCCGGGCGGTGCTGACCGCCCGCCCCTTTGACAGCGAGGAAGAATGCCTTGACGCGGTGCTGCATCACAGGGTGCGCAAGGGCGATGCAGTGTTGATCCGGTACGAGGGGCCCAAGGGCAGCGGCATGCCCGAGATGTTTTACACCTCCGAGGCCATCAGCTCGGATGCCGAGCTGGGACGCAGCATCGCCCTGATTACCGACGGGCGTTTTTCCGGCGCGTCTACCGGGCCGGTGGTGGGGCACTGCAGCCCCGAGGCCGCCAGCGGCGGGCCGATTGCGCTGGTGGAGGAGGGCGATTTGATCGAGCTGGATGTGGAAAAACGCCTGTTGGCCATTGTGGGGGTAAAGGGCGAGCGGAAAACCCCCGAGGAGATCGACGCCATCCTGGCCGAGCGCCGCAGAGCCTGGAAGCCCCGGCCGGCCAAGTACCCCCGCGGCGCCCTGCGGCTGTTCAGCGAGCTGGCCGCCAGCCCCATGAAGGGCGCTTATCTCGATTATGATTCCCGCCGCTGAGCCCTTTGCCCCGGGCAGGCCCGGCGCGGTAAAGGCGGCCGGGCTTTTGAGCGAGCCGGTGGGCCGTGCGGTGGATGCTATCCTTGCGCGCTCACTGGCCGGCGAGGCGCTCTCGGTGGAGGAGCTTGCCCGGCAATTCCACCTTTCCACGGCCTATTTCAGCCGGCGGTTCAAGGCCGAGACCGGGCAGAGCCCCTATGCCTTTGCCCGCCGGGTACGGCTGGAGGAAAGCGCCTTCCGGTTGAAGGTGGAGCCCGACCGCCGCATCACCGATATCGGCTGTGACTGCGGTTACAGCCCCTCCAACTATAGTTGGGTGTTCCGCCGGCAGATCGGGCAGAGCCCGGCGACCTTTCGCCGCTGCGCCGGGGCAAACGCGCTGCGACACCCCTTTTGCCACCTGGATGAAGCGGGGCTGGCCGGCTTGCTGGCCCAAAACGGCGGGATACGGATGCAAAAAATGCCCGAGCTGTTTGTGCTCTGCCGCCGGCAGATCGGCAACTACCATGCGCTGGGGGGTATCTGGGCCGGCTTTATGCGGGCTTGCCGGCCTTGGCGCACCGCCGGCTCGCAATTTTTGGTACGTTCGTTTGACGACCCCGCCATCACCAACCCGGACGCCTGCCTGTACGACGTCTGCATGACCGTGCCGCCTGGCTGCGGCGCGCCGGGGGTTCGGCGGATCCCGGGCGGGTGGTACCTGGTGCTGCCCTACCGTGGGCCGGTGCGCAACATCTATGCCGCCTACCAGGCCCTGTTTACCCTTTGGCTGCCCGGCAGCGGCCGGCGCATCGACCCACAGTATAGCTACGACCTCTACCACCGGATGGGCGGCCCGGAGGACGTTGCACTCGACATCTGCCTGCCCTTAAAAAGGGCATAAATTCAGAAGTATAAAAACCACGCTCCTGCTATGATGGGCCTTACCCCCCTCTAAAAAGGGGGAACCAATACCGGCCCATAATAGAAAGGAGCGTTTTTTGATGGAACTTACACAAATGCAGCGCCGGCCCGTGGGGGTGGTTTTGCGGTTTTCGCTGCCGGCCATCTGCTCAATGCTGCTTACTGCGCTGGTTACGGTGGCGGACGGGCTATTCATCGGCAACCTTGTGGGCAAGGAGGGCATTGCCGCGGTCAACCTGGGGCTACCGGTCCTCTACCTGTTTTTGGCGGTGGGGCTGATGGCGGCGGTGGGCGGTGCGGCGTTGGCCGGCATAGCGCTGGGTCGCGGCGATGCCGCAGAAGCCCGGCGGGCCTTTTGCCAAACAATGGCAACAGCCGCCGGACTGGCCACGCTTACCGCCCTGCTGGTGCTGCTTTTTCTGGAGCCGCTACTGGTGCTGTTTGGGGCGGCGGGCGCGGCGGCCCAGGTGCGGGCGGCCTGCCGGCTCTATTACCTGATCCGGCTGCCCGAGCTGGTGGTAATGGTGCTGAACAGCGCCTTTGGCATCTTTGTGCGGGCCGAGGGCCGTCCCGGCTTTGCCCTTGGCGCCACCGCCGCCTGTGCCGGGGCCAATCTCCTGCTGGACGGCGCGCTGGTGGCCTGGCTGGGCTGGGGCATGGCCGGGGCGGCCCTGGCCACCGTGCTGGCCTCGCTGTGCGGGCTGGGGCTCTACCTCTGGTACTTTGCCCGGCGTGCAAGGGTGTTCCGGCTGGGAGGCTTTTCTTTTTCGGGCAGGTTTTTGCGCCAAAGTCTTGCCAACGGCTGCTCCGAGATGATCGGCGAGCTCTCTACCGGCATCGCCATGTTCGCTTACAACCTCGTCATCCTGCGCCTGGCCGGGGCAGACGGGGTGACCGCCTTTACCATTGTAGGATATTCGGCCTACCTGTTTAATATGGTGGTGGTTGGGTTTGGGCAGGGGGTCAGCCCGCTCATCAGCTTTTGCTTTGGCGCGCGGCAGCAGGCGCTGGCCGGGCGGCTGCGGCGGGTTGCCGCACGGCTGGTAACCGGCGCGGGGGCGGCCCTGTTTTGCCTTACCCTTGCCCTTGCCGTGCCCTGCGGGCGGCTCTTTGTGCGCAGCGCCCCGGTGCTGGGGCTGATTGGGCAGGGCGCAGGGCTGTTTGCCCTCTCGTTTATGCCTGCGGGTTTTAATGCCATTGTCTCCTTTTACTTTACCGCCGCCGGGCGCGCGGCAGAGTCGGCCGTGATTTCGCTGGCGCGGGGGCTGGTAGTGCTGCTGGGCTGCATCCTGCTGCTGCCGGTTTTCTGGGGCATGGCCGGCATCTGGCTGGCCGCGCCGGCCACCGAGGGGATAACCCTGCTTTTAAGCCTTTGGCTTTTGCGGCGGGAGGCAAGGCAGGCGGGCAGGGGCTAATCCTTTGCGATGGGCCGTAAGCCCTGGGCTCGGCAGCCGGGCCCAGGCACAAGACGGCCGCGGCCGGGCGCCCGCCGCCTCCTCGGCCGGAGATGGGCGCACTGCCCGGGAGCTCTGGGGCCTGTCAGCGCGCTGCCCTCAAAAAATCCCTCAGATAGGTTGACAAGCGTCTACCTGTGTGCTATCCTATTGGTGGACAGACGTCAACCTATCCTTTTTTAAGAGAGATACGGCGCTGTCAAACCTTTGCCGGGCGTAAGCCCCAACCCAAAGAAACGAGGCGACCTGCCATGCGCGAATTGATTTTTACCTCGAGCATCCTGATTTTGGCCGTGGCCCTGCTGCGGCGGACGGTGGGGCGGTATATCCCGGCCCGGGCACGATATGCCCTCTGGCTGGTGGTACTGCTGCGGCTGGCCATACCCTTTAGCCCGATCGAAAGCAGCGTCAGCGCGGCGGGCCTGCTCAGCTTTACCGGCACGGCTCCCGCCGCCCCTGCCGTGCCGCAGGCCCCGGCTCCATTTGGGGGCGCTACCGATACAGGCACGGGCAGCGCCGCCGCTGTAC
>CAJTSP010000055.1 GCA_910578965.1 uncultured Oscillospiraceae bacterium
TATCAACATCATCGACACCCCGGGCCACGTGGACTTTACGGTGGAGGTGGAACGCTCGCTGCGGGTGCTGGACGGCTCTGTGACCGTTTTGTGCGCCAAGGGCGGCGTGGAGCCCCAGTCCGAAACGGTCTGGCGTCAGGCCGACAAGTACCACGTGCCCCGCATGGCCTATGTGAACAAGATGGACATCATGGGCGCGGATTTTTACCGCGTGGTCAATATGATGCGCGAGCGGCTCAAGTGCAACGCCATCCCCATCCAACTGCCCATCGGCAAGGAGGACACCTTCAAGGGGATCATTGACCTGATCGACATGAAGGCCGATGTCTACTATGACGACATGGGCGTGGATATCCGCGAGGAGGAAATCCCCGAGGATATGCGGGAGCTGGCCGAAAAATACCACGGCGAGATGATCGAGGCCATTGCCGAAAACGACGAAGAGCTCATGATGAAGTACCTGGACGGCGAAGAGCTGACCAAGGACGAGATCAAGACCGCTCTGCGCCGCGAGACCATTGCCAACACGGTGGTGCCGGTCACCTGCGGTACTTCTTACCGCAACAAGGGCGTGCAGAAGCTGCTGGACGCCATCGTGGACTATATGCCCGCCCCCACCGACATCGAGGACATTAAGGGCACCAACCCCGACACCGGCGAGGAGACTAGCCGCCCGTCCTCGGACGAGGCGCCCTTCTCGGCGCTGGCCTTTAAGATTGCTACCGACCCGTATGTGGGCAAGCTCTGCTTCTTCCGGGTCTATTCCGGCAAGGTCGAGGCCGGCAGCACCGTCTTCAATTCGGTCAAGGACAACAACGAGCGCATGGGCCGCATTTTGCAGATGCACGCCAACCACCGGCAGGACATCGAGGCCTGCTACGCGGGCGACATCGCGGCGGCGGTGGGCCTTAAAAACACCACCACCGGCGACACCCTGTGCGACCCCAAGCACCCCGTGATCCTCGAGAGCATGGAGTTCCCCGAGCCGGTCATCCGGGTGGCCATCGAGCCCAAGACCAAGGCCGGCCAGGAAAAGATGGGCATCGCCCTCAACAAGCTGGCCGAGGAGGACCCCACCTTCCGCACCTGGACCGACGAGGAGACCGGCCAGACCATCATTGCCGGCATGGGTGAACTGCACCTTGAGATCATCGTCGACCGCCTTTTGCGCGAATTTAAGGTAGAGGCCAACGTGGGCGCGCCGCAGGTTGCCTACCGCGAGTGCATCCGCCGGCCGGCCTCGTCCAACACCAAGTACGCCCGCCAGTCGGGCGGCAAGGGCCAGTACGGCCACTGCATCATCGACATCGAGCCCAACGAGCCGGGCAAGGGGTACGAGTTCATCAACGCCGTTGTGGGCGGCGATGTGCCCAAGGAGTTCATCCCCCCCATCGACCAGGGCATCCAAGGCGCGATGAAGGCCGGCATCCTGGCCGGCTACCCGGTGGAGGACGTCAAGGTCACCCTCAAGGGCGGCTCCTACCACGAGGTCGACTCCTCCGAGATGGCCTTTAAGATCGCCGGTTCGATGGCCTTTAAGGACGCCATGGCCAAGGCCGACCCCGCCATCATGGAGCCGATTATGAAGGTTGCCGTGATCGTGCCGGACGAGTATATGGGCGACGTCATGGGCGACATCAACAGCCGCCGCGGCCAGATCCAGGGCATGGAGGCCCTCACCGGCTCGCAACAGATCAATGCCTTTGTGCCGCTGTCCAATATGTTCGGTTATTCCACCGACCTGCGCAGCAAGACCCAGGGCCGCGGCCAGTACTCGATGGAGCCCAGCCATTATTCCGAGGTGCCCAAAAGCATTGCCGAGAACATCATGGCCGGCCGTAAGAAGGACTGACCCTGCCGCACAGCCTCAAAACGGGGACGAAACCGCCCGGTTGGTGGAATTATCCCAAAATCCCTTGATTTTTTGGGGCCGATTTAGTATGATTACCTTAACGCTAATGTGGTTCAAAAAGGAGGATAAACAGCAATGGCGAAAGCAAAATTTGAGCGCAATAAGCCTCATGTAAACATCGGTACCATTGGCCACGTTGACCATGGCAAAACCACCCTCACCGCTGCCATCACCAAGGTGCTGGCCATGAAGGGCGGCGCCGACTTTATGGATTATGCCAACATCGACAAGGCTCCCGAGGAGCGCGCCCGCGGTATCACGATCAACACCGCGCACGTTGAGTACGAGACCGACAACCGCCATTACGCCCATGTGGACTGCCCGGGCCATGCCGACTATGTCAAGAACATGATTACCGGCGCTGCCCAGATGGACGGTGCGATCTTGGTTTGCTCGGCCGCCGACGGCCCGATGCCCCAGACCCGTGAGCATATCCTGCTCTCCCGTCAGGTAGGCGTGCCCTATATTGTCGTGTTCATGAATAAGGTCGACCAGGTGGACGACCCCGAGCTGCTCGAGCTGGTCGAGATGGAGATCCGTGACCTGCTCAACGAGTACGAGTTCCCCGGCGACGACACCCCCATTATCCAGGGTAGTGCCCTGAAGGCTCTGGAGAGCACCTCCACCGACCCCTCTGCCCCCGAGTATAAATGTGTGCTTGATCTGATGCAGGCTGTGGACGACTATATTCCCACCCCGGCCCGCAACGACACGCTGCCCTTCCTGATGCCTGTTGAGGACGTCTTCACCATTACCGGCCGCGGCACCGTTGCCACCGGCCGTGTGGAGCGCGGCCAGATCAAGGTTGGCGAGGAGGTTGAGATCGTCGGCCTGAAGGAAGAAAAGATGAAGACCACCGTTACCGGCCTGGAGATGTTCCGCAAGCTGCTGGACTTCGCCGAGGCGGGCGACAACATCGGCGCGCTGCTGCGCGGCGTGCAGCGTACCGATATCGAGCGCGGCCAGGTTATTTCCAAGCCCGGCAGTATCCATCCCCACACCAAGTTCCAGGGCCAGGTGTATATCCTCAAAAAGGAGGAGGGCGGCCGCCATACCCCCTTCTTCAACAACTATCGCCCGCAGTTCTACTTCCGCACCACCGACGTGACCGGCGTTATCGCTCTGCCCGAGGGCACCGAGATGTGCATGCCCGGTGATAACGTCACCATGGACGTTGAGCTGATTACCCCCATCGCTATGGACGAGGGCCTGCGTTTCGCCATCCGTGAGGGCGGCCGTACCGTCGGCTCCGGCGTTGTTTCCAAGATCTTCGAGTAATTGCCCGCAGGTCTCAGGCCAGCATGGAATAGTTAACCTTAAAAGTTCCCCCCTGCTTTTTGGGCAGGGGGGAACTTTGCTTCGGCGCCGCTTGCCGGAAAACACCTGCGCAGCGGCTGTCCCCCGGCGATACGGGCCGGCGTTTTATAAGGGAGGGGCATCACGTGAAAATCAGGCTGGAACCGGTGCTGCATGGCAGCATCCTGGATGTGGGCGGAGGCGGCGAGGGGATCATTGGCCGGCTTTATGCACAGCAGGTCGTAGCGATCGATAACCGGCAGGAGGAACTTGACGAGGCGCCGGATGGGTTTCAAAAGCTTTTGATGGACGCGACAGACCTGCAGTTTGCCGACGGGACCTTCGACAATGTAACCTTCTTCTTTTCCCTGATGTATATGGACGCCGGGCAGCAGGCGCTTGCGGTGGGGCAGGCGGCGCGGGTTTTGAAGGCAGGCGGGGCGCTGTATATCTGGGACTGTGAGATTGCGTCGGCATGGCCGGCGCCCTTTTGCCTGGAGCTGGAGGTCCTGCTGCCTGCAGGGCCGCTTGCCGTGACCTATGGCGTTGGCAAGCGGGATGCGCAGAGCCAGGCTTCTATACTGGAAATCTGTCGGGCCGCGGGGCTAAGCCTTTGCGCCTGTGCAGAGCAGGGCGGCTGCTTTTTTCTGGTCCTGTGCAAGCCGGCCCAAACAGGCTGAAGCGTTTGCCCTTATCTGCCGCCGGGGCACTCCGCCGGCCCCTATGCGGCCGGTTTTTGTCGATTTTGCGTGTACAATATGCTATAATAAAAACCGGTCGTATGCCCCGCGGCCGGCGCTCTTGGCAGGCGCACCCGGCTTTGGAGCGCCATACGGCAGGGATAGGCAGGAAAGGCCCAGGAAAATGTGTGGGGCAAAAACGCAAAAGGGGAAAGGGATTATCATGCAGCATGAAACGGTGATTGTAATTGACTTTGGCGGCCAGTACAACCAGCTCATTGCCCGCCGGGTACGGGAGTGCGGCGTCTATTGCGAAATCTGCTCATATCATACCGGCCTTGACGAGATCAGGGCAAAACAGCCTAAAGGCATTATCCTCACCGGCGGGCCCAACAGTGTCTACGACCCCGCCTCGGCCGGCTACACCCCCGAGCTCTTTTCGGCCGGCATCCCGGTGCTGGGCATCTGTTACGGCAGCCAGCTCATGATGCACCTTTTGGGAGGCCGGGTCGAGCGCGCCCCCGAGCGGGAATACGGCAAGACCGAGGTTGCGGTGGATACCGGCTCTATGCTTTTTGAGGGGGTCAGCCCCAAAACCGTCTGCTGGATGAGCCACAACGATTATATTGCAGAGCCGGCCCCCGGCTTTGTTGTCTCGGCCTGCACTGCAAGCTGCCCGGTGGCGGCGGCCGAAGCCCCGGAGCGCGGCCTCTACGCGGTGCAGTTCCACCCCGAGGTGCTGCACACCCGGGAAGGCACAAAAATGCTGGCAAATTTTGTGTACAGGGTCTGCGACTGCAAGGGGGATTGGAAGATGGATTCCTTTGTAGCCAGCACCATTGCGGCCCTGCGCCAAAAAATTGGCGGCGGCCGGGTGCTCTGCGCGCTATCGGGCGGTGTGGACTCCAGCGTTGCCGCCGTGTTACTGGCCAAAGCGGTGGGCAGGCAGCTTACCTGTGTTTTTGTGGACCATGGCCTGCTGCGCAAAAACGAGGGGGATGAGGTAGAGGCGGTGTTTGGCCCGGCCGGCCCCTACGACCTCAACTTTATCCGGGTGGATGCCCAGCAGCGGTTTTACGAGAAACTGGCTGGCGTGGAGGAGCCGGAGCACAAGCGCAGGATCATCGGCGAGGAGTTCATCCGGGTGTTTGAAGAACAGGCCCAAAAGATCGGCCGGGTGGATTATCTTGTGCAGGGCACCATCTACCCGGATGTCGTTGAGAGCGGTCTGGGAGGGGAATCCGCCGTCATCAAGAGCCATCACAATGTCGGCGGTCTGCCGGACTGTGTGGATTTCAAGGAAATCGTCGAGCCGCTGCGCAGCCTTTTTAAGGATGAGGTGCGTGCTGCCGGCCGGGAGCTGGGGCTTCCGGAGCAGTTGGTCAGCCGCCAGCCCTTCCCGGGGCCGGGGCTTGCCATCCGCATTATTGGGGCTGTTACACCCGAAAAGGTCAAAATGGTGCAGGAGGCAGACGCCATCTTTCGGGAAGAGATGGCAAGGGCCGGCCTGGACGGCGATGCCAGCCAGTATTTTGCGGCCCTCACCAATATGCGCAGCGTCGGGGTGATGGGGGACGAGCGTACCTACGATTACGCTGTGGTGCTGCGTGCGGTTGCCACAACTGATTTTATGACCGCCGAGGCTGCCCCTTTAGGCTGGGAGCTGCTCAGCACTGTTGCCAGCCGTATTGTCAACGAGGTGCCCCAGGTCAACCGGGTGCTCTACGACTGTACCGGCAAACCGCCGGCCACCATCGAGCTCGAGTAGGCCCCGTCCTATCCCTGCGGGCACACGGCCGTCCTCGGCTTTCATCCCTGGAGCCCTCCGTTTTTGCCCACTGCGTGCATCTGGCGGCCCCTGCGGCCCTTTGCAGCTATTGACACCAAAACAAGGGGAATAATATAATGATATAGGGCCTGCCGGCAGCCCGCACGAAAGGCAAAGGGCGGGGCGGCTGCCGGGGCTTTTTGGAAAACGCGGTTTTTAAGGCTGTCTGATGCAAAAGGTAATTGCCCAATGAGAGAGAAACGTAACCTATCGGCCAAGCGGAGAGGGCTATCCCTATTTCTGTCCATCGTTTTGGTGTTTTGTGTGCTGCTGGCCATTGTTTTTGGCGTAGCGCGTATCACCTCTAAAAAAATGTCCGATTCTGCTGTCCAGAACCTCAGCGAAAGCCTGGATCTGATCCGCAATACGATCGAGGCGATCCTGCGCAACGAGGCGGAGTTCCAGGTACTGCTTGCCCAGGAAATTGCGCAAATGGAGGATCCGGAGGCCTATGTCTTAGCCTTTGAAAAAAACCGGGCGATGACAAAATTATCCTTGGTTTGGGCTGGCCAGGCGGAGGGCGTGTCCAGCACAGGAGATACCTTTTGCCCCGATGAGCTGGATTTCTCGGCTGGCCGCACGGTAAACGGGCTGGAAATCTCTCAGTCGTATGTCAATTATATGGGGGCGTGGTCGTATACGGTCCGGTGCCCGGTGGAGCGCGGCGGGCAGCAGGCGGGTGCCCTTTATGCCGAGTATATTTACGACGAGATCGATAAAGCCCTGCCCAGCGCCGGCTTTTACAATCAGCAGGCGACGTTGTATATTATGGACTCCGGGAGCGAGCGGTTTGTGCTTAAGCCCAGCGGGATGGGCCAAAGGGACGCCGGCCATCTCAATCTGGACGATTTTTATCGGGCCAACAATATTCAGGACGAGGGCCTGCGCCAGGAGGTGCGGGAATGCCTGTCCACCGGGCGCAATGCCATGTTTTACCACAGCATCCGGGGCGTACACGCGCTCAACTATATGTGGGCGGTCAACGGCGGAACGGTGTTTTTGGTGGGATATGTGCCGGTGGAGGCTATCCAGCAGGAGGGGCGGGCGGTTAACCAGAGCATCTTTATTGTGGTGGTCTCGATGCTCATCGCTTTTTTGGCCTGCATCCTTCTGTACTATCTCAACTGGCGCCAGCAGGACAGGCAGCGCAGAGAGCGGGAGGAGGAGCGGCGGGTTCACAGCCAGCAGTTGGCGGAGGCCCTGCAGGCGGCACAGATCGCAAGCGAGTCTAAAACGACCTTTTTATCCAACATGTCCCATGACATCCGCACCCCTATGAACGCCGTGCTGGGCTTTACTGCTCTTCTTGCGCGGGACGCCGAAAACCCGGCGAAGGTACGCGAATATACCCGTAAGATCACCGCGTCTGGCCAGCATCTGCTGAGCCTGATAAACGATGTTTTGGATGTGTCTAAGATCGAGAGCGGCAAGGTGGTGCTCAATTACGAGCGGTTTGCGCTCGATGATGTGGTATCCTCGGTAGAGGCGATTATCCAGCCAATGGCCAAAGGCCGCGGGCAGGAGTTCCATGTTGAGGTAACCGGCATCCGCTACGAGTACCTCATGGGGGACGAGACGCGGCTCAACCAGATTTTAATCAACCTGCTGTCCAACGCGGTAAAGTATACGCAGGAGGGTGGAAAAATCTGGTTTCGCATCATTGGGCTTGCACAGCGTTCCAGCCAGTATGAGCGTATCCGTATCGAGGTGGAGGACAATGGCTATGGTATGACGCCCGAATACCTGAAAACCATCTTTGACGCGTTTACCCGGGCCGAAAACAGTACAACCAATAAGGTGCAGGGCACCGGCCTTGGCATGGCGATTACCAAGAGCATTGTAGAAATGATGGGCGGCACCATCGAGGTATCCAGCGAGGTAGGCCGCGGCTCGCTGTTCCGGGTTGAGCTGGAGCTGCGTATTCCCGAGGAGCAGGCCAGCCGCGAGTTTTGGGTGCAGCATGGAATTGCCCGGATGCTGCTGGTAACCGCAGATGCGGAATGCGGCGAGAACATTCGGATGCTTACAGAGGATACGGGAGTGGAAATTGTCCTCTGCGCAAGTGCGCAGCAGGCTGCCGGGTACCTTGCAAAGGCTGGTGCGGAATGTCAGGTTATCCTGCTGGACGGCGGCACACAGGAGCCGGGCCCGGACGGGGCTGTTGCCCTGCTGCAGGAGGCGAAGCCGCCTCTGACGCCGCTGGTACTGCTGCTGGACCCGAACGATAACGAGCCGGGCGGCGGCCCGCTGCCGGAGCGTACAGGCGTATTGCCCAAGCCGTTTTTTGTATCGGCGCTGCAAAAAAAGCTTGCGGAGCTTTTAACGGATGCCCGGCAGGCAGAGCTCCCGGGTCCGGCGGAGGTGAGAAGCCTTGAGGGCTTGCATTTCCTTGCCGCCGAGGATAATGAGATCAACGCGGAGATCCTGGCTGAGCTGCTGGGGATAGAGGGCGCTTCCTGTGAGATCGCTGCAAACGGCAAGCTGGCGGTGGAGCGCTTTGCGCAGGCGGCGCCGGGCGAATTTGACGCGATTTTGATGGATGTGCAGATGCCGGTTATGAACGGGCACGAGGCCACACGGGCCATCCGCGCCCTGCCGCGGGAGGATGCGGGCCGCATCCCAATCATTGCCATGACGGCAAATGCCTTTGCCGAGGATGAGACGGCGGCACTGGATGCCGGGATGGATGCCCATGTGGCCAAGCCGGTCGACATGCAAGTCTTAAAGAAGGTGGTCAGCAAATGGATTTCATGACACGGGCTGCGCAAAGCCACCCATATAAAAAAGCCCGAGGAGGCTGGGCGGCCGCCTGCCTTGCGGGCCTGCTGTGCCTGCTGTCGGTATCCTGCGGGCAGGGCAGCCGGCAAGGCAACCTGACCGCCGTGCAGGACGAGAACGAGCGGGTGGTCACTTTTTTCAGCCCTATGGAGAAGACCGACCCGAACGCCAAGAACGTTGCGCGCAGCGCCTCGGACCTGACCATTGCCATGGCTGAGGAACGCCTGGGCGTAACCGTTGCCTACCGCACCTACACGGCAGAGGACTATCAGGATAAGACCTACGACGAGGTGACCCTCGACCGGGTGCGCAGCCATATGGACGATCTTTATCTGCTCAACCCGGATACCTTGATGGCGCTGGGCCGGGAGGGGGCGCTGATGGACCTTTCCGGGCTAAAGAGCGCCCAAAATCTGCGGGAGATCATCCGGATAGCCAACACGGTAGACGGCAGGCTGGTCGGTATCCCGCAGGAGGTGGTGGCCTATGGGCTCTTTATCAACAAGGATCTATTCGACCGGTACGGCCTTGCGTTGCCCAATACGCCCGAGGAGTTTTTGGAGTGCTGCCGGGTATTTCGGCAAAACGGGATTGAGACGCCGATTGGCGCAAACCGCTGGTGGCTTGAGACCTTTGTGCTGGCAATAGGCTATGCCGACCTGTACAACGGCGGCAGCACCGAGGCCGAGATCGCAGCGCTCAACAGCGGGCAGGCACGGTACAGCGATTATATGCGTCCCGGCTTTGAGTTTTTGAAGGAGCTGATCGACCACGGTTATATCGACCCGGAAAAGGCGCTGGTCACCGAGGCTATCGAGGGGGAACGGGAGGACTTTTTGGCCGGCCATACCCCCATCGTGATGGCCTACTGGGGCGCAGCCAATACCGAGACCGCCTATGGAAAGACGGATTTTGAGATGCAGGTTATCGGTTTTCCCAGCAGCCGGGGGCAGATGCCGGTAATGCCGATGACCGGCTTTGGCATCTGTGCCGATGCCGAGCATGCCGAGGATGCGATGCAGGTTCTGGATGTGATTTTATCCGACGAGGCGCTTGAGCTTTATTCCCAAACCAATCGGGTCATATCCCCCTCCCAAAACGTAAAGGTAGACTGTGTCCCTGCCCTGCAGCCGCTGAACGGCCGGATCGAAGAGGGGGTATATGTGCTTGGCTCGAATGCCGGCATGAAGGTGGAGCAGTGGGGCAACACCTGCCTGATTGTGCGCGAGCTGCTGGCCGGCGCCTCGGTGGATGAATGTATGGCGGAATTTGACCGGCTACAGGACACGGCGCTAAAGGAGGGCTAAAGCCTGGCGGAGGCTGCCGCGCGCCTGCCGGACAAAAGGATATAGGCAAAGCCATACCGGCGCCCGCAGGGTGCGGCGGGCGAAGGGCAGGGGCTTTTCCAAAAGGGAAAGGAAAGGGATCAGGATGGAAAATCAGATGCGCCCCGCGCAGATGCGGCGGATCAACACCCCCGTGCTGGCAAACGGCTTTATCGACGAGCAGGTCAGGGCGGTACGT
The DNA here is from genome assembly GCA_910578965.1 of uncultured Oscillospiraceae bacterium. Taxonomy (GTDB): domain Bacteria; phylum Bacillota; class Clostridia; order Oscillospirales; family Ruminococcaceae; genus UBA7177. Next base: position 10,019 of record CAJTSP010000055.1, read on the forward strand.
GCCCAGGTAGGGGACAAAAAGGTGCTGCTGGCCCTGTCCGGCGGGGTGGACTCCTCGGTGGTGGCGGCTCTGCTTATCAAGGCTATCGGCCGGCAACTGGTTTGTGTGCATGTTAACCACGGCCTGATGCGTAAGGGCGAGAGCGAGCAGGTGCTCGAGGTTTTTCGTGACCGGCTAAACGCTAACCTCATTTATGTGGATGCCGCCGACCGTTTTTTGGGCCTGCTCGCCGGGGTGGAGGAGCCGGAGCGTAAGCGGCGGATCATTGGCGGCGAATTTATCAAGGTGTTTGAGGAGGAGGCCCGCAAGCTGGAGGGCATCGATTTTTTGGCCCAGGGCACCATCTACCCGGACATCCTCGAGAGCGCCGACGGGGTAAAAGCGCATCACAATGTCGGCGGGCTGCCGGAGGATCTGAGGTTTGAGCTGGTGGAGCCGGTGCGCCTGCTCTTTAAGGATGAGGTGCGCGAGGTGGGCCGCGCTTTGGGCCTGCCCGAAAGCATGGTGGAGCGCCAGCCTTTCCCCGGGCCGGGGCTTGGGGTGCGGTGCCTCGGCGCCATTACCCGTGATCGCCTGGCCGCTGTGCGGGAGTCGGACGCTATCCTGCGGGAGGAGTTTGCGGCGGCAGGGCTGGACCGGCAGATTTGGCAGTTTTTTACGGTAGTGCCGGATATGCGCGCTACCGGCGTACGCCAGGGCCGCCGTGCCTACGACTGGCCGGTATTCATCCGCGCTGTCAACACGGTGGACGCCATGACCGCAACCGTGCCTGAAGTGCCTTGGGCCGTGCTCGAAAAGGTCTCGGCTCGCATCCTGGCCGAGGTGCCCGGCGTCTGCCGCGTCCTTTACGACCTGACCCCGAAACCGGTGGGCACAATCGAGTGGGAATAAGCAAAAAGTGGATATGAGGGCCCGCAAACCCTTGAAAACACTGACTTTTTGATTTTTCAAATCCCCATTTGATAGCAGATTGATAGCACTCGTCAAATCCCGATTTATTGAGTTTGAAAAGAAAAATCGGGTGGCTTGCGAGTAGCCTAAAAATCCTTATCTTTTTATTCATAAGTAAAAGGTCTAACTGATTTTTGCTAATCAGTTAGACCTTTTTTATTTTGCCCTCATTTATCTGAATTTTCTATTTTTGTGCAACAAATGGCCTTTCCCGTGGCCTACAAGTGAGAGGTTCAGATCAGACCCTCCGGCGGCACCTTGGCGCAGATCTGGCTGCTGTCGTACTCCGGATAGTGGTAACGCCAGCGGTCATAGTCCTCCTGGGAAATCTCTCCGGCTTCCAGTTTGGCTGCCTGTTCCCGCCAGGCCCAGAGCATCTCATGCAGCCGGGCAGCATCCTTGTTTTTGCGGAAATCCACCTGCAAGGCAAGCTCACCGTCCTGCTCCGTGATCTTCAGACCGTAGTTGTCCTCCAGGGTAAACAGTGTGTGCATCAGCCCTACATAGGAGTCTATGTCCGGGACGGAAAGGGCATGGGGCGAGACATCCAGTACCTGTGCCAGGGCAGCAGTCAGGTCTGCTTTGGGGGTTCTTGACCCTGTTTCATACTGCGCCAGGCGCACATCCGCAGACTTCTCCGGGAAGCCCAGCGCCATACCGAGATATTTCTGTGTCATCCCCCGCAGGAGACGGAAAAAGTGAATCCGTTCGCCAATCGCCATACATCCAACTCCCATCTATGGTTGTCCTTATAAGGAACATAGCATATTTGTTTAGTTTTGTCAAGATAATCTAAGCAAATTTATTTAATAATATTTCTTCCAAAAGGCTTGAACTAAGCTTATATGTATAGTATTATAAGGATACTAAGCAGATAAGCTTAGAAAATATAGCACATCAAATGGCACGCCAGATTTTTGGTTGCGAAACTGAGAAAAAGTGGCGGACATAAGTAAGGAGGCATTTATGAAACACGACAACTGCAAGCAACAGTCACCAGCAACAAAGAAAGGAAGGGATTTACCATGGCAAATCAGATTTTTATGCGTGTGGACGAAGTGGCCGAAGAGCTGGGGGTGTCCGTACCCTACGCCTATAAGCTCATCCGGCAGATGAACGAGGAACTGGCAAAAACCGGCTGCATCACGATTTCCGGCCGGATTGACCGCAAGTTCTTCCACGAGAAGTTTTATGGCACGAGAACCGAGACGGCGAGAAAGGGGGAGTAATTATGGCAGCGTTCAAGAACAAGGACAACGGCACCTGGTATGTACAGTTCCGCTACACCGACTGGAAGGGCGAGCGCCAGCAGAAGCTCAAAAGGGGCTTTGCCACCAAGCGGGAGGCACTGGAATGGGAACGGGAGTTCCTGATGGAGAAGCAGGCCGATGTGAACATGACCTTTGAGAGCTTTGTCGCCCTCTATGAGAGGGATATTAAGCCCAAGTTGAAGCTCAATACCTGGCTTACCAAGGAGAGCATCATAAAAAAGAAGATCCTGCCCTATTTTGCCAAGCGGAAGCTGTCGGAGATCACGGCTAAGGACATTATGCGCTGGCAGAACGAGATCCGGGAGATGCGGGACTGTCACGGCAAGCCCCTGTCAAAAACTTACCTTAAGACAGTTCACAATCAACTTAGCGCCATTTTCAATCATGCTGCCCGGTTTTACGGATTGAATATCAACCCGGCCCGGCAGGCGGGCAACATGGGGGCGGAGGAACGGAAGGAAATGTTGTTCTGGACCCGGGATGAGTACACTAAGTTTTCCGAAGCCATGATGGATAAGCCGCTGTCCTTCTACGCCTTTGAGGTGCTTTACTGGTGCGGCATTCGGGAGGGAGAGCTGCTGGCCCTGACCCCGGCAGACTTCGACTTTGAAAAGCGCACCCTCACCATCAACAAGTCGTACCAGCGGCTCAACAAGCAGGATGTCATTACCACTCCTAAGACGCCCAAGAGCAATCGAGTGATCCAGATTCCCCAGTTCTTGTGTGACGAGTTGCAGGACTACCTCAAGCAACTCTATGGAGTGGAGCCGGACAGCCGGATGTTTCCCATCAGCAAAAGCTATCTCCACCGGGAAATGGACCGTGGCTGCAAGCAAACAGGGGTAAAAAGGATTCGCATACACGATTTGAGACATAGCCACATCAGTTTGTTAATTGACATGGGCTTTACTGCTCTGGCCATCGCGGAGCGCGTAGGGCATGAGAGCATCGACATCACCTACCGTTATGCCCATCTGTTCCCCACCCGCCAGGTGGAAATGGCTGACAAGCTGGATTCACTGAAGAATGAGAAAGGAGTATAAGAAAATGTCCAAGAAGAACTATGACAACCACAACCGCTGGAGAAACAAGACGGTGGCTTTCCGAGTGTCGGCGGAGGAGGATCTCCATCTGGAAGCCCTGGTGAAGCTCACCGGCCTGACCAAGCAGGACTACATCATTCGACGGCTGCTGGAACGGGATGTGGTGGTCCAGGGTAACCCCAGGGTCTACAAGGCCCTGCGGGATCAGCTGGCCGCTGTGCTGGACGAGTTGCGCCGGATCGAAGCCGGGCAGGGCGTGAACGACGAGCTGCTGGACACCATCCAGATGATCGCTACCATTATGAACGGAATGCAGGAGGACTTTGCCTATGACCGATGAGAAAAAGAAAATGACCGCCCATGGCTCATCTGTTGGCGCAGATGATGGGCAGTCAATCTCTACAAATTCCAAGTTCACTATACCAGACCCGGACGAAAAAAGCAATTCCCCGGAAAGAGATTTGGAGGAACTTTACCGGAAAATGCGCCGCATGAGCGACCCGGCTTACCTGCATACTGTGACCCTGGATGAGCTGATGGACGATGTGTTCGAGGGCAAGTCTGCGGTGATTGAGAACCTGCTTTATACAGGAGCGTACATCCTTGCCGGAGCGCCCAAAATCGGCAAGTCTTTCCTGGTGGCGCAGCTTGCCCACCATGTCAGTACCGGGCAGGACTTGTGGGGCTACAAGGTCCATCAGGGGACTGTCCTCTATCTTGCTCTGGAAGATGACGAGAGCCGCTTACAGCGCCGGATGTTCCGTATGTTCGGCGTGGAGGGGACAAGCTCCCTCCACTTCGCCACCAACGCTAAAATGATCGGCGGCGGCCTGGATGAACAGCTGGAAAAGTTTGTTCGGGAACACTGCAATATCAAACTCATTATCGTGGATACCCTGCAAAAAGTCCGGGAGTCGGTGAGTGACAGTTACAGCTACTCCAGCGACTATGAGGTGATCGGCAAGCTGAAACAATTTGCTGACCGATATGGCATCTGCGTCCTGATCGTCCACCATACCAGAAAGCAGCCTGCGGGAGACAGTTTTGAGATGATTTCCGGTACAACCGGCCTGCTGGGCTGCGCGGATGGGGCGCTCCTGATGCAGAAGGAAAAGCGGACAGATAGCAAGGCGACTCTGGAGGTAGTAGGCAGAGACCAGCCGGATCAGCGGCTGTATCTGAGCAAAGACCAAGAAAGCCTGATTTGGGAGCTTGACCATGCAGAGAATGAGCTTTGGAAGCAGCCTCCGGACCCGGTGCTGGAAGCCGTGGCAAAGATCGTGTCTGCCGAGAATCGGGAATGGGAAGGCAGTCCCACCGAGCTGGCCCAGGCGATTCAAACGGATATGGCAGTAAACCGGCTCACCAAGCATCTGAATGTGAATGCCAGCCGCCTGCTAGAAGAACATCAGGTAAAGTACGAGAACAAAACTAAGCACGCCGGACGGCGTATCCGGCTGACCTACATGGTGGTGGAAGCACCTGCGTTTGAAGTAATCGAGTAAAGCGCGACGCTCGCAACGGTCGCGACGGTGTTTTGAGGGGTGCTCCCAGCACCGTTGCGACCGTCGCCACCGTCGCGGAAAGAAAAAGATGGGGTGGTATTTTGCCACCCAATCTTCAAGGAGGATGCCCCATTTTAGGGCACCCTAAAAGTATCAGAGGATGTCGCGATTCACGACACCCTATGCCCCGAAACAGGGCACCGGGTACAGGGGCAAAAAGCGTTCGGAGAACGCGCAGCCACAGAATGAAATTCTGTGTTCAGAAGGGGCTTGGGGGCGCTGCCCTCAACAAGCAGACGGCAGGAAATGTGAGTGTGTATTAACACTCGCATTGCTTGCCAGTCTTGTGTGTGGCTATCCACACGCATTGCTTGCCTGTATCTAAAACAACCGCAACGGCCCTTGTGCCGTTGTGGAAAATCAACTGAAATTCAAGTATTGGGAGGTACGAGCATGAGAAAGATTTTGTCCTGTGAGTTTAACCTGGACACCGCCTGTGTGGAGTTACGTCGGGCGGACGGGACGCTGCTCTCCATCGACTGCACCGCCGTGGAGAGCGAGGTGGCAAACAGCATGTACCAGCGGTCAGAACTGGACTGGCTGATCTACAATGATCCGCTGTCCTATGCCGAACTGATTTTGAATGGGGACCCTGAATTGTATCTAAAAGCAGTAACAAAGAAAACTCCGTTAGATTGATGGCAAAGAAAATCCGCCAGAAGCAACACTCTAAAGGGTGCGCCTCTGACGGATTTTTTACATCTTATCAATCAAAGCAAATACAACAGCTTGCTGTTCTTCGCTCAATCTTGACCAGCGTTCTAGAAGCTTTTTCTGCGCCTCAGTCAAGGAAACAGGTGCATCTTCTTCGGCAAATAGTTGAGATAGCGTAATGCCAAAGGCTGCGCAGATTTTCTCCAGGGATGGAATGGTCGGAACCATGTTCTTGCGATACCATGAGGAGATCGTGGATTGCGGCAAACCGGAGCGTTCTGCAAGCTGATACTCTGTCCAGCCCCGTTCCTCCCGATACGCGGTTATAACCGAGAGAATATCCTTCACCTGCATCACTCCTTTACTTGTGTTCTTCGTAAATTATACTTTGATAAATCGTTGTGATTTAATCATTTATATCGTAT
>CAJTSP010000056.1 GCA_910578965.1 uncultured Oscillospiraceae bacterium
GGGCGGCTCTTGTTTCCTGCACGGCTTTATTTGTCAACAACCCCCTTTTATCCCAAGCCGTTCACAAAACCCCCTTGGTACTGGGAATCTCGTCCTCAAAACCGGGCTGGAGGGCCACCGCCTGGGCCAGCGCCCGGCCGGCCCCCTTGAAGGCGGCCTCCAAAATATGGTGGGTGTTTTCGCCGGCCAGCTGCACAAAATGCAGCGCCGAGGGGCAGCAGCGCACAAACCCCAGCCAGAACTCTTTGGCAAGCTCGGTGTCAAAATCGCCCACACGGGCCGCCGGCAGATGCAGCTGCCAGCCCAGCGCCGCCCGGCCGGAAAGGTCGGCCGCGCAGAGCACCAGGGCCTCGTCCATCGGCAGCAAAAAATTGCCGTACCGGGCAATGCCTTTCCCGTCGCCCAGCGCCCCCGCAAAGGCCCGGCCCAGGCAGATGCCCACGTCCTCCACCGTGTGGTGGTAATCTACTTTGGTATCGCCGGTGCAGCGCAGGGTCAGGTCAAACCGGCCGTGCCGGGCAAACAGCCCCAGCATATGGTCCAAAAAGCCGCAGCCGGTGTCGATCTGGTACCGGCCGGTGCCCTCTAAGGCAAGGGTGAGGGTGATGTTCGTTTCGGTGGTAGCGCGGTCAATCGTGGCGGTGCGCATGGCTCAGGCCTCCTTTGGGGATGTGTGTAGAATATCGGCAAGCGCGGCAAGCAGCGTTTGCATCTGCGGGCGGCTGCCCACGCTGATGCGCAGCCAATCGGCAATGCGGGGGGCGTCCCACCGGCGCACTAAGATACCGCGCGCCCGCAGGGCGGCCGCGATCTCGCGGCCGGGCAGGGCCGGGTGGCGCACAAACACAAAGTTTGCGGCGGAATCGGTGCCCTCAAAGCCCAGCGCGGCCAGCGCCCCGGCCGCCCAGCGGCGGGTGGCGCAGACATCGGCAAGGCAGCGGGCAAAATACTCCCTGTCCGCAAGGGCGGCGATGCCGGCGGCCTGGGTAAGGGTGTTGACGTTGTAGGGGTGGAAGCTGTCCCTTACGCGGGCAAGGCAGGCGATCAGCTCCTCGCTGCCCAGCGCAAAGCCCAGCCGCCCGCCGGCCAGGCTGCGGCTTTTGCTGAAGGTGCGCACAATGAGCAGGTTTGGGTGCCGCCCCAAAAGCCCCAGGCAGCTTTGGGGCGCAAAATCGGCGTAGGCCTCGTCCACGATCACCACATTGTCCGGGTTGGCGGCGGCAATGCGGCCGATCTCCTCGGGCGGCAGGGCCAGCCCGGTGGGGGCGTTGGGGTTTGCCAGCACGATGGTGCAGCCAAGGCCGAAATAGTCCTTTGGGCGCAGGGTAAAATCCGCCGCAAGGGGGATGCGCTGGGCCTCGAAGCCAAAAAAGTTGGCCCATACCTCGTAAAAGCCGTAGGTGACGTCCGCAAAGGCGAGCGGCCGGCCGGCCCCGCAAAAGGCGCGCAGGGCAAAGGCCAGCGCCTCGTCGCTGCCGTTGGCGGGCAGCACCTGGGCGGGGGCAAGGCCGTACTCGGCGGCAAGGGCAGCCCGCAAAGCGGCGCAGGAGGGGTCGTTATACAAATTGAGGCCGCCGGCCTTTTCGGTTACCGCCGCCAGCACCGCCGGGCTGGGGGGAAAGGGGTTTTCGTTGGTGTTGAGCTTGATAAACCCGCCCCCCGGCTGCTCGCCGGGGACGTAGGGCGCAAGGCGGGCGGCCTCCCGGGAGAGAAAGCGGCTCATGCCTGCACCTCCCCCGCGCTGCTTTGCATCCGCACCTCCACGCTGCGGGCGTGGGCCTCCAGCCCTTCCTGCCGGGCAAAGCCGGCCACCTGGGCGGCCTCGGCGGCCAGCGCGGCGGCGGTGTAATAGGTAAAGGAGGATTTTTTGACAAAATCATCCACCGAGAGCGGGCTGGAAAACCGGGCGGTGCCGCTGGTGGGCAGGGTGTGGTTGGGGCCGGCAAAATAATCGCCCAGCGCCTCGGGGGCGTACCGGCCCATAAAGATGCTGCCCGCATTGCGCACAAGCCCCAAAAGCCGGAAGGGGTCCTCCACGCAGAGCTCGAGATGCTCGGGCGCGATGAGGTTGGCGGCCTCGACGGCCTTTTCGAAGCTGTCGGTTACAACGATCCTGCCGTTTTGCAAAAGGCTGGCGCGGGCGATTTCGGCCCGGGGCAGCAGGGGCAGCTGGCGCTCCAGCTCGGCGTCCACCGCCCGGGCCAGGGCGGGGCTGTCGGTAACCAGCACGGCGCTGGCCAGCTTGTCGTGCTCGGCCTGGCTAAGCAGGTCGGCCGCCACCCAGGCCGGGTTGGCCCCGCCGTCGGCCAGCACCAGTATCTCGCTGGGGCCGGCGATCATATCAATGTCCACCATGCCGTAGACCTTGCGCTTTGCCTCGGCCACATAGATGTTGCCGGGGCCGACGATCTTATCCACCCTGGGCACGCTTTGGGTGCCAAAGGCCAGCGCCGCCACCGCCTGCGCGCCGCCCATCTTAAAGATGCGGCCCACCCCCGCGATGCGCGCGGCGGCCAGGATGGCCGGGGCCACCCCGCCGTTTTGCCCCGGGGGGGTGGCCATAACGATCTCGCCCACCCCGGCAAGCTTGGCGGGGATCACATCCATCAGCACGGTGCTGGGGTAGCTGGCGGTGCCGCCCGGCACATACACCCCCACCCGCCCAAGGGGGGTATACCGCTGGCCCAGCACCACGCCGGGCCGCGGGGTGAACAGCAGGTCCCTGTGCAGCTGCTGGGCGTGGAAGGCGCGGATGTTGGCCGCCGCCTGCCGCAGGGTCTCGATGAATTCCGGCTGGCAGGCGGCAAAGGCGGCCTCGATCTCCTCCTCGCTTACCGCAAGGCTTTCGAGCACGGCATGGTCAAACTGCCGGGCATACTGCAAAAGGGCGGCGTCGCCGTTTTGCCGTACCTCGGCCAGGATGGCGTCCACCGCGGCGGACACCGAGGGCTCGGCCCGGTTGTCCCGGGTAAGGATCTCGCCGGGGGCCAGCGCGTTGAAGGGTGTGATACGGATCATCCTTTTGTCACCTCTCTAAAAGCCTGCATCAGCGCCTCGATGCCCTGGCGCTTAAACTGCCAGCTTGCTTTGTTGGCGATCAGCCGGGCGCTGATGGGCATAAACTCCTCGATCACCGCAAGGCCGTTTTCCTTAAGGGTCACGCCGGTTTCCACAATGTCCACGATCACGTCCGAAAGGCCCAGCAGCGGCGCAAGCTCGATCGAGCCGTTGAGCCGGATAAGGTCGATGGCCCGCCCCCGGGCGGCGTAGTAGCCCCGCGCGATGTTCATGAACTTGGTGGCCACCCGCAGCGGGCGGGAGGGGTCCTCGGCAAAGCCGGCCGGGCCGGCCACGCACATGCGGCAGCGGCCAAGGCCGGTGTCCAGCAGCTCGTAGACGTCCGGGCCGCTCTCGGCCAAAATGTCCTTGCCCACAATGCCAATGTCGGCCGCGCCGTGCTCCACATAGATGGCCACGTCGCTGGGCTTGACCAAAAAGTACCGGATGCCGGCGGCCGGGTTTTCCACCACCAGCCGGCGGGTGGCGCCCGGCTCCTCGGCGCAGCCGTAGCCGGCCCTGGCCAGCAGCGCGTAGGCCTTATCCCCCAGCCGGCCCTTGGGCAGCGCCAGGTTGAGGGCGGGCGGCCCGCCGGGCCGCGCGGTATGCACCGCCGGGCCGGCCGGGGCCGCGCCCAGCCGCTCCAATTCGTTGAGGTAAAGGGCAAAGCCCACCGCCCCCGTCCCCGGCGAAAAGCGGGAGGCCAGGGGGTCGTACCGGCCGCCCTGCAGCACGGCCCGGGGCAGCCCCTTTAGATAGCCCTGGAACACAAGGCCGTTATAATAGTCAAGGTCGTTGGCCAGCGAGAGGTCCAGCCGCACCGCGGGCGGCCTGACGCTTTGCGCGGGGGTATCCGGGCCGGCGCAAGCCGGGCCGGCTTTGCCGGTGGGCGCCCCTTCCAGCGCGGCGGCCAGGGCCGCAAGCTCCTCAAGGGCCGCGCGCATGGCCCCGGTGCGGGCCAGCGCCCCGGCCCGGCCCAGCACCTCGTCTGCCGGCCCGGCCAGGGCCAGCAGGGCGGTAAGGTCGGCACAAAGGGCGTCGCCCGCTGCGTATTTCTGGCAGGCGGCACCGATCTCGTGGGCATTTTTGGCCCGCACCGCCTCCAAAAGCGGGCCCCGCGCCGGCGCGGGCGCGGTTTCCAGCAAAGCGGCCACAAAGCCGGTGTGCCCCAGCTCAAGCGCGGCCCCCCGGCCGCCGGCCGCCAGCCCCAGGCTGTGCCGGGCAAGCCGCAGCACCTCGGCCATCTCGGCCGGGCCCACCGCCCCGATGCACTCAAGGCCGGTCTGGCTGATCTCGCAGAAGCTGCGGCTCTCGGGGCTGGGGCGGAAGACGCTTTCGGCATAATAGTATTTTTCGCAGCCGCCCGGCGCGGGCTGGGCGTTTTTGGCGATGGAAAGGGTCACGTCCGGCTTTAAGGCCAGCAGCCGGCCGTCCAGGTCGGTAAAGCTGATGAGCTGCTGGGCGGGCAGAAAGCCGCGGTTGTCCTGATAAAGGCCGTACTCCTCAAAGCGGGCCATGCGGTAATGCCGGTAGCCCGCCTGCTCGTATACGGCGCGCAGGGCCAGGGCCGTGCGCTCGGCCTGCCCAAGGCAGGAAAGGATCGTCTGCATCCCGTATGCACCCCTTTTTAGTTGCATCCCTTAACAAAGGGTAACACGCCGTCCGGCCAAGTCCAGCGGCACGCTGGCTGTGTTGGCGCACCTTGGAATCCACCAAGGATTCCCGCGACACGCCGCCTTGCCATCGCACCACTGGCCTTGCCCTGCCGGTCCTGCGGAGTTTTTGGGGCAAAGGTCTTTTTTCAAAACAAAAGAGTTTTTTATCTTTTTGCTTTTTATTCCTTTTGCCCCAAAAACCATGCTCCCCTTTGTCAAGCGATGCTTGGCTTGGTTTGCCGTTTTGCTTTACTGCGCTAAAGCGATAAAGTGACTTGCACCAGTATACCACACCTCGCGCAAAAAGAAAAGCCCCGCGAAAAATTTTTTGCGGGGCAAAAAGCGGCGGGGTACGGCCGGGTTCAGCGGAAAGCCGCTGCGCCCTGCACCGCCCTGCGCCGCAGCCGGGCGGCAAGGGGCTGCTCCAGCAAGAGCAGCACCGCCAGTGAAACGGCCAGCGCCGCAGCCCAGCAAAGCAGCTCGTACCGCAGGCTCCAAACGGCGTCCCCTATCTGGTTGGGCGGGGTGTCCCCCTGCCAGGGCGGGATGCGCCAGAGGTATTTGAGCCAGACGGCCAGCGCCTGGTGCCAGAGATAAAACGGATAGCTCAGCCGGCCCAAAAAAGCCCACAGCCGCCCGGCGGGAGGCTGCAAAAGGCAGAGCCCCAGCAGCAGGATGCAAAAAAGCAGCGCCAGCGGCATGCGCAAGGCCAACTGCCATCGCTGGCTCTCGGCAGCGCCGGCCAGCCGGGCCTGTATCCGCCAGATGCCCCAGCCGGCGGCCAGGGCCATGCCAAGGCCGGCCGGGCGGCCCCATGTCCGATTGAGCAGGCCCGGGCCGCTTTTTGCCAGCCAGAGCGCGCCGGCCATGCCCAACGCCAGCACCCCGGCAAACCCCGGCAGGCGGTTAAAGGCGGCGGGATAGGTATATTCGTCCAAACAGCCCAGCGCCCAGACGCTGTACGCCGCTTGAACACCCAAAAGCAGCGCAAAAACAGCGGCGGGCCGGGCATAAAAAGCCCTTGCCAACAGCGGAAAGAGCAGGTAAAACCCGACCAGCACCCCCAGCGTCCAGGCAGCCCCGTTCAGCCGGGTGTGCGGGTAGCCGTAGGGGCAGAGGGTATGGGTGAGGGTAAGGTGGGAGAAAAGGTCCCAGCCAAAGGCCTTATCCCACACCGCGCCGCCGGCCAGCGCCGCGGCGGCCGAGGCGGCAAGGTTGAGGTAGTAGCCGGGCAGGATGCGCAGCGCCCGCTTTTTGTAAAAGCCGCCGCAGCCCGCAAAGGGCAGCCCCCCGGCCCGGGCGTGGGCATAGGGCAAAAACAGGCAGAAAGCCGAAAGCAGGATCATGGCGTCCACCCAGGCATAGCCGGCGCGCACCACCGGCTCAAAAACGCCGGGGCTGCGCCAGCTTTGTTGCCACAGGTGGAACCAGGCCACCAAAAACACCGCCAGCGCCCGGAACAAGTCCGCCCCCGCCGGCCGGGCCAGGGCCGGGCAGGGGCCTGGCCCGGCCGGGGACGTGAGCGTCTTCCCGCCCCTGGCACGCGTACCGTTTGCGGCCTGCCCGCGCCACACCCGGCGACCCCGGGCGGCGCGTGTTAAGGGCCGGGAGCTCAAAACGCCCACTCGCCGTTTTCAAAAATCAGCACGGTTTCGCCTGTTTTGGTTTTGCCGGTGATGCGCATGTCGGCGCTGCCCACCATGACGTCCTCGTGGATGACCGAGTCGTTGAGGCCGGCGGCGTTTAGCTCCGCGCGAGAAAGGGCGGCGCCGCCCCGGATGTTGATTGGGTAGCCGGCCCCAAAGGCGATGTGGCAGGCGGCGTTTTCGTCAAACAGGGTGTTGTAAAAGAGCAGCCCGCTGCGGTTGATGGGGCTAGAGGCGGGCACCAGCGCCAGCTCGCCAATGCGGCAGGCCCCGGCGTCGCTTGCCAGCAGCCGGCCGAGCAGGGCGTCGTTTTTTTCGGCGCTGTGCTCCACCACCCGGCCGTCCTTAAAGGTGACCGAGAAGCCCTCGATCACCTCGCCGTTGTAGGCGTAGGGCTTGGTGCCCCTGACCACCCCGTTCACCCGGTCCTTGTGGGGGGCGGTAAACACCTCCTCGGTGGGGATGTTGGGGATAAAGGCGGCCCCGTTTTGGGCCACGCTGGCCGCGCCCTCCCACACCGCGCCCTCAGCCAGGCCCACCGTGAGGTCGGTGCCGTTTGCGCTGGCCAGATGGATGCTGGCAAGGTCCAGGGCGTTGAGCCGGTCCCTGCGGGCGGTGGTCTGGGCGGTGTGCTGCCGCCAGGCGGCGACCGGGTCGCCCCCTTTGACCCGGCAGACCGCAAAGATGGTGTCCCACAAAGCCTCGACCGCCTCGTCTGGCGCAAGGCCTGGGTAGACCGCCGCCGCCCAGGCGGGGGTGGGGATCGACACGACGCACCACTGCACCTTGTCCTTCATGGTGTACTCCTGCCAGGGGCGCATAAAGGTGCGGCGGGCTACATTGACCCGGTGGATTTTGCCGGCGTCCAGCCCCTTATAAATTTCGGGGTCGTCGGCGCGGATGTTCAGCACGCAGACCCCGCCCTCGCTCTCGGCATAGTCCAGATAGCTGCGCAGCTCGCTGGGCATGGGATGGGTCAGGGCCTCCTCGCTGGCCTTGTCCATGCGGAGGCGGGCGGCCTGCTCGTCCTCATAGCGCAGGAGCACGTCCCGCGCGCCGGCCTCAAAGGCGGCCCGCATGCAGGCGCGGCCAAATTCGGCCCCCAAAATGGGGCAGCGCAGGATCAGCGCCTGGCCGGGCTGCACGTTGACCCCTACCTTTACAATAAAATCTGCGTATTTCTGCAAAAGCCCTTTGTCCATGGTGCTTGCCTCCTTATTATGTTTACATGCCTTAACAAGAGCGCACAGGCCGGCAGGCCAGCTCCCGCGGCGCGAGCGGGCGCCCCGGACCTTTTGGCGTAACCCGGCGCCGGCCCCGGGCGCAGCGCCCGGGGCCGGCGCTTAAAAGGCGATCTTTTCCTCGATATACTGCTTTAATTCGCTGATGGAGATGCGCACCTGGTCCATGGTATCCCGATCCCGCACGGTGACGCAGCCGTCGCCGGGCTTTTCGGCGTCGCCCACCGTGTCAAAGTCGACCGTGACGCACAAGGGGGTGCCGATCTCGTCCTGCCGGCGGTACCGCTTGCCGATCGAGCCGGCCTCGTCGTAGTCCACCATAAAGTATTTGCTCAGCTCGGCCCGCACCTCCTGGGCCTTTTCGCCCAGCTTTTTGGATAGGGGCAGCACCGCCGCCTTGAAGGGCGCAAGATACGGGTGCAGCCGCAGCACCACCCGCAGGTCCTCCTTGCCCTTGGCGTCGGTGAGATGCTCCTCGTCGTAGGCATCGCACAGGAAGGCCAGGGCTACCCGGTCGGCCCCGAGGGACGGCTCGATCACATACGGGATGTAGTGCTCGCCCGAATCCGGGTCGAAGTATTCCAGCCCTTTGCCGCTGGCCTCCTGGTGGCGGCCCAGATCGTAGTTGGTGCGGTCGGCAATGCCCCAGAGCTCGCCCCAGTCGGTAAAGGGGAAGGCGTACTCGATGTCGGTGGTGGCGTTGCTGTAAAAGGCTAGCTCGGCCGGCTCGTGGTCCCGCAGGCGGAGGTTTTCCTCCCGGATGCCAAGGCTGAGCAGCCAGTTTTTGCAAAAGTCCTTCCAGTAGGCGAACCACTCAAGGTCGGTGCCGGGCTTACAGAAGAACTCGCATTCCATCTGCTCAAACTCCCGGGTGCGGAAGGTAAAGTTGCCGGGGGTGATCTCGTTGCGGAAGGCCTTGCCCACCTGGCAGACCCCAAAGGGCAGCTTGCGGCGGGTGGTGCGCTGGATGTTGGCAAAGTTGACAAAGATACCCTGGGCGGTCTCAGGGCGCAGGTAACAGGTGCTGGAGGAGTCCTCGGTGACCCCGATGGCGGTTTTGAACATGAGGTTGAACTTGCGGATGGGGGTGAAGTCATGCTTGCCGCAGACCGGGCAGACCACCTTTTCATGCCCCGAGATAAAAGCGTCCATCTCGTCAAAGGTCATGGCGTCGGTGTTCACCTCGGGGAACTCGTCCCCAATCAGCTTGTCGGCCCGGTGGCGGGCCTTGCAGCTCTTGCAGTCGAGCAAGGGGTCGGAGAAGCCGGCCACATGCCCGGTGGTAACCCAGGTCTGGGGGTTCATGAGAATGGCGGCGTCCAGCCCCACGTTGGTCGGGCTTTCCTGCACGAACTTTTTCAGCCAGGCCCGCTTGACATTGTTTTTGAACTCAACGCCCAGGGGCCCATAATCCCAGCTATTGGCAAGGCCGCCGTAAATCTCGCTGCCGGGGTACACAAAGCCCCGGTTTTTGCACAGGGCCACAATGGTATCAAAGCTTTTTTCACTGTTTTTCATACTTTGCTGCTCCATCCCGCGGTACTGGCTGTACCGCTGTTTTTTTGCATGGCAGCCCGCCGCCGGCGCGGCGGGGCTACCTGTCCAGTATACAAAAAGCCGCCGGGCTTGTAAAGCGCCCCGGCGCGGTTTTTTACGCAGGCATGCCCCCTTTAGCCCCAGGATATGCTATACTGTAGATAAAGCAACGGTTTTCTGGGCAGAAAGCCCAAAAATATATAAGGAGGGCAACCCCGTGAATTATTTGGAAGAGCGCATTTTAGCCGACGGCGCCGTAAAGCCGGGCAATGTGTTAAAGGTGGACGCTTTTTTGAACCATCAGATAGACATAGGGCTTTTGCGGTGGATGGGGGCCGAGTGGAAACGGCGGTTTGCCGGGCGGCCGGTCAACAAGGTCCTTACCATCGAGGCCTCCGGCATCGGCCTTGCGGTAGCGGCTGCCGGGCAGTTTGAGGTGCCGGCCGTTTTTGCCAAAAAGGCCCAGAGCATCAACATCGACGGGGAGGTTTACCGCGCCGAGGTGGAATCCTTTACCCGCCAGGCCAAAAGCCAGGTGATTGTCTCCAAAAAATTTTTGGGGCCGGACGACCACCTCTTGATTGTGGACGACTTTTTGGCCAACGGCTGCGCCCTGCAGGGGCTGCTGGCCATCTGCGCACAGGCGGGCGCAACGGTGGAGGGCATCGGCATCGCGGTGGAGAAGGGGTTCCAGCCCGGAGGACGGGTCATCCGCAGCCTGGGCTGCCGGCTGGAATCCCTTGCCATTGTGGATGAGATGGACGCCGAGACCGGGCGGATCGTGTTCCGGCCGCAGGAGGGCTGAGCCGGGCCGAAGCCGCCGGCCCTTTTGGAGGGCCAGCAAAAGGGCCGGCACCGTAAGCCGTACAGGCCCCGCGGCTTTAGGCAAAACCTCCGGGCAGCCTAAAACCCAAACCATGGCCCGGGCCGAAAGCCCTCCAGGCCGGCAAGGCGCAGATCGGCCAGGCCGGCCATTTCGGGCCAGTCCTGCCGGGATACGCCGTCCTCTACCATCACGGTAAAATAACCGGCGGCGCGGGCAGTGCGCAGCGGTACCAGCGAATCCTCAAAAACGGCGGTCTCGGCAGGCGCAAGGCCCATAACCCGGGATACGGCCAGGTAAATATCCGGCCGCTGCTTGCTGCCGTGCTGCTGGCAGGAGGCCGCCATGCAGAAGCTGTCCCACAGGCCCAGGCGGCGCATGGCGGCTTTTATGAGCGGCAGCTCGGTGGCGCTGGCCAAGGCCACCGGCACCCCATGGGCGCATAGCTGCCTTACCAGCCGCGCCGCGCCGGGCTTAAGCCGGAGCTGTTGGCCGTACTGGCCGGCCAGGTACTGCTCAAACTCCTCCTGCAAAGCTGCGGGGGATATTTCCAGCCGGTACCGCCCCACAAGGTAGGCTGTGCTCTCGTCCAACGGCATGGCCACGATTTTTTGCAAAAGGTCCGGCTCGGGCGTTTTGCCGTGCCGGCGCACCAGCTCGGCGGCCGCGCCCCGCCACATGCCCATCGAGTCCAGCAGGGTCCCGTCCATATCAAAGATTGCGCCGCGCAGCCGCGGCAGTGTCTGCTTATCCATCATAAGGGGTCTCGGCTCCTTTGGGGGCCGGGCGGCGTTTGAGCCCGGCGACAGGTGGTTTTTATACAAAAGGGCGGGCGGCCCATAGCATCCAGGCGGCGCGGGCTGCGGCCGGCCCTTGCGGCGCGCTTTCGGCACATAGCATAAGGCGTAAACGCAGGGGAAGCCAAGCCCCATCCCTCCCCCACATCCTGCGGGCTTTTTTACAGGCTGGGGCGGCGCGGGTTTTGCCCCGCGCCGCCCCAGCTTGTGTTTGTGGGTTTTTGCCTGCCGCAGCCTTATCTTACAGCTCAGCGAAATACTTGATGGTGCGCACCATCTGGCTGGTGTAGCTGTTTTCGTTGTCGTACCAGGAAACAACCTGCACCTGGAAGGTGTCGTCATCGATCTTGGTGACCATGGTCTGGGTAGCGTCAAACAGGCTGCCGTATTTCATGCCGATGACGTCGGAGGATACGATTTCCTCCTCGTTGTAGCCAAAGCTGGCGCTGGCGGCGGCCTTCATGGCGGCGTTGATGGCGTCCTTGGTAACGTCCTTGCCCTTGACGACGGCCACCAGGATGGTGGTGCTGCCGGTGGGTACGGGCACGCGCTGGGCCGAGCCGATCAGCTTGCCGTTGAGCTCGGGGATGACCAGGCCGATGGCCTTGGCGGCGCCGGTGGAGTTGGGGACAATGTTCTGCGCGCCGGCGCGGGCACGGCGCAGGTCGCCCTTGCGCTGCGGACCGTCCAGGATCATCTGGTCGCCGGTGTAGGCGTGCACGGTGGTCATGATGCCGGAAACGACGGGGAAGGCCTT
The DNA here is from genome assembly GCA_910578965.1 of uncultured Oscillospiraceae bacterium. Taxonomy (GTDB): domain Bacteria; phylum Bacillota; class Clostridia; order Oscillospirales; family Ruminococcaceae; genus UBA7177. Next base: position 11,513 of record CAJTSP010000056.1, read on the forward strand.
GTTGAGGGTGTCGGCCATCGGGGCCAGGCAGTTGGTGGTGCAGGAGGCGGCGCTGATGATGGTGTCCTCCTTGGTGAGGGTCTTCTCGTTGACGCTGTACACGATGGTGGGCAGGTCGTTGCCGGCGGGAGCCGAGATGACGACCTTTTTGGCGCCGGCCTTGAGGTGGGCCTCGGCCTTGGCCTTGCTGGTATAGAAGCCGGTGCACTCCAGCACAACGTCCACGCCCAGCTCGCCCCAGGGCAGCTCCTCCGCCTTGGGCAGGGCGTAGATGGTAATCTTTTTGCCGTCTACCACAATATTGTCCTCGCCGGCCTCCACCGTGTGCTTGCCCTCGCCCATGCGGCCGATAAAGCTGCCCTGCGCGGTATCGTATTTCAGCAGATGGGCCAGCATCTTGGGGCTGGTCAGATCGTTGATGGCCACAACCTCGTACCCGTCGGCCTCAAACATCTGGCGGAACGCCAGGCGGCCAATACGCCCAAAGCCATTGATCGCAACTTTCACTGCCATAAAGAATCGTCCTCCTAAAATTTTGGTTTCGCAGCAGGGCGCCGCGCGGCCTGCGCGCAAAACCCCGCCGCGTTTTTGCAAAAAAGCCGGCTGGCTTTTTACCTGCCCTTATTCTATACCAATTTTTTGCAAACAACAAGTGCTTTGATAAAAAAATAACGCAAAGGGCGCAGCTTTGGCAGAAATGCCAGTTTCTGGGTGCCCGCCGCCGGATTTTTTGCCCGGCTGCCCGGCAAACTAAGGCTATAGAAGGGCCGGGGCGGCAAAGCGCGGCGATGCGGAACCCGCCGCACCGGCCCGCCCAAGGAAAAGGGAGGGGTGGGCCTGGAACACGGGGATAGCGGCGCCGCGCGCTGCGCGCAGAGCCTCGCAGGCGCACAGCGCGCGGCGCTGGGGCCCCTGCTGGCGGGGCTTTTGGCGCCGGATGGCGGGTACGAGGATGCAGCGCGGGCGGCGGCGTACCGGCTTTTGCGGGGGGTACGCAATCTGGAATGCTACGCGCGGCTTTGCCGGCCGCTGCCGCAGGGCTCCTGCTGCGACCTGGCGGCAGTGTGTACGGCGGTATGCGAGGCAGCGCAGCTTTGCTGCGCAAGCCGCGCGCTGCGCCCGGCGCTGGCGGCAAGGGGCGGGGTTCTGCCGGTGGGGGTACCGGCCCTCATGTTGGCCGAGGTAACGCTGAACCTGCTGGACAACGCCCTTTTATACGGCGGGCCGCGGCCGGCGGTACGGCTGGAGATCAGCCGCCAGGGCCGGCGCGCGGCGCTGGTTGTGCGGGACGCCGGGCCGGGTATCCCGCCGGCAGCGCAGAGCCGGGCGTTTGTGCCGTTTGCGGCGCTGCCCCGGGCGGCGCGCCTGGCCAGCGAGGAGCGGGGGGCCGGGCTGGGCCTGAGCCTTGCGGCCTTGCTGGCGCGGCGGGCAGGCGGGGTGTGCAGCCTGGCCAGCCGGCCGGGGCACGGCGCAGCAGTAGCCTTGGCCCTGCCGCTGCTTGAGGGCGCCATGCCCGGCCCCTGCCCCACCGCCGCCGAGCTGCTGGCCGACCGGTACGGCCCGGTATATGCACAGTTGTGCCAGGTATGCGTCCTGCCGGATTAGCCGCAGGCAGCCGGGCCGGCGCAAAAAAGGGGGGGCAGGGGGCTTGCCTCCCGGCCCCCCTTTGCACCGGCCAAAAAGCTGGAGGGCGCAAACGGAAAAGCAGAATGCCGGCGAGGGTAAAAAGGCAGCCAAAGGTCCGGGGCGCGGCTATCCCTGGCTGCATACAGCAGGCCGGCCCGGGGGCATGCCCCCGGGCCGGCCTATTTTATCCCTCCTGGTCCGGCGCCTCTTCGCCGGCGGCAATAAAAGCGCAAACAGCCCCCAGCAGGCCAAGCAGGCCGAGGCAGGCGCTGAGCATCAGCTCCTTATGGCCGGCCTGGTTTACCAGATACAGGCAGACCGTTTGGGGCAGCTCCAGGCAGGTACAAAGAAAAAAGGCAAGGCACCCCGTAACCGAAAGCCAGCGCCCGCAGCCGGCGCGGGGCAGATAGGCCGATTTGAGCAGCGCGGTAGAAAACAGCAGCGCCGCCAGCGCGCTGAACACCTCGATTGTAGGCGCCACCCGCACAATGCCGGAGGGCTTAAAGATAAACCGTACCACCGTGAGCAGGTAAAACGAAACGGTGCCTGCGATCCCCCACGCGGCGCTGGCGCTGGGCAGGCTCGGCCGCGCCGAGAGGCGCGCCGCGCCCAGCAGCAGCAGCCAGAGCGCCGTAAGCAGCCAAAGCAGTTGCTGCACAAGCACCGCCGCCCCCTGCCGGAGAGCGCCGGCCAGCCCGGCGCCGCCCAGCGCCGCAAAACCCAAAGCGCACAAAATGCTTATCAGCCCCTGCGCCGTACTGCGCCGCCACAGCCCCGCCGGGCGGCGGGCCGCCAAAAAGCCGGCCAGCACGCAAAGCACTGCTACCGCGCCCCCCACCGCATACCGCGCCCAAAGCGGCCCATACACCAAAAGCCCGGTGGCAAGGTCGGTAAAATTGACAAGGTCCAGCCAGTGGGCCGCGCCGGCTGCGCCGGCTGCCAGCAGTACCAAAAATGTCGCAATACGTTTCATCAGCGTTCCTCGATGCTCTTGTATTTTTGCCGCACGCCCAGGTACTTGTAGGCCGGGCGGATGATCCGGTTGGCGAACACCACCTCTTCCACCCGATGCGCACACCAGCCGGGCATGCGGCTGATGGCAAACAGCGGGGTAAACAGATCCTCCGAGATGCCCAGCATCCGGTAGATCAGCCCGCTGTACAAATCGACATTGGCGCACACCAGCTTTGTTCCCCGCTCCTCGGCAAACACCTCGGGGCTGAGCTTTTCCACCAAGCACAGCAGCTCAAACTCGTCCTCAAAGCCCTTTTCATAGGCAAGGCTGCGCGCCTTTTCGCGCAGCACCTGGGCGCGCGGGTCGCTGACGGTATATACCGCATGGCCCATCCCGTAAATCAGCCCGCTGCCGTCCCCCGCCTGCCGACGCAGAATGCGGCGCAAAAATTCCCGCACCTCGTCCTCGTCCCGGTGGTTGTGCACCCCGGCCTGGATGTGCCCTAACTGCTGCATCACCTTGTGGTTTGCGCCGCCGTGCTTAGGCCCTTTCAGGCTGCCGATGGCCGCCGCGATGGCCGAATAGGTATCGGTCCCCGAGCTCGAGAGCACCCGGCAGGCAAAGGTGGAATTGTTGCCGCCGCCGTGATCGGCGTGCACCATCAGGCACAGATCCAGCAGCTTTGCCTCCTCGTGGGTAAACTTCTGGTCCGCCCGGTAGGTAGCCAGGATGTGCTCGGCCGTGCTCTGGCCCGGGATAGGCAGATGGAAATACATACTTTGCCGGTCATACACACGGCGCTTGACCTGGTAGGCATTGACCATGATGGTGGGCAGCCCGGCAATCAGCCGGATCGACTGGCGCAGGATTCCCTCCAGGCTGAGGTCCTCCGGGTCGTCGTCGTAGCTGTAAAGCGCCAGCACGCTGCGGGCAAGCTTGTTCATGACGTTCGGGCTGGGGGCCTTCATAATCATGTCCTCGGCAAAGCCCTCGGGCAGCTCCCGGTGCGCCGCAAGGATTGCCCGGAAGGTCTCGAGCTCGTCGGCATTGGGCAGGCTGCCAAACAGCAAAAGCCAGATGACCTCCTCAAACACAAAACGGTCGTGCTCATAGGCCTCGTGCACGATCTCGTTGATGTTGACCCCCCGGTAGATCAGCTTGCCCGGGATCGGCACGACCCTGCCGTCCCCCGTGCGCTGGTAGCCCACAACGTCGCACACGTTGGTCAGCCCGGCCAGCACGCCGGTACCGTCGGCGTTGCGCAGCCCCCGCTTAACCCCAAGCCGTTCGCTGGTTTCGGGGTCTATGTAGTTATTTTTCAGATATTCGCGGCATAAAAATTCCATGGACTGGTTGTCCATCGCCATAGCGCCCTGCGCCATATCCCTTCCCCCTTTCCCGTTCTGCCGGCCCGCCCCGCTGCGGCATGCGCCGGCCGCTTTCCCTCTATACCTGTAATCATACAGGGTCACGCGGCAAATTGCAAGCGACCCGGCATGCACCGGCTTTGCCGCTGCGCCCGCCAAAACATCCGCCATACGAGGTATCCGTTATGAAAAAAGCCCTGCCGTCTATCCTGCTGTTTGCCGTGCTCACCTACCTTTTGCCCTTTGCCGGACTGCTGCTGCCGGCCGCCGCCTCCGGCCTGCCGGCCGGGCAAAAGCCCGCCCCGGGTACGGCAGGGCTTTGGGGTAGCCAGCAGCCCTCCGAGCCCGCCCCCG
>CAJTSP010000057.1:0-14552 GCA_910578965.1 uncultured Oscillospiraceae bacterium
GGCGGCCCCAATCGACCCCGCCCCGCCGGCCCTTGAATACGGGCTGATCGGGGCAAAGTTGGGGCACAGCTATTCGGGGCCTATCCATCGGCGGCTGGGCGGTTACCGGTACGAGCTCTGCCCCCTGCCCACCGAGGCCGAGGCCCGCGCCTTTTTGGAGCGGCGGGCCTTTAAGGGCATCAATGTTACGGTGCCGTATAAGCAACTGGTCATCCCCTACTGCGACGAGCTGGACGAGCGCGCGGCGGCCATCGGGGCGGTCAACACGGTGGTCAACCGGGGCGGCCGGCTTTATGGCTATAACACGGATTTTTCCGGCATGGAGTACCTGCTGGCCTGCCTGGGGGTAAGCCTTGCCGGGCGCAGCCTGCTCATCCTGGGTACAGGCGGCACCTGCCGCACCGCCCTTGCGGTGGCAAAGCGCCAGGGGGCCAAGAGCATCCTGGTGGCCAGCCGCAGTCCGGCAGCCCGGCCGACGGGCCTGCCCGAGGGCGTGCAAATAATAAGCTACGAAGGAGCCGGCCGCCATACCGAGATAGAGGTTATCCTTAACACCAGCCCGGCCGGCATGTACCCCCAGGTGGGCGAATGCCTGTTGGACCTTGCCGCTTTTCCGAACCTTTGCGCAGTAGCGGATGTAATATACAACCCGTTTAAAACCGAGCTGATATTACGTGCAGAGGAGCGCGGCATCCCGGCCGAGGGCGGGCTTGGGATGCTGGTGGCGCAGGCGGTGTATGCGGCGGAGCATTTTATGGGAAAAACGCTGGACGCGGGGTGCATCCCGCGCATCACGGCCGAGCTCAAGGGGCAGATTGCCAACCTCAGCCTGATTGGCATGCCCTCCAGCGGCAAAACCAGCATAGGCCGGCAGATAGCCAAGCGGCTGGGCAAGGCGTTTGTGGACCTGGACGCCGAGATCGTAAAAACGGCCGGCATGCCCATCCCGCAGATTTTTGCGCAGCAGGGAGAGGCAGGCTTTCGGCAGATCGAGGCTGAGGTCACGGCCCGGTTTGCCAAAGAGCACGGGCAGGTGATATCTTGCGGGGGCGGTGTGGTTAAAACGGCGGGCAATGCCCGGGCGCTGCGCCAGAACGGCCCGGTGCTTTTTTTGGACCGGCCGCTGGAAAAGCTTGCGGTAGGGGGCGGGCGGCCGCTCTCACAAAGTTTTGAGGCGCTGGCGGCCATGGAGGCCGAGCGCCGGCCGCTCTACCTTGCGGCGGCAGATGCCATTGTACCCAACCGTACAACATTCAATGCCGCGGTGAAAGCGGCGATGGAGGGGTTTTATGAAGCTATTGATCCTCAACGGGCCAAACCTGAACATGCTGGGCATCCGTGAGCCGGGCATTTACGGCACGGTGGATTACGAGGGGATGGTGCAGTATCTGCACGCCGGCTGCAAAGAGATGGGGGTGGAGGCGGAGTTTTACCAGTCCAACCATGAGGGGGATCTGGTGGACGCCATCCAGGACGCGCTGGGCCGGTACGACGGCATTGTCATCAACCCGGGGGCGTATACCCATACCAGTATCGCCATCCTGGACGCGCTTAAGGCGGTGGCGCTGCCGGCCGCCGAGGTGCATATCAGCGATGTGACCAAGCGGGAGCCGTTCCGGCAGGTGAGCTATGCGGGTATGGCCTGCCAGGGTCATTTTATCGGGGAGGGAATCGAGGGGTACTTAAGCGCCGCCCGGTTTTTGAAGCAGATGATTGAAATGATGGGAAAGGGAAGTATCGCACAATGATTATATCCACCAAGCGCGGCACACCGCAAAACGAAATCAAAAAAATCATCGATGGGTTTGAGGGCCAGGGGCTACAGGTAACCCTGATCCGGGGCGAGGATTACAACGTGTTTGGCCTGGTGGGCGACACCACCAAGCTCAACGAAAAGCAGATTGCGGCAAACCCCTGGGTCGAGAGCGTCACCCGGGTGTCGGCACCCTACAAAAAGGCCAACCGGCTGTTCCATCAGGAGGACAGCGTCATTTCCATCGCGGGGGATAAGGTCAGGATCGGCGGCCGGGAAAAGGTCGCGGTAATCGGCGGGCCGTGCAGCGTCGAGTGCGAGAGCCAGGTGGTCCAGATTGCCCAGGCGGTCAAGGAGGCGGGCGGCGATATGCTGCGGGGCGGGGCCTACAAGCCCCGCACCTCCCCCTACGCCTTTCAGGGCTTAGGCACCGAGGGGGTGCTGGACATGGTCAAGGCCCGGGAGGTTACCGGCCTGCCGATCGTGAGCGAACTGATGAGCGAGGACCGGATCGATGAGTTTGTGGAGTATGTGGACCTGATCCAGATCGGCGCGCGCAACATGCAGAATTTCCAGCTGCTCAAGGCGCTGGGCAGGATCAATAAGCCCATCCTTTTAAAGCGGGGGCTGGCCAACACGATCGAGGAATGGATCATGAGCGCCGAGTATATCATGGCCGGCGGCAACGAGAACGTGATCCTCTGCGAGCGGGGCATCCGCACCTTTGAGCCGTATACCCGCAACACCCTTGACCTTTCGGTGATCCCGATCATCAAGGAAAAGACCCATCTGCCCATCGTGATCGATCCCAGCCACGCCACCGGCAACTACCGGTATGTGGAGGCCATGAGCCTTGCGGCGGTGGCCGCCGGGGCCGACGGGCTGATCATCGAGGTGCACACCGATCCCGAGCACGCCTTCAGCGACGGCGCCCAAAGCCTTAAGCCGGCCAAGTTCCGCGAAACGATCGATAAATGCCGCGCCGTGGCCGCGGTGGTGGGGCGCAGGCTGTAAGCGCACGCCTGTATGGGCCGATCTGGGGGGCTTGCCCCCCAGACCCCCGTTACGGGGCCGATCCAGGGGGGCTTGCCCCCCTGGACCCCCATCCCGCCGCACGGAAATTTCCGTGCGGCCCATGGTTTTGCTTATTTGACTTTTTGCGCGCAAAAAACCCTGAAACGCTGTATCTGCCGGATGGGGGGCGTTTCAGGCGAATCGATCCGCGTATTTATCCCCAATAAGATCATTCCCCATAAGGGGGGTCTGGGGGGCGTGCCCCCCAGATCGGCCAAACAGCAAGCCCCCCGGATCAGCAAATCGGCATAAAAAGGAGAACCGCATGACGGCATACATCGAACCATCCGAAGTGGGGGGCACGGCGGCGGCGCCCCCCTCCAAAAGCATGGCCCACCGGGCGGTGCTGGCGGCGGCGCTGGCGCGGGGTGTTTCCCGCATTGAAAACTTAGAGTTCAGCCAGGACGTCAGCGCCACCCTTGGCGCGGTAAGCGCCATGGGCGCGCGGGTCAAAACCGGGCCAAACTGGGCCGAGGTGCTGGGCCGGGGCGGCTTTGCCACCCTGCTGCGCCCGATAGACTGCGGCGAGAGCGGCAGCACCCTGCGGTTCCTCATCCCGGTGCTCAGCCTCTGCGGCCAGCAGGTGCAGTTTACCGGCCGCGGGCGTCTGTTTGCCCGGCCCCAAAACGTCTATCAGGACATCTTTTTGCAGCAGGGCCTGCTTTTTTGCCACGCCGAGCAGGGCCTCCTGCTCAAGGGCGCCCTCTCGCCCGGCGAATACCAGCTGCCCGGCGGGGTTTCCAGCCAGTTCATCAGCGGGCTGCTGTTTGCCCTGCCGCTCTTGCAGCGCCCCAGCACCATCCGGGTGCTGCCCCCCTTCGAGAGCCGCCCCTATGTGGACATGACCCTTGCCGCCCTGGCCGATTTTGGCGTCCAGGCCCATTTCAGCCCCGACGAGCCGGATCTTTTGGAGGTCCCCGCCCCCCAGCACTACCGCAACCGGGACTATACCGTGGAGGGCGACTACAGCCAGGCCGCCTTTTTGGCCGTGCTGGGCGCGGTGCGCGGCGGCGTTTCGGTCACCGGCCTGCGGCCGGACTCCTTGCAGGGCGACGCCGCCATCCTTGAGATATTGGGGCGGTGCGGCGCGGTGTTTTCCCGCCAGGGCGACGCGGTGCGGTTTGAAAAAAGCGCCCTGCACGCCGCCGACATCGACCTTGCCTGCTGCCCCGACCTTGGCCCGGTGCTGATGGTGCTGGGCGCCTTTTGCGAGGGCGAAACGGTCATTTACAACGCCGGGCGGCTGCGCCTGAAAGAGAGCGACCGGATCGAGGCCATGCAGAAGGAGCTGGAAAAATTTGGGGTAAAGATGGCCGCCGCCCCGGATACCGTGCGGCTGCGCGGCGGCCGGCCAGTTCTGCCCAGCCCGCTGGAGGGCCACAACGACCACCGGGTGGTCATGTCGCTGGCCGTGATGGCCCTGGCGGCCGGCCTGCGGGCCGAGATCCACGGGGCCGAGGCGGTACGCAAAAGCTGGCCCGGCTTTTTTGCGGTGCTGAACGCCCTGAACGCAAAGGTGGTGTTAAAGGAGTGACCTTTCAAAAAACCGATCGCTTTTTGGTGGCGGGCCTGGGGCTGCTGGGCGCGCGGTACGCGCTGGGCCTTACCCGGGCCGGCCTGCATGTGGACGGGGTCAACCGCAGCCGCCCCAATCTGGAGACCGCCCTGCAAAAGGGCTACATCCAAACCGGCAAAACCGCGGACTATGCCGATCTTGTCTCGGCGGCCGATTACATCATCCTGGCCCAGACCCCTTCCGCCATGCTGGAATGGGCCGGCCGGTGGGGGCGCTGCTGCAAGCCCGGCTGCCTCATCACCGACCTGGCCGGCGTCAAGCAGGGGCTGGTGGAACCGCTGCAGGCCCTGCTGCCCCAGGAGGTCGAGTTCATCGGCAGCCATCCCATGGCCGGCCGGGAACTCAGCGGCGCGCAGAACGCCGAACTGGTGGATTTTTTCCCCGCCAACTTTATCATTACCCCCACCGGGCAAAACACCCCCCGCGGCATTGCGTTTGCCCGGGCCCTGGCCGATACCCTTGGCTTTGCCCATGTCTGCCTGCTAAGCCCGGCCGAGCACGACCGGATGATCGGCTATGTCAGCCAGCTTACCCACGCCATCGCGGTCAGCCTGATGTGCGCGTCGGATAACGGCCGCCTTGCCGAGTACACCGGCGATTCCTTCCGGGACCTCACCCGCATCGCCCGGATCAACGGCGGCATGTGGGCCGAGCTGTTTTTGTGGAATCGGCAGAATCTCATTGCAGAGATCGACCAGTTTACAAGTACCCTGCAGGCCCTTAAGGAACGGCTGGCCACCGGCGACGCCGAGGCCCTCAAAGAGATGTTTGCCCTCTCTACCCAGCGCCGCGCCGCCTTTGACAAAAAGCCGGAGGAAGAAAAGGGCTGAAAAGGTGCGCATAAGCGGCGGCAAGGCCGGAAAGCAAAGGGCAGGGGAACCCGAAAAGCGGCAGACTGCCGGCGGCTGGTTCCCTGAACGCAGCAAAGCGGGCACGCGCCGGGAGGGGTTGCAGCCTTGCCGCCGCCAGGACCGGCGCAAATAAAGAGGAGGGATGCGGCATGCCCCGCACCGAGGGACAAAAGGCAAGGCTGCTGGCCCTGCTTAAAATCCTTGCCTGCAAAACCGACTCCGAGCACCGATTGAGCACTCCCGCGCTGCTGCGGATGCTGGAGGAGGCGGGCTATGCCGCCGAGCGCAAAAGCGTCTATAACGATATCCTGGCCCTGCAGCAGGAAGGGTATGATATCGAGCTGGCCCGGGGCCGGGGCGGCGGCTACTGGCTGGCCAGCCGCACCTTTGAGCTGCCCGAACTGAAGCTTTTGATGGACGCGGTACAGGCCTCCCGGTTTATTACACGGCGCAAGTCGGAGCAGCTTATCCACAAGCTGGAGGGCCTTGCCAGCGAGCACGAGGCCAAACAGATGCAGCGGCAGGTGTTTGTGGCAAACCGGGTCAAAACCATGAACGAGAGCATCTACTACAATGTGGACGCCCTGCACAGCGCCATCAGCGAAAACCAGCAGGTCAGCTTTTTGTACCTGGAATGGACCCTCCAAAAGCAAAAGCAGCCCCGGCGGGGCGGCGAGCGGTACCAGGTAAGCCCCTGGGCCCTCGCGTGGGACAGCGACAACTATTACCTGATCGCCCATGAAGAGGGCCGCGGCATCCGCCATTACCGGGTGGACAAGATGAGCGGCATCGAGCCCTGCGAGGCCGCCCGCACCGGGCGGGAATTTTTTGAGGACTTTGACATGGCCGCCTATGCCCGCCGTACCTTTGGCATGTTTGGAGGGAAGGAGCAGCCGGTACAACTGCGCTGCAAAAACGAGCTGGTGGGGCCCATGCTGGACCGGTTTGGCACCGAAGTGACCCTGCTGCCGGGCGAGGACGGCCGCTTTGACCTTACGGTGCCGGCCGCGGTAAGCCCCCAGTTTTTGGGCTGGGTGGCCGGCTTTGCCGGCGGGGTCGAGGTGGTGGAGCCGGCCGAAGTACGCCGCCAGCTGGCCGAACTGGCCGCGTCGCTTGCCGCGCAGCACGCAGGGTAAACCTGGTCTGGAGATATGCTGCGGCCGGAGCTTTTACAGGAAACGCAAAAAACGCCAGGGCGGAAAGGCCATGCCTTTCCGCCCTGGCGTTTTTTGCATCGCTGCGCGCGGGGTCAATCCCAATGGATGTTGCGGGGATAGTTGCTTAAAAAGTCCGGGCCGTCCTGCCGGATCACAATGCTGTCCTCCACCCGGCAGCCGCCCAGCGCGGGGGTCTGCACGGTTAATTCATAAGCGAGAGTCATGTTCTCCTGTAGGATATGATCCGCCCGGCCCATCAGCGGATATTCTTCTTCCGGGTCGTTGCCAAGCCCGTGGCCGCATTTACGGTTGCCGGCGGCGGTGTGGGCGCTGGCAAAGCCGTTTTCGGTAAGTACCTGCTCAATGGCTTTGCTGGCCATTGAGGAAGGCAGCCCCGGTTTCAGGTAGGGCAGCCCGGCCTCCCATGCCTGCAGCGCAACGGCCAGCAGCCGTTCCTGCTCGGCGCTTACCTCGCCATAGGCAATGCCGCGGCCAATATCGCTGGCGTAGTTCAAAAACCGGACGCCGGTGTCGATCAGCAGCAATTCCCCCTTTCGGATCTTTTTATCCCGGGCGCGCGCCGCAACATACTGCCCCGCGTTGATGCCGGACTGCACCATGACATCGAAAGCCTGGCTGTCTGCTCCGTTCTGAAACAGCGAGGTGTGCATGATCTGTACGGCCTCCCGTTCGGTCATGCCGTCCCGGATATTCAGCTGCAAATCCCGCATGCTCTGATCTGCCAGCCGCCCGGCGGCCCGCATCAGGCGTATCTCCTTTTCGCTTTTGATGCATTTCAGGCGGGTCAACAGCTCGGTGGGCTGCGTTTGCTGTGGAAACACTTCCTCAATGGGCAGCCAGAACTCCAGAGCAAAAAACATGTGCCCCGCAATGCCAATCTTTTTTGGCCTTTTTTGTTCTTTAAAATCCACTAAAGCCTGTTTCCACTGGGCCCGGCCGTCCCGTATATCTTCGATCCAGCTTTCGTCCCGGGCGTAGGGCATTACGTTTGGCTCACAAAACAGGGTCATATCGCCCTCGGCGGGGATCAGCAGCATGGCATAGTCCTGAAAGATGCCGTCAAAAGAGCGGTAACCGGAGAGCCAGAAAACATTGGACATATGCCAGGGGTTGCTGTATACCAGCAGCCCGTCAAAGCCTTCCGCCTGCATTTGCTTTTGTACCGCAGCCAAGCGGGCCCGGTATTCCTCTGGATCAATTTTACAAAAGACATGGTCGATCAGATGCGTTTGGATCAAGAAAATTCTCCTTTACTTTGTATATTTGCAAGGCTCGCTGCCGGTGGCTGTCCGGCCTGCGGGCGCCTTTTCGGGCGGGGCTTAATCCTCATTAAGGTCGGTAAAAATCCGATCCAGCTCCTGCTGCGGTGCGGGTTTTGTACACAGCGACACGATATACACCGCCAGCCCGGAAACGATGATGGCCATCATGGCCTCGGTAAGGATACTGGTCAGGCCGCTATATTTCCAGATAACAGCGGTCAGCGTGCCGGCGATCATTCCGGCATAAAACCCTGCTTTGGTTGTGCCGCGCCACACAAGCGAGATCACCATGGGGATACCGATACCGCCTGCAAGCACCGCGCCGGCAAACACGGTAAGCAGATACACGCCGTCCGAGGCGTTCATGGCCCAGATGTAGGCAAACAGCATAATGGCCAGCACGCTGATCCGGCCGCCCCAGGTAAGCTGCTTGTCGGTAAGCGCTTTGCCCTTATGCAGTACCTTCTGGTACAGATCGCTCATTAAGCAGGAGGACGCCACCATCAATTGGGAATCCGCCGAGGACATTACTGCGGCAAACACGGCCGAAACAGCCACACCCGCTACAATGCTGGGCAGCAGCGCGAAGGTCACGTTTAAAAACACCATTTCGGAGTTAGCCTCAATCAGCTTTTCTACCGTTTGGAACATGGCGCGCCCGCACCAGCCCACAAGCATGCCGCCAAAGCATACGATTGAGTTGGTGATCAGGTCTACCGGGGCGGCAAGCTCCAGTTCCTCTGTGCTGCCGGCGCTCATCCAGCGCACTACCGTATGGATCAGGCCGAACTGCATCAGCCCTACGCCAACAACCTGGCCCAGAACCCAGGAGTAACGGCCCTCAGGCAGCAGGTTTGTCAGGGACGGCTCAATCGCCTTTAACGCCTCGTACAAGCCGCTCAGCCCACCCAGATGGGACAGCGCCACAATGGGGATGCCAATGAGGGCAACGATCATCAAAATCGCCTGGATCACATCGGTCCACACCACCGCAACATATCCGCCAAAAAAGCAGTACAGGGCAATGGTTACCGCGGCAACAAGAATGCCCAGGGCGGCAGGCCAGCCAAGGATCGAGGTGAATACCAGCCGCATGGCCAGAAGCTGGCTGGCCAGATAAACGGCCATAAACACAAGGATGATGATGGATGTAACGGTGCGGATACGGTTTTTATCGTCGTCGCCAAAACGGGAAGACAGATAATCCGATACGGTAAGGCATTTGTGTTTGGCAGAGTATCGGCGCAGTTTAGGCGCCAGGAATTTTACTCCAAAAAACTCCACCAGGGTAAACCCGATCGACAGCCACAGGGCATGAAACCCAAACATAAACGCAAGGCCGGCGTTGCCAAGCATGGTCCCGCCGCTCCTGCCGCTGGCCGCAGCGCTCAGGCCGGTGGCCAGGCCGCCCACCTTGCGCCCTCCCAGAAAAAAGTCTTCCGAACCTTTGATCTTGCTGCGGCCCGCATACAGCGAAACGCCCAGCATCAAAATCAGATACAGGATAAAGACAACGGTGATCGTGGTCATGGTAAAGCTTCCTCCTCACTGCAGGTTTTTTATTTACCGGAGTTCTTTTTGCGGTACAGGTTGATGAACATCACGATGCTTGCGCTTGCCAGGGCAATAAATGAGCCGTACACAAACAGATATACATCCAACAATCCGGCGTCCATGCGATCACCTCCTTTGTGTGTTTTAATGGGCGTTTTGGGTTTTGCATGCGGCGCTTGACGGGCCCATATACCGCATGGTGCCGCTGAGATGCCGGCCGTAAGGCCTGTTTGACTTCCTTTTACCCGGATGCTATACTTTGCTCAAACTTAACGGGGGAAGGGGATGGCCGTATGGCTGAAGTGACGATTCGGGATATTGCGCAGGCTGCCGGCGTTTCGGCGGCGACTGTGTCCCGGGTGCTGAACCAAAAGGGGAATGTTACGCCGCAGGCGGAGGCGCGGGTGCGCGCGGCGCTGCAGCAGTATTCCTACGACCCGCGCTCCCGGCAGCGCAAAAAAACCGACCGCAGGCTGATGATCGGCCTGATCATTTCAGACATCAGCAACAATTTCATCATCCAGCTAATCAAGGTTGTGGGTGAACGGGTGCGGAATCAAGGCTACTCCCTGCTGGTGGGCGTTACGGACGAGGACTCCGCCAAGGAGCGCGAATATCTGTTGCTGCTGCAAAAATGCAACGCGGCCGGGATCATCCTCAACACAGCCGGCGGAAATGATGAACTCATTTGCAGCATCAGCCACCACACGCCCCTGGTGCTGATGAATCGGAAAATCGCCGGCGCTTCGCTGAAATGCGATTTTATTGATACAGACAATATCGCCGGCGCTGAGATGATGACGCGCTACCTGCTCAACCTGGGGCACACCCGCATTGGCGTAATCAATGGAAACACCTGCGTGTCTACCGGGCGCGAGCGTGCCGAGGGCTTTTTTCAGGCCCTGCGGGAGATTGGGGTGGAAAACGCACAGGGCTATCCTTATCGCTACGAGGGGGATTACTCCGAACGGACCGGGCTGTATGGCGCACGCTACCTGTTGGAACAATCGCCCCGCCCCACCGCGATCGTTGCCATGAACGATCTGATTATGGTGGGTGCGATGAAATTTTTGCTGCGGCACAAGATCCGCGTACCCGAGGACATTTCACTGATCGGCTACGGGAATGTGAGCAATTCCGAGTTGTTCAGTGTGCCGCCGCATCACATTACCCAAAACCCCGTAAGCTCGGGCGAAAAGGCGGTGAACTGCCTTTTGGAACGGGTAAAAACGCCCAATCTCAGCAATCGGGAGATTATTTTCACCTCCTCTATGATGGAAGGAGGCAGCGTGCGGCCACTGCTGTAGGGCCTGAAAATATTATAAAAGAGTTTTTGTGTTACAGTAACCAGCCTGCATGAAATACGGAATTGTGACGAAAAATGCATGGTTTGACGGCCTCTTTGTCTAAAGAAACGAAATTTATTTTCATAAATTCAACAATATCTCGGAAATATAGAATGTTTTCAGAAATAATATCATAGTTTTCTGAAATATTTACAAATATTCCGCCGAAACAGTTGGTTTCATCCAATGAGGGAACGCCGCAAACCCCCTTGTACCCTATACAGCAAAAAACGCTGGGGCCGCCTTCACAATCAGAAGGCGGCCCCAGCGCGGCTTTTTTATCAGGGGATATTTTGTTTTTTCAAAAAGGGCGTGCCGGCGCGCTCAGCCCGCCATCTCGCCCAGGGTCACCTCGGCCGTAATCAACTGGCGGTTGCGGCTCACCTGTACGGTAACCGTATCGCCTACCTGATAGGTGCTTAAAAGGTTGGTCAGATCCGAGGAAGTCTCAATCATCTGGTCATCCACGCTTACAAACCGGTCGCCGGGCTCAAGGCCGGCCAGGTCGGCCGCGCCGCCCTCATCCACCGCCTGGATGTAAACGCCCGGTGCGGTTACCGCGTACTGCGCGGCGGTCTGCGCGTCCTTGATGGTAATCACGGTAATGCCCAGCGCTGGCCGGCCGGTTACATAGCCGGTGTCGATCAGGTCGTTGGCGGTGGCCATGGCCGTGTTGATGGGGATGGCAAACCCCAACCCCTCGGCGTTTTCGCCGCGGGATTTGGCGTTTACGATGCCGATCAGCTCGCCGCTTTCGGTAAACAGGCCGCCGCCGCTGTTGCCGGGGCTTACCGCCGCGTTGGTCTGGATCAGGTTCATTAGGGTGCCATCCACATTCATCTCACGGTTGAGCGCCGATACGATACCGTTGGTTACGGTGCCGCCCAGTACACCCAGCGGGTTGCCTACCGCCAGTACCGTCTGGCCTACGGCCAGATGGTCGCTGTTGCCGATTGTGGCCGGGGTCAGGCCGGCGGCGTCAATTTTGAGGACCGCAATGTCGCTGCGGGAATCGCCGCCTACCACCGTGGCGCTGTACTCGGTATCGTCGCTCATGGTTACCTTGATGCTGGACGCCCCGCTCACGACGTGGTTGTTGGTAATAATGTAGCCGTCCTCCCGGATTACCACCCCGCTGCCTGCGCCGCTCTCGACAAACTGGCCCCAGTAGCCGTTGGTGGTTACCTGTTCGGTGGTAACCGCCACCACGCTGGGCGTTACCTTGGCTGAAACGTTTATCAGGCTACCGCCCGCCGCTGCAGCAGACAGGCTGCCGCTTCCGGTGTTGGGGGCGGGGGCTGCGGCGTCCGGCACGGGGGTCGCGGCCGGCGGAGCGGCCGGCGCGCTGCGCAGGCTCGCCTGTCCGCCGAGATATCCGCCCCCAAAGCCCATTGCTGCACAGAGCACCAGGGTTAAGAGGCCGCCCAGCACCCGCTTGGCTGCCCCGCCCTTGCGCCCCGGCTTTTGAGGTGCGGGGGATATAGCCGGCTCGGCCGGCGTGGGCATGCCCGAGGCCATCGGGCTCTGCCGGTAAAGGTCTGCATAATCGTATTCCCAGTTGTTTGCCATATGTCCTTCTCCCTTTCCTGTAAAAGGAACCGTTGCCGCAGAAAACGGCAGATGATGAAAAGCCTGCGGCCCTGCGTTTGCCCCTTGCCCCCGCAAACGTGCGGCAGCAGGGGCAAAAGGTCCCTTTTTGGGTTCTCTGGTACATAGTATACCGCGTGTTTGTGAAAAACGCATCACCTTGCGGTGAAAAAAATGTGAAAGGGCCAGGCATTTTGTATCCCGCCCCTTAGGCGGCAGGGTCGCGCCCAGGAGCATGCCGCGGGGCTTTGCTGCAAAAACCTGGCGATTTCAGGCCCGCAGGAGGGGCCCCTTTGGATTGCGGGAAATACCGCTTTTGCCTCGCGGCCTGTTGCGGCGCTCAAAAATATGATATAATAACATACCGGAATACAGGGCCGCAAGGGGATGCTGTTAAAAGGGATATCGCCGCTAAAAGCAGGCGACGTCCAGCAGGGGCCGGGCAGCGCGCGGCCGGGAGGGAGGCAACCGGATGGCAGCAAACGATTGGG
Source organism: uncultured Oscillospiraceae bacterium (assembly GCA_910578965.1). Lineage (GTDB taxonomy): Bacteria > Bacillota > Clostridia > Oscillospirales > Ruminococcaceae > UBA7177. Next base: position 12,673 of record CAJTSP010000057.1, read on the forward strand.
AAAGCCTGATGAACAGTGTATTTGGCGCTGGAGGGCGGCTGAGCCCCTCCTCGCTGGAAAAAAGCGAGGGCAAAAAAGCAAGGGAGGCCCTGGCCGGTATGCAAAAGGAGCTGGATGCATTGCAGGCCCGCCCCAAAAAGCCGGCGGGTACGAAGCCTGCGCCCGGCGTAAAACCGGTTCAGGGCGGCGCGGCCGCCCCTGCCGGGAGCGCAAATCCAAAGCCTGCGCCGGCGGCGAAACCCGCCCGGGGCGGTGCAAAGGCAGGGCCGGCCGGGCAGGATGCAGGCCTGCAGAAATTGCAAAAAAACAGCCGGGAGCTCGACCGCGCGCTGCAAAAACAGGCGGACGAGATCGCCGCCATGAGCAGCGCCATAGCCCGGGAGCTGGCGGCCGACGGTCTGATCGAGCCCCGGGCCGGCACGGAGCAGCCCGCTGCCGAGCAGTTTGACGGCCTTGCGGAGGAATTGGCCGGCGAGGTGCTGGGCCAGGAAGGATTTGTCAAAAAGCTGGTATTGGCCTTTAAGCGGCCGTTTGTGATGGGTACGGTGGGCGAGGCTGCGGCCAACGTGCTGCTGCTCTGCGGGGCTGAGGGTACCGGCCGCCACCATGCGCTGCGCTGCACGGTACAGCGGCTGGCCAAGCGGGGGGTGCTGCCCGGCGAGGGTATTGCTTGGGTGGACCTTGCGCTCTACCCTGGCCCCGCGCAGGAAAAGCTCTTTTTGCAGGACCTTTACGCGGCTCTCAGCGCCCCGGGCAGGATCGTTGCGTTCGACCATTATGAGGCCTGCCACCCGGCTTACCTCAACCTGCTGGCAGCGCTGGTGGTGCGGGGCCGGGCCGAGCTGGCCAGCCGGTATGTGGTGCAAAAGGGGGTGCTGGTGGAGGCCGGCACCGCCCTGGTGCCAAACGCCGTCTCCCACCTTACCCCGCGGGGCAAGTTTTTGGTTTTTTTCAGCCACAAGGGGCAGGGAGCCCTGGCCGACCGGTTCGGGGCGGATTTTGTCGATGCGGTAGGGGATGTCTGTGCCACCGGTGAGTTTACCCCCGAGAGCCTCGCCGCGCTGGCGGCAAAGCAATGGGATGAGCTTGCGCAAAAATGCTCGGCCCGGCTGGGGCTGGCCCTCACGGCCGGCGAGGGGATGCAGGAGCTTGCAGCGGCGCAGTACAGCCGCGAAAAGGGGGTCGAGCCGATCCTCGGCTTTTGCGATACGATCTTCCGGGCGCTTAGCCAGTATAAGCTTGAGCAGGACCCTCCCGCCGGCACCTCGGCCGTTCTGAGGGCCGAAAACGGCCGGGTCCTGGCACGGCTCGGCGAGGGCGGGGAGCTGCCCCTTTTGGACCTGTTGCCCGGCGGGTATGCCGGCGCGATGGATCAGGTGCGGGCCGAGCTGGATAGCATCGTAGGCTTGGACGCAGTTAAGGATTATGTGCTGGGCCTGGCGGACAACGTGCAGGTACAAAAGCGCCGCCGTGCCATGGGGATGAAGGCGGCCAGCCTCTCGATGCACATGATCTACACCGGCAACCCCGGCACCGGCAAGACTACCATTGCCCGCATCGTGGCAAAATATCTCAAGGCCATCGGCGCGCTGCGGGGCGGGCAGTTAGTGGAGGTGAGCCGGGCCGATCTGGTGGGCCGGTATGTGGGCCACACCGCGCCCCAGACCAACCAGGTGATCGCCTCGGCGCTGGGCGGGGTGCTGTTTATCGACGAGGCCTACAGCCTTTACCGCGGCCGGGAGGATTCGTTTGGCCTGGAGGCCATCGACACCCTTGTAAAGGGGATGGAGGATCACCGGGACGAGCTGGTGGTGGTGCTGGCGGGCTACAGCAAAGAGATGGCCGACTTCTTAAAGGCCAACTCCGGCCTGGCCAGCCGG